>JBGPWS010000243.1:0-7187 GCA_041492345.1 Pyrinomonadaceae bacterium | reverse complement strand
CCGAAGCATGTGAACTGTGCGGCAAGCAGATGCAGTTGAAGCGCGGCCGGTTCGGACCGTTCTACGGTTGTTCGGGCTATCCCGAGTGTCGCAACATCCGCAAGATTTCCAAGAGCGGCCAGGTCAGCGCGCCGCCTGAGTTACTAGACGAGAAATGTCCGGTCGATAACGCGCAACTGGTGAAGCGTCAGGGGCGCTTTGGCGAGTTCATCTCGTGCTCGAACTATCCGAAGTGCAAATACATCAAACGCGAGACGACCGGGGTTGCGTGTCCGCGTCCGGGCTGTAAGGGCGAACTCATCGTCAAGCGATCGAAGCGCGGCAAGATCTTTTATGGCTGCGCCGAGTATCCCAAGTGTGAAGCGGTCTACTGGGACAAGCCGATCATCGAGAAATGTCCGCAATGCGGCGCGCCTTTCCTGTTGGAGAAGACGACCAGGAAAGGCACGACGCGCCGTTGTGCGAATGAAGAATGCGGATATAAGAGCGACGTGCCGCCGCCGCCGCCGGCTGAGCAACCTGTGCAAGAGAAGCGAGTGTAATGAGGTCGGTACCGGGAGCGGTAGCGACCGGGTTACTTTTGCTTCTGTCTCAACTGCCGCGCGAGTTGTGACCCGGTCGCTACCACTCCCGGTACTGACCTCAAAGCGACTCCCTCAAATACATCGCTGAGTACTCAACGTAGTTCTGCCAGTAACGAGCGAGGCTCCGGACTTCTTCGTCAGTCAAAGGCCGTTTGACTCGCGCCGGCATTCCCATCACCAGCGAGCGCGGTGGAATAACTGTTCCGGGAGAGATTAGCGAACCAGCGGCGACCAGCGATTGGGCTCCCACGCGCACATCATCCAGCAGGATAGATCCAATCCCGATCAGTGAGCCGTGCTCGACATAGCAGCCATGTAAAGTAACGCTGTGTCCGACGGTCACTTCGTCTTCCAGGATGGTGGGCAACTCGCCGGTGCGCGTGTGCAGCACGCAATTGTCCTGCACGTTGGTGCGATCGCCGATGCGTATGTAGTACATGTCGCCGCGCGCAACGGTGCCAAACCAGACAGAAGCCTGCTCGCCCACATGCACGTCACCGATTACCTGCGCGCTGTCGGCAATGAAGGCCGTTGAGTGAATCTGCGGATGAACACCACGAAATGGTCGAATCATGATTGGCGGCGATTATGGCAATGGGTGGGTTGAAAAGGCAACGGTTTGAGTGGTGAGAGTCCGAGTTCGGTTACTTCGCTAAGCTGTCAGGCGAAGTGCGTTTCAGCATCTCTTTCAACTCTCGGATTAACGCACTGTATGTCCGAACTTGAAGCGAGGGGTTTACACGATTCCAAGCTGCCCTCAGCTTTCTGTTGCGACTGTCATTGTCCACCTTTTAGTTGCGAGAGGTCATATTCGGACCTGAGCTCGTCACTATTTTTCTTCGCCGATGCTTTCTTCATACTGTTTGCGCTCCTGATCGCAGACTTGGCTCGCGACATGGAGCCTGCCGTCGGGCTATCGTGTGGTTAGCTCTACTAACTCAGGTTTCCTTGGCGGCCGAGAGACGACTTCCCGGTGGGACTTCTCTTCCTGTCGCTTTATGTTCTTGAAGATCGCTTCGAGGTCATAATTGAATTTCGCCGCGTATTCGTCACGCACCTTGCGGACTTCCTCGACTATTTCGTCGTTCCACATCATCCTTGATGACGGACAGCGGCTATCTCGGCTTCAACTTCCGTCTCAGTAAGCGGTGCGTCTAAAGCCGCCAAACGATCAGCCGCATCAAATAGGTTGTTGACTCGGCGACGACGGATCTCTTCGCGAAGCAAAGACTCAATCGCTTCAGGTTCAACAGTCCATTAGTCTCAGCCTCACGAGCCAAGTTGTCTGGTAAGTCCAGCTTGATTTCAACTGAAGACATTCGTGTACCTCTTCGGAAATCTTATCACAGACAAACTAAAGGTTTGTCAGACAATTCTGAGAGAGCTTATTTCTTCACGAATGTCCGCTTCGTGTGCAGGTCGCCATTTGGTGTCTTGCCGAACAAATCAATGGTGAAAGTCTTTCCATCGGCGGACATTACCCACTTACGCGTGATCTGTTGAGTGATCGGAAGGTTATCGCCACCTACAAGCGTAAACTCTTCATTAGACTCAAAGCCGTTGCCGTCGGCTAACCACTTCGAGGTTCGCTTGCCCTTGATCTCTTCGTCGTTCACTTTCTGTGTGAACTCCACTTCCTTCCCGTTTATGGTGAAGGTGTCGCTCACATTGAGGTTGCCTTCGGCAGTCACGATCTTGTTCTGCAGGGTCAAACTGTCATCGACCTGGGTTAGGGTCATTGTCTGTTCGACATTCGGCGGGATGCCTTCGCTTCTACTCTTATCCATCACCCAGGTGCCGCTGAAATTAGCTTTGGTTGCGGCCAGCGCCAGGGTTCCGGCTAATACAAGGGCCGTTACAAGCAACGGTGCGATCCTGTGCTTCATTTAGGTTCTCCTTTGCCGCATGTGATGAGTCATCTTTGCTATTTGGTTGCAGGGTACTTCTTGCGGTTAGTGAGCCACAGCAGACGGTAGCGCTCAGCGAATCACAACCTCGGCTCGGCCGGGCTTGTTCGCTTGTCCCGGGCGTTCGCAGCAGCGGCGGGCTTCCAAGCCGTGATTCAGGCGCGAGATGCGCGCGCTTCGCGGACGATCTCAATAAACTGTCGCGCGCGTTCGGTGATCAGCTGTTCATTGCCGTCACGCAGCGCTTTCGGATCGACCAGGTCAGCGCCGACGCCCAGCGCCATCGCGCCGGCCTTGATAAAATCTGCAGCCGTTTTTAGCGAGACGCCGCCGGTGGGGATTAGTTCAATCTGCGGCAACGGGGCCTTTAGAGCTTTGAGATAGCTGGCTCCGCCGACCGCTCCCGCTGGAAAAACTTTCACCGCGTCGGCTCCCGCATTCCACGCACGCACGACTTCGGTGGGCGTCAGGGCGCCGGGGAATACGGCCACGTCGTTCTCGCGACAGAAGGCAATAGTCTCTTCGTTAAGCGCCGGGCTGACGATGAACTGGGCGCCGGCCTGGATGCAGGCTCGCGCCGTTTCCGGATCGAGCACGGTGCCTGCTCCAATCAATGCCTCGCCTCCGTAGGCTTTGGCCAACTGCTCAATTACTCCAATGGCTCCAGGCACGGTCATGGTTACTTCCAGCACGTCGACACCGCCGGCTTTGATCGCTTCAACTGCGCGCATGGCCTGGTCGGCTGACTCCGCACGCACTACGGGGATCAAGCCGGTGTCGCGTATGCGTTGGAGGACATCAGTTTTGTTCATTTCCTTGGACTGCCGTGGCGCGACCTATGGAGTGCGCTGACTAGTCAGAGCTTTCGAAAGCGGCGATTAGTCGCCGCACTCCAAATTTTTATCGTTCCACTCGCGCCGTGCCACCCTTCATTACTTTCTCAACTTCCGCCAGCGTGGCCATCGTCGTATCACCTGGTGTAGTCATTGCCAGCGCGCCGTGCGCGGCGCCACATTCAACTGCCCACCGCGGTCCCTTATCGGTTAGAAAGCCGTAGATCAAACCTGAAGCAAACGAATCGCCGCCACCCACACGATCGAAGATTTCCAGATTCTCTCGCGTGGGCGCTTGATAGAGTTGGCCATCGCAGAAACAGACCGCGCCCCAGTCGTTGATCGTGGCGGTCTTGGCATTCCGCAAAGTCGTCGCCACTACTTTGAAGTTCGGAAACTCCTGAATCGCCCGCTCGATCATTTTTTGAAAGTTGCCAACGTCAAGTTTCGAGTGCTGCTCATCCATACCTTCGACTTCGAAGCCAAGCGCCGCCGTGAAATCTTCTTCGTTACCCAGCATCACATCGATGAGGGGCGCCAGTTCGCGATTGACCTCGCGAGCGCGCGCCGATCCACCGATCACTTTCCAGAGTGAGTCGCGATAATTCAAGTCATAAGAAACGATCGTGCCGTGCCGCTTAGCAGCTTCCATGGCCTCGCGGGCAACCTGCGGCGTGGTTTCGGACAGAGCGCAGAAGATTCCACCAGTATGAAACCAGCGCGCTTCTTCTTCCCCGAAAATCTTTTCCCAATCAATGTCGCCGGGTTTCAGCTGCGATACGGCCGTGTGGCCGCGATCTGAACAACCTAATGCCGCACGGACGCCAAAGCCGCGCTCAGTAAAATTCAATCCGTTGCGCACTGAACGACCCACACCATCGTACTTGACCCACTTCAGGTGTGTCTGGTCGACACCGCCCTGGTAGATCAAATCCTGCACCAGACGCCCGACGGGATTGTCGGCTAGCGCAGTGACGACAGCCGCATCCATCCCGAAACAGCGACGAAGACCGCGGGCCACGTTATATTCGCCGCCGCCTTCCCAAACCTGGAAGTTGCGCGTCGTGTGGACGCGCCCTTCGCCGGGATCGAGGCGGAGCATGACTTCGCCCAGGCTCACCAGATCCCAGCGACAGTCATTTTTTGATTTGATCGTAAGACTCATTTTTGATCCGCCAAACTTTAGTTTGTCGTTCTCGTTCGTCGCACAGACCGTCTGTGATCAGTAGTTTGTCCTGACTCCCTCTCCCAAAAGGGAGAAGGGAGATATCAAACCAACATCTGCGTGACAATCCCTCACTAACTTGTTCAGCGTTTCCTTCAGTCTGTGATAAAAGCGCGGCTCAAAATCCAATCACAGACTAAAGTCTGTGCCACTAAGTTAGAAAATCTTCGCGTATCGGCGAGAAGATGTCCACCAGAATCACTTCTTCATCCAGCATCCTCGCACCGTGCCAGGTGCCCGGAGGAAAGTGAAGCACGTCACCGGCCTTAGCAATGCGTTGCTCGTCGCCAATGGTAAACAGCACGCGGCCCTGTTCGACGAGCGTCATTTGCTCATGTGGATGATCGTGCGCCGGGGTTACCACGTTCAGAGCAATGCGCAGGCGACAGATCATCACCTTCTCGCCGACGATCATTTTCCGCTGGATGCCTGCTTCCAGTTGTTCGACCGGAATGCGGCTCCAGTCGGTGTGTTGCGGTTGCATGTTTAGTTGCTCAGTAGCTTCCATCCAGTTTGGTTCCTCATCAACGAGTTTTTTGGAGTGCGCCGGCAACGACGGCGCTTTGGATCTCTTCGGTGAATTTCGTCGGCCGCCAATGCAAAGCGGCGTCGCGCTGCGCTTGCCGCCACACTCCAAATCACCGGCCCATCCAACCGCCGTCCACAATCAGCACGTGGCCATTCACATAGTCGCTCGCTGCGGAACACAAAAACACCGCGGCGCCGGCCAGATCCGACGGCTCGCCCCAACGTCCGGCAGGAATCCGCTCGAGTATCTGGCGGTTGCGCGTCTCATCCTGTTGCAGGGCACGCGTGTTGTCGGTCCGCATGTAGCCGGGAGCGATCGCGTTGACGTTAATTCCTTTTGCAGCCCACTCGTTCGCGAGCGCCTTAGTCAGTTGCGCCACGCCGCCCTTCGAAGCCGCATAAGCCGGCACCGTGACGCCGCCCTGAAACGAAAGCAAGGAAGCAATGTTGAGAATCTTTCCGCGACCGCGTTCGATCATGTGCCGTCCCGCGAGCTGTGCCAGCCGAAAGACGCTGGAGAGATTTACTTCAATGACGGCCGCCCAATCTTCTTCCGAGTAGGCGGTTGCCGGGGCGCGGCGAATGGTGCCGGCGTTGTTGACGAGAATGTCCAGTTGGCCGAAGTGTGCAATCGTCTTCTCGATTAACTGTCGCGGTGTTTCGCGGACGCTCAAGTCACCGGTTAGGACGAGAGACTGCCGGCCAACTTTCATAACGGCTTCGCACGTTTTATCAGGCGCGTGGGTGTTGCCGTGACAAGCTACGTTGGCGCCTGCCTCGGCCAGTGCGATGGCGATGGCCTGGCCAAGCCCGGTCGACGCGCCCGTCACCAGCGCGATGCTGTCGTCGAGTCTGAATGCGTCAAGGATACTCATTCCGATGTCCGACAAACTTCAGTTTGTAGTAGCACAGGCTGCCAGCCTGTGCGCTTGTGTCATAACACAGGCTGGCAGCCTGTGCTACAACGACACGACAAACAAAAGTTTGTCGGGACAGCTTAAGTCCTGACTTTTGCTCCGGAGTTGGTAATAATCAGGCCGCTAATCACACCAACAATTGACCCGGCGAGTGCGCCCACAGCCATGTACTCCAAAAGATGTGGGCCTGATACTCTCGACAGTATCCCGGTACACCAACCGGCAAACGAGCCGAAGATGATACCCATGAATCCGAATCCAACTATCGTACCGATCGATAGCGGCCTGGCGGCGACGTGTTCGACATCGCCGATAGGTTCGATGTTTGGGACGAGCAAGTGAATGACGAGTAACGCCGTTAAGTAAGCAGTTCCGCCCATGATGAACGGAATTCTATAATTGCCCCCGGTGACTTGTAGTATGTAGCCGACAATGACGGCCATGGTTGCGCCGGTGAACGCTCCGGCCATCCCGCCGATGCCGACGACCGAACCAACGGCGCGGCGCGGAAACATATCCGAGGCCAGCGTGAAGATATTCGCCGACCATCCCTGGTGCGCCGCAGCCGCTAGTCCCACCAGACCGACAGCTACCCAGAGACTCTTAACGCCTGAAACAAAAACTATCGGCGTCACCAATAGAGCGCAGGTCAACATTGCCGTCTTACGCGCGCGATTGATCGTCCACCCGCGCTTTATCAGACTCGAGGAAAGCCAGCCACCGCCGATGCTGCCGATATCCGCGATCACGTAAATGGCAATCAACGGGGGACCGATCGTGGTGAGATCAAGCCCGTGATTCTGCCTCAGGAACGCCGGCACCCAGTAAAGATAAAACCACCAGATGGGATCAGTCAGAGCTTTCCCAATCGCGAAAGCCGAGGTCTGCCGGTAAGGAATTAATTGCACCCAGGGAATTCTCGCCGCGGGTGAATCGGGCGGGTCACTCTGGATGTAGGCGAGCTCCTCCTTTGTGACGCGCGGGTGTAACTCGGGTCGCTCATAGACCGGTATCCAGAAAGCGAGCCACACCAAACCGATGGCGCCGGTGGCTATGAAGGCCCACTGCCAGCCGAAGTGTGTGGCAATGTACGGGACGGCGAGCGGGGCGAGAACGGCGCCCACGTTCGAGCCGGAGTTGAAGATGCCGGTCGCCAGGGCCCGTTCCTTTTTGGGGAACCATTCGGCGACGGT
>JBGPWS010000384.1:0-3753 GCA_041492345.1 Pyrinomonadaceae bacterium | reverse complement strand
GGCGTTCTTATTGTCCGAA
Source organism: Pyrinomonadaceae bacterium (assembly GCA_041492345.1). Taxonomy (GTDB): domain Bacteria; phylum Acidobacteriota; class Blastocatellia; order Pyrinomonadales; family Pyrinomonadaceae; genus UBA11740. Next base: position 3,734 of record JBGPWS010000384.1, on the reverse strand, counting down.
TAGTACTGAATCAGGTATTGAGCTCGAAGTTCGCTCACGATGCGACCGAAAACCGGTTCCAGATCTTCAGTCCTTTCCGGAACGAAAGCGGTTCCGCCAGTCGAGGCCGCCAGTTGTTGCATGGCGTTTTGTGCGCGGGTGCTGATGACGTTCAGCTTCAGGGCGTCGCCGCTCGGGTTGATTGAATAAAAGACGGCGTTCGCTTTTTGCACTTCCAGTTGGACCTCGGCCTGGGCCTTCCGGTGACCCTGCTGAAGCGCAGCCTCAGATGCGTTCTTAAGTCGTGTTCTTGCCGCCGGCGAAGAATCGTTCTCATCGACTTGCGTCGCCCGATATGCCGCCAGAGAAGAGTCGCGCACCTGATTGCTGAAGTTATCTTCGCCGTCAGAGATGACCACGATCACACGCCGGTTTTGCTCAGGAGTGTTCTTCTGGAGGTACCGCGCAGCTTCAATAACCGTATCGTAAAAAGCTGTCGGGGTTGGTCCGGTCGCAGCCTTAATCGACATCAATCGCGCCGTGGCAATGTCGGCTGAGGAGCGCGCTTGTTCAAGCCGCGGCGTGCGATCGATCGCGTAGACCGTGGCGTGATCGGTGGGTCTTAAGACCTGTTTGAGAAAACTCGTGGCGGCCTGTTCCTCGAACCCAAATCGCTCGCTTACGCTGCTCGACACATCAATCAAAAGCGCGATGTCCAGGGGCACTTGTTCAGGGTCACCCAACTGCGCAATCTCCTGGGCATGTCCGTCTTCCGCGATCTTAAAGTCGGTTTGCTTCAGGCCCAGCACCGGCTGTCCCTGCTGGTCGGTAACAGAAACCGGTACGACTACCAGGTTCGAAGTGACCTTGATCACCTCGTACTCAGGTGCAGGTGTAGGCACCGGCGTGGGCGTCGGCTTGGCTTTGAAGCGCGGTCCCGGAGGCGGAGGCGGCAACTGCTTGAGTTTTTGCGCGCGGGCCGGCGTATTCCAGAAAACCGTCGCGAACAAAAATAAAGCCAGCGCAGAAAGAACCTGCGCCGGCGCAAAGTATTTCCTGGGTTTACTCAAAAACATCCACCAACTCCTCATGCCGCCAGCTCGCATCGTTGCTGGCAAGACCAATCATTTGACGCCGTCTGACGGCATGATCGTTGGCGCGTGTACCGCAACTTGTTAAGTTGCGTTGCTAAGCCACAAGTTGACAACTTGTTCTACTGTCCCGAACCGCTGCTGCCCGGCTTTATCGATGGCGCAGGCTGTGTCAGACCTTTATTGACCAGGACCTTAACTTCGACGCGGCGATTTTGCGCGCGCCCATCGCGGCTCTTGTTGTCGGCAACCGGATTCGACTCGCCAAAACCGTACGGCGTAATGATGCGACGCAGCGGAATCTGGTGCTGCTCAACCAGGTAACGAATCACGGAATCAGCCCGTCTTTGGCTCAAGACCCGATTACGCTCTGTGTTGCCGGTCGAATCGGCAAAGCCCGTAACCTCCAGCACGTAGCCTTTGGCATTGAGGGCCTTCGTCGCGATCGCATCGAGTTTGGCCTTACCGTCAACGGTAAGCACCGCGCTGCTGACGCGGAAGTTCACTGACGCAGTATCCTGCGGCACATAGTCATCCAGCGCCGAGATGCGGTCGTTAGTGGCATTGACGCCGGCGACTGCGGCATCAGCGGTCTCTTGCGCGGCCTTGGCGCCGCCACGCGCGGCATTCGAAACGGCCGCGAGTTCATCGAGTTGACCGGAAAGCTTCTGAGCATTCTGCTCAACTTCGCTCAAGCGGCCTTCTGAGGCGGCGGCGCGTTCTTCGAGTGGCGTCGCCCGCGACTCCACCGCTCGCGCCGTGCGCAGATCCGATTCGTTGAATCTGACTCTGTCTGCGATCAGCTCGCCCGATGATCCACCGTGTCCTTCGACCTCCAGGTTGAGGCCGCGCAGAATATTTGTCGATCCATAATTCGTGCCGCTGCGCAGGAAGCCGCCGTTCGCCTTAACCGAAGTTCTGTCGGTCAGCCTCACGACGGTATCGTTGCCGGTTAGATCCCGAACCGTGAAAGTGTCGGCATCACGCCTCACTACAACACCCTTAATCTTCATCTTTTCCCCGCTTGGGACAGAGCGGGCTCTTGTCGCATCAGCCGGTTTCTTGGTTGTTTGGGTCGAGCCTTGTCCGAGAGCTAATGGGGAAAGAGCCAGCGCCAACCCGAAAGCAAGCGCGAGTGATCGAAGTGTCTTTAGCTTGATAGTCATAGAATTTGGACTCCTTATTATCTAAATTGGCAGACGCGCAGCCTAACCGCATCCGACAAGTTGTTGAGTTCAGACGATGAACTCCTGATTCACGTTGTCTGCCAGATTATGCAGACGGTTTTCTTAGAACGTCGGGTCGATGAGCGGAAAGGCTGGTGCTTCATCAACTTGAACTCACGAATAGTATAGAACACTACGGGGCGTCAAGACGATAAGTGAGGAAACATCTCACAATCAGCAGTTAGTATCGATTCATTACCGCTTCGATACGGGATTGCAAGAAAGAGTGGGACCTATGAGAAGTGAGATCAGAGCTAGATTGCAAACTGGCCAAACTCGAGGCGTTCCTTAACATAAGCAAGAAACTTTTCCGCATCCGAGCCATCGATGATGCGGTGATCAAAGCTAAGCGCGAAATACGCCATCTGACGAATCGCGATGTAGTCTTCGCCATCTACGGACGTGAGGACCTTCGCCCGTTTCTCGATCTTCCCAACGCCCAGGATCGCCACTTGTGGCTGGTTGATGATCGGAGTGCCGAACAATCCGCCGAACACACCAGGATTGGTGATGGTAAAGGTACCACCGGCCACTTCATCAGGTTTTAATTGTTTCGTGCGCGCGCGGTCGGCGAGGTCGTTTGCCGCACGGGCGAGGCCAGAGATTGAAAGATCGTCAGCGCGCCTGATCACCGGAACGATCAATCCCCAGTCGAGGGCCACCGCCATCCCCAGGTTGAGGTCACGTTTGTAAATGATCTGGTCGCCGCTGACTTGCGCGTTGAAGTTTGGGAATTTTCGAATCGCGTCGGTCACTGCTTTGAAGATGAACGGCATGAATGTCAGCTTTGTGCCGGTGCGCTCCAGGAAAACTTCGCGGTTTTCATCGCGTAGTTTCGCGATCTTCGTCATGTCAATTTCATAGACGGTCGTGACGTGTGCGGAAGTGCGGCGCGACAGGACCATGTGTTCGGCGATCTTCTTGCGCATCACGCTCATCTGCTCGACGCGATCCCCTTCCGCGGACTTGGTTGCCGCAGCGGGCTGAGGTGACGGCGCGAGCGGTCCGGGAGCGGAAGGCGCGGGTTGCGCCTTGACCGGGGCCGCCGTGGTTGGCCGAGCCGGAGTTCCCGACTCGATAAAGCTCAGGATGTCATTCTTGGTTACGCGTCCGCTCATCCCGGTGCCTTCGAGCTGCTTGATGTCGATGCCGTGTTCTTCGGCGATCTTGCGCACCAGCGGGCTGGACTTTGTGCGCCGCAGTTCTTCGGCGCTGGCCCCGTCGCCGCTACGCTGGGGCGTAGGCGCAGCCTTCGCCGGTTCACCTTTCTTGACCAGGGTCTTGATTTCGGTTTTGTGAGGCGTTCCCGCAGGTGGCGGTGGCGGCGCCGTCACAGTTTTAGCCGCGGGCTCAGAAGTAATTACCGGCTTGGGTCTCTCGACTGTGGTGGATGGTTCTGGTTTCGCAGGCTCAGGCGGTGGCGCTGCGGTTTCAGCAG
>JBGPWS010000140.1:0-10562 GCA_041492345.1 Pyrinomonadaceae bacterium | reverse complement strand
GCGTTCTTTCTGATGCTGCCGCTGGCGATTACCTCAACCGACAGAATGGCAAAGCGTTTGGGCGGAAAGCGCTGGATGCGCCTGCACCGGATCGTTTATCTATCTGGAATCCTCGGCGTGCTGCATTACTACATGCTGGTTAAGTCTGACGTGCGTCTGCCCATGACGTTTGCGTTTCTGCTGGCAGTGCTGCTTGGATTTAGGATTTTTGCAAAGTATTACTCGCCGCCGCCTCGTAGTACCACCAGTTTGTTTCCCCCATCTCATTAACACCTCGATGGTGTCACCTGGCAATTGTCCGGGAGGAAACCGGTTCAATGGTTTGGATCGAAAGCATTTGAAGCGGCTGCACTCGCACTGGCGAACTTTCGCACCGTCACTTTGAAGCCGGTGCTAATGAGTTCCGAGCGGACTTGCTTGACACGTCTGTTAACTTTCTCTCGTGCTCGATCCGACCAAGCGATTCTCAAACCGCGTAGAAAACTATCTCAAGTATCGTCCCACCTATCCGACCGCGATTATTCCTTTGCTTGAATCAGAGTGCGGCCTGACTCCGGAGTCGTTGATCGCCGATGTAGGTTCGGGAACCGGTCTTTCGACTGAGCTTTTCCTGAAGAACGGCAACGCGGTTTTTGGCGTTGAGCCAAATCCGGAAATGCGCGCCGCCGGCGAGAGAGTTCTGGCGAAGTACCCAAAGTTTTCCAGTGTTAATGGCGCGGCGGAAGCCACGAGGCTTTCAGATCACGCGGTCGATTTGGTCGTGGCCGCTCAGGCTTTTCACTGGTTCAATCGTGAAGACGCACGCACAGAGTTCGTGCGGATTCTGAAGCCAGACGGCTGGGTTGTGCTTGCCTGGAACGGCTTTCGAGTGGAATCAAGTCCTTTGATGGCTGCCTATCAGGATTTGGTTATTCGCTACGGCACCGATTATTCGGAGGTCAGGCGCGAAGTGATGGGCTGTGATGTCGAGTCCTTCTACACGCCCGGAACGTGTAAGTGCGCGCGATTCTTATTCAAACAAGATTTTGACTACGAAGGTCTGAAGGGCCGCCTGCTGTCTTCCTCGTATGCGCCGGAATCCAATCATCCTAACTATGACGCAATGCTCAGAGATGTCCGAAAGGTCTTCGATGCCAACCAGACTAACGGAAAAGCAGTGTTTAGCTACGAAACCGAACTCTACTACGGGCAGCTTCCAGCCGGATAGAAAGTGGCACAGACTTTAGTCTGTGGATCTTGACGTAGGGACGCCACAGACTAAAGAAATCTCTGAACAAGGTTTTCGTCCGCGAGGCCGAATTTAGAAAATTAGCGAGCCCGCTCTTGCTTCGCTGTTGCCAGCACTCGGGTTCGGTTATAGACTGCAAGCGAAATGTCCGCGGAGAATAAGAAGATCCCTTCCGAATGGTTTGAGGAGTTTGAGGCGGCAGCAAAGCGGCCGCTCAAGAATCGGTTGCGTTACGCCTTCATTCGGACCTATAAGCCTGTTATGGATGACGCTGAATTTCGCGCATTTGACACAATGCCAGACTACCGGCGCTGGTGTGAAGAGAACTTACCTCGGTGGCTTGGATATGCGCGGGTTTCAGAAGACGTACACAGTCCCAGGGATAATCGAGTTAAGAATCTGGAGATGAAAATCATGATTAAGAAAGCCCTCAGCTTCGTGCTCATGCTCATGGCGGCGGCTATTGCCGCTGCGCAAACGCCAACGCCAACTCCGGCCAAGACCGCGCCGCCGGCGCCGCACACCAACTTGAAAGTTGGCCAACCAGCGCCGGACTTCACGCTTGCAAGCACTGCCGTGGGACCGGACGGAAGGGGCCTGCGTTTTAAGCTCAGTGACTTCAAAGGCAAGAAAAACGTAGTACTCGCCATCTACGTTTTGGCCTTCACCGGCGGTTGAACGAAGGAAATGAAGGCGTATCAGGCTGATATCGCCAAATTCGAAGCGACCGACACACAGGTTTTCGGACTCAGCGTCGACAGCGTTCCCGCCAACCGCGAATTCGCCAAACAGAATGGCATTACTTTCCCGTTGCTCAGCGACTTCAAACGCACCGTAGTGAAGGATTATGGGGTTTTTAATGAAGAGCAGGGCTTTGGCAATCGCGCGACCTTCGTGATCGACAAAGACGGGATCATTCAACATATCGAGGAAGGCAGCGTGGCGATCGATCCGACGAGTGCTGCGGATGCCTGCAACATCCTGACGCACAAGAAAGCGGCGACGCCGTAGATCAAGAACATCGGGTAAGGAACCGCTAGCGGCAGCCAGCGGGTAATAGTCAGTTGCTACCGCGAGCGGTTCTGTACTGTCTGCCCGTCGTCCTCACCGCAATTTTCCTGGGCCCAGCTCGTCAGTGAGTGCTCTAGTTTGAGATCTCTGTGAACGACCGTTTTTACAAACTCAGTAGTATCCACGTCGTCGTCTTCCTTGTGATATCCCACCTTCAGGCACATCCGGAAGTTGCTTCCTGACGCCGACTGGCGTTCGGCGTGCTCGATTGAAACGAGCTTGTAAGTCATCTCTTGTTTCTTACTTTGTTCCTTCACGGCGAACTCGGCCGCCGCAACAACTTCGGAATTATCATTAGCCACCGGCTGGTAGCCGCCCAGAATGCGTTGCGGCGAGACAAAACCCACACCACCCAGAGCAATACTGAGCGCTGCCAAAATGATTATTACCCGCAAATTCCTTTTCATTTTCCACCTCGCAGAACTCGAAAATCTCTAAAGCTGCCACACGATAACACGACCAATGACTTCAATCAGCCGAAACGTAGCGCCCGGCTGGATGTCAGGCAACCCTTGGCTCGACGTATTGGTTGGCCACTGAAGTCTGTTGGGCGTTTATTTGAAATAAGACGAGCAGGGCTTTCGCTTTAGCAATTGAGTCTCTCCGGATGGCTTCTTAAGGCGTAGTCCCGCAGCAGTCACCGTGCCAGTGAACTTTTCTTCTCCCACGGTGAAATTAACAGTGGCGCCGTTTACCTTTACCGGCACAAACTCAGGCTTTGGATCCTCTGCGCCTCCCTGAGCAATTTGCACGATTGCATAATGGCCATCACCGGCAGCCACCAGAACTACTCGCATGCCTTCAAGGTCTCCTGACCCTTTACCCACCGTAAAATTGTCGTAGACCCCGGCCACATTGACGGTTGTTTGGCCGCCAGGCTTTTTCGCCAGCGCCGCCGGGATGACGATCAAGCAAATCACACCAGTCAAAAACGCGCCCACAGTTAATTTCATTGAGATCCTCTCTTTTCGCTTAGTAATAAGATTTGGATTGTACCCTAACCACGGCGTGCAAGCTGCCTATCCATCACTCCACTGAAAAATTGATTCTTTGCGACGAGCTGGTTCCGGCAATCTTGTCGGTTGCTGATACCTGGAGAGTGTAGGAACCGGGCGGCAGTTGGTTGAGAGCGAGCTCCGACCAGTAAGGCAGCCGCCACGAGTCCTTTGAAACCTCAGGCGGAATCCTGCTCGGAGCAATGGACATAACCTGCTGGCTGCCGCGAAAAACAGAAGCAGTGATCGAAACGTCGGGCGCGCCGGCAGTCCTCGACGCGTTGTACACGTAAGTTTGAAAGCGCAGGACTGAGGTACGCGGGAAACGGTGATCCACATCCACGCGGACCGGCTGCGGTTCGTTCGCCGGCTTATCCGCAGGCGCGTTTGCGGCCGGCCGCTCCCCGAGAAATAAACTGCTCATACTGAACGTCACCGGGCCGAGTTGAGGAATCTCGATCCATCCGATAGCACTGCCCGTGCGTCCGCTCTTACTGTCCCTCGTCGCTACGCGGACCTGGTAGAGGCCCGGCGGCAATGGAAGCGATAGGCTCCAGACTACGAAACGTTGGCCCTTGGAAGGGACCGCTTCACGCGGGACTTTTACTCTCTGCTTGAAGGTTGAGAAAAGACCCCGGTCGTCGAGCGCAATTCCCAGAACATCCACGACCGCCTCTTGCTTACCTTCCGGCCCATCGAAGCTGGAGGAAGCCGATCTGCCCGCTCGTCGCGACGATCGCCACGCGATCGTTGGCTGTCATCTTGTCTTCCACAAAAGTGAGACAAAAGCGAGCGGGCGCGAGTCAGACTGTCTCCGGCCAGATGCACGTCATCTACAAAGAAGAAAATCAGGCGCCCTCGTTCGGATTCCGCTGCTGACTTATCTTCCTGCCTGGTAAGAAGAGCAGTATCAGCCTTTCGCGCAGCAGCCAACTGTTTCTCTTCGGCTGCGCTTCCAGCCGCAACCTGCTCGAAAAAAGCCAGCGGCTGTAATTTGTTATCGACTCGCAACTCGAACTGTTCGGGTTTCAAGCCATCAACGACACGTCCCCGCTTATCCACGACCGTCACGTCGGTCTGAACCAGTTCTGTCTTTACGCGTACGACGTCATCGGGTTGTTGTTTCGATGGACTCTGCGCCTGATCTGGCGCGCAGAAGACCCAAAACACCATTAGGACCAGAAGCATTCGGCAAGAGATAGGAATCAGTCGGTGCATTTCGTTAGGTTAGATTCATCGAGCAGCTTGGTACGGAACCGCTCGCGGTAGCGAGCGGGTAACTCTCATCGTCGAATTTAGTTTTCAATGAGAGCCGATCCGTTGCCTCGGGGACCCGCTTGCTACCGCAAGCGGTTCCGTACCGGTGTTTGCCTGCCTGGGTTTACCCAACCTCATCAAGCCCCGGAAACTCGTCTCCCTGATCGAATTCGACGTAGTTGATTGCTTTCTGAACATGCACTTCAGTCCACAGGTAACGTTTACTGCCACTGTCTGCCCACGGGCTTCCAGGACGCAGCCACGGTCAGCCCGCTGAGCCCATTTGCGGTATCCCGGACCCCAATCTATTAACAGCTTGCCCACTAAGTCACCAAGCGCCTGCGCTAGCGTTAGATCATACACGTCGCTGCTGCCTGCCTTGTAGACATCGTCCATATGAGGTGCCGGCGTATCCTGCTCTAACAGCCCTCGATATTCTACGTGATAGAGTCCGGCAAACATTGTTTCGTTGTAAGGTGTACCCACAAACGATGCCCAGTACGATGCACGGAGACTCGCTCGATCTGTTGTATTAAGCATAATCGGCATGGGTTTCTGAGAAGAACACCCGCTTGCTACCGCAAGCGGTTCTGTACCACCTAAGGCGTCCGTTTCTGCGCCCTGGCGAACGCCTTGTCGATCGCGGCCCGCACGCCATCGGCAGAATAGTCGGTGAGTATCGCGCCGTTGATAAAGAAGGTTGGCGTAGCCTCGACCCCATACACCTCGCCGTCTTCAATGTCGCGGCGAATGACGGGCTCGTACTTGCCCGTCTCGAGCTCAGCGTCGAACCGCTTTCGATCCAGCCCCACCTGCGTCGCATACTTCTTGAGCGAATCCGTATCGAGAGCGGTTTGGTTCTTGAACATGAAATCGATGTATTCCCAGAATTTGCCCTGAGCTTTCGCGGCTTCCGCCGCCTGGGCGGCGTGAAAGGCGTTCGCGTGGACTTGTGTCAAAGGAAAGTTCCGAATCACGAAGCGCACGCGATTGCCGTAAGACTTCAGGACATCTTCCACAATTGGATACATCGCGCCACAAGCCGAGCACTGGAAATCCGTGAACTCGATAATGGTCACCGCCGCGTTTGGATCGCCGCGCGTCGCTCCGCCCGCAATGCTCACATTCAACAGGGACGGCTCTGGTGCTTTCAAAAGGATTTGCAACCTGGCCCCGGCGCGCAGCTTTTCCGCCAGAGCCAGCTCTAGCTTCTCCTGCTGCTGTTGCTGCAGGTAGGTGACCAGGCTGGCACGAGCCCCGGCGAGATCTGTCTTGATGTTTGCCTGGTTGTCTTCGTAAAGCTTGCTGATCTGGGCTTCAGTCGGTTGGGTTATTTTGTCGGTGATCTCCGCGCGGACGATGTCTTCCGGCCCGACTTTTCGCTTGCTGGCTTCGGCGACGATCAGAAGATCGTTGACGCGACGATCGAGTACGTCTTTGCGTACCGCATAGATTCGCATTTCCAACTTGTAGACGTAAGCCTTGGTGCGCTCGTTGATCGTCTCGACGCGCAGCGGTTCGCCGTTGACGGCGGCCAGCACGGTTCCGGGAGCCAGGTTCGCCGCATTCACGTCAGCGTTCTTGTTGACGGCGTTCGTCATTTTCAGGCGATTGATCAGGGCCGCATATAATTCCTGACTGCGCTCGTTACGGATGTACTTGATCAACTCTGCGCGCACTGATTCCAGATCGGCCGACCCGATCTGATTGCGATTGGCGTCATAGGCGGCTTTGATTTCCGGTTCAGTCGGCGCAGGTATGTGCGAGTTAATCTCCGTTTCGATTATCTGATCCGAAGATTTCCCGCGTTTCCGGGCCTCGGCGACAATCAGCAGGGAATTGATGCGCGCATCGAGGGCGCGCTGACGAGACTCTCTGGTTTCTTTTTCGGGATCCGCATAATAGGCCCGCAAGTATGGATCGGGATCTCTGAGGATAACGGAGCTAACCTGATCTTCGATGTCGCTCGCTGAAATCGTGACGTCGTTAACCACGGCTAGTGTTACCGGCGCCAGTTCGGTAGGTTGAGACGGCGAAGGCTGGGGGGTTGGGGTCGCGGTTTTCGCTGCCGAGTTCTCGGCCGGCGCCGGTTTCGTGGCCGGCTTCTGCGGCGTTGTCCGGCGGCGTGGCGTCTGGGCCGCGAGGCTCAGGGCGATGACACAAATCATTCCTGCAATGTTAACTCTTCGTAGATTCATGAAAGCAACCTTCTGCTGGTGAACGCCTCGTCCGCCAGAGCGTGCACAGCACACTCAACTCCCTAAATCTCGCTTGGCGATGATATGTGATCGTGGCCTTCTGGCAAAACTATCGGAACGAAAACGATGTCCTATCTTGAAAAGACTTCCTTGCCAGACAAAAACGATCCACGAAAATACACGAAGCGGAGCCAGTTTTTGTTCGTGCTATTTCGTGTGAATTCGTGGATCGTCCTTGTCCGGGCGAAGGAAAGCACGAAACTAAACAAGACTAACGAACGAAATGCTTTTCGCGCTATGCGCTCAATGCGGGCAGGATGCCCGAACTCCATCTCCTAGCCACCCGCCAACTTTCGCACTGCTTCCAGCGTGTCAATATCTTCAACGTTCTTGTCTGGACGCAGACGAACGATGCGCGGAAAGCGTAAGGCAAATCCACCTTTGTGCCGGTTTGATGGCTGAACCCGGTCGAAGGTTACCTCAAGTACAATGCGCGGCTCGACCACTCGCACGCGGCCATGTGCGAACTCCTGGATGGTATGACTGCGAAACCACTCGGTCATCTCGGCGATTTCCGCGTCGGTTAACCCTGAATAGGCTTTGCCGATGTTGAGCAACTCGCCGTCTTTTTCCGAGCGTCGCACGGCGAAAGTATAATCGGACAGGACGCTGCGTCGCTTGCCGTGTCCGAGTTCAACGGTCGTGACTACTACGTCCAGAGTGGCCAGCGCGCGTTTCAGCTTGAGCCATTCGCGCCCGCGGCGGCCGGGTTTGTAGAATGACGACGGATCCTTGATCATCAAGCCTTCATTGCCCCGCGCCCGCGCCGCGGCAAATTCATCGTCGAGCGCCGCTGCTTCGCTGAATCGCTTTGCTTGCGACAATCGCACTGTCCCCGGTGCCCACCGGCTCAGGGCCGGATCACTCACGCGATTGGATCCGATCAGGTCTTCAAGGATTGCCCGCCGAGCATGCAGTGGATCATTAATCAGGACCCGGCCCGTCGCATATAAAAGATCCCAGGCGACAAACGCCACGGGCGTGCTGGCCAGCAAGTCCGCGCTGACGGTTTTGCGTCCCAGACGCTTTTGCAGATCACTGAAGGGGAGAATTTCTTCACCGCGCGCAGTGATAATTTCGCCATCCAAGATCACATCGGTCGGGAGTTCGGCCAGCGGTGCGTGTAACTCAGGAAAGCGGATCGAAATCTCATCGAGCGTCCGGGAAAAGATCGCGACCCGTCCGTCCTGGACGTGGGCCTGCGCGCGAATGCCGTCGAACTTGTCTTCGACAAAGAATTCACCGGGCATCGTGCGGGCGATATCAGCCAAATCGGATGCGGGCGTAGCCAGCATGGACTTCAACGGATGAAACAGGCGCAGCTCGACGTTTTGCAAAGCGCCGGTGCGGGCCCGGACAGCGGCTTCACCAATATCGCCCCTCAGCATGTTGGCCAACGAAACTTCAGCCAGCGGCTGTTTGAAGGCGCGGGCGATCGCGTCTTCGACCAGTCCTTCGCGCAAACCGATGCGCAAATCTCAGGAGAGCAGCTTGACCAGATACTTTGCTTCCAGTGGAGTCGCTCGCGACAGCGCCGCGGTCAAGAGCGCTGTCTTGGCTTTCTTTCCGCGGGTGGCGCTCAGACGCGCCAGCAGGCCTTCGGTTTCGGCCAGCGTGAGACTCGGTTGGTTGCTGGGCTTTGCTTCACAGAAAACTTCAAATGCCACATCGCCGCCGTCGCCCCAGCGCGCGTAACGCGGGCCGAGACTCTCGGGACTGGAACCCGTGGCCGCGCAAAGCGCTTCGCTAAGGATGCTGCCGCCGACATTCGTCGTGCGGGCATCGCTCAGCGCGAACTGTTGGCCGGCAAAGTAGCGCGCGGCGCGGGCCAGATCGTCATCTGCGAGTCCCTGGAAATACTCACCCAGTAAGGCGGCTTTCTCGAGTTTCTTGGTGGTGGCGGAAACGGCTTCAGCAGTCTCAGCGAAGCGTTCCAGCGAGTTTGCTGCGACGGGCTTCATGGATCACGATTTCATCAGGGCAGCAGGCACGCGCACCGCTTGCGAGTCGTTGGGCGGGCCGAAAACTTCCGGATGGAGAATCCGCGCGAGTATCTCAACCCCGTCAACGACGCGCGGACCGGGACGGCTGAAGTATGAAGTCGCGTCCGTGGCCCAGACTTCGCCGCTTCTAACGGCCGGCAAATCTTCCCAGCCGGCGGGCAAATTCGCGCCGGGCAACTGCCGCAGGATGTCTTCTTTGTAATAGCCGCACGGTATTAGCGCGATCACCTCCGGCGCGTAGGCGCGAATCTCTTCCGCGGTGGTGGTTGTGCTGGGCAGACCTGCCTTGCCAAAGGCGGGGTCGCCGCCGGCAATCGCAACCTGCTCGGGCACCCAATGACCCGGTGCGAAAGCAGGTTCCAGCCATTCAAGCATTAACGTCCGCGGACGATGATCGATCCCTGCGGTCCGTTCCTTGACCCGATCAAGCCGGGCGCTTAGATCGCTGACGAGTTTACCGGCTTCGCTTTTCCGTCCGGTGAGTTCGCCTACCAGGTGAATGTTGTCAAAGATGTCGCCGATGGTGTTTGGCTCCAGCGAAACGACGCGCACGTCCGCGTCAAACATGCGCGCGGCGCGCTCGACGGTTTTGTAGCTGACCGCGCAAACATCGCAGAGTTCCTGGGTCAGGATCAAATCGGGGTTCAATTCGCGCAGTCTCGCTTCGTCGAGGTCGTATATCGATCCGTGACCGTCCAATTGGGCCAACTGTGACCGCACCGCGTGATCGATTTCCATGCTGGTCATCGTTTCCTGGGAGATGCGGCTGGAAGTCAGGCGAGGTTTTTTGACCACCGAAGGCGGATAGTCGCATTCGTGCGTAATGCCGACCAGGGAGGCTTCCAGACCGAGGGCGCAGACAATCTCAGTTGTCGAAGGCAACAAAGAAACGATTCGTATGGGCGCGTTCGACATGGAAACACAGATTGAGGGAGCGGAGTTGGACTGTCAAGAAGGCAGCGCTCTGTAGCACGACGGTGTTAAGAGTACCGACTTCAGTCGGGTTTTTTGTTGCCGAGGAAGAGCCCAACTAAGGTTGGTACTCTAAACACCCGAACTCAGGCTGGCTGTTCTGTACTGTCGGCTGCTGACCGCGCTACAATCTATTTCCAGTGGCGCCGCATCAAAGCCGTCGAAAGGTAACGCAGTGTTTCTCTTGATTCTGGATTCCGTGGGCAATTCTGAGCTGCTGCTAATTCTTGCCGCGGCCCTGATCTTCTTTGGTCCGCGACGCCTGCCACAACTCAGCCGCCAGATTGGCAAAAGTCTGACTGAGTTCCGCCGCGCATCCGAGGATTTCAAACGCACATGGGAGCGCGAGGTGAATCTGGAAGACGTCGACAAAGGAATTGAACCCTACAGTGATAATTCAATTCTCGACCGGGCCACAGAGCGCATTCGCGCCGCGCGCGAAGCAGCGACGACGGACTCCAATCCATCGGAGCGGGTCGCTTCGGTCATCACTCCGTCCATTACTCCAGTTGACCCGTCGCTGGTGCAACCGCGAGAATCCAACCCGCTGCCGGAAACCGCTCCGGCCGATGAATTCAACAGTCAACCCGACAGCAAACACGACTGGCTATGAGCTATGGAACATGGACTGAAGGAGGGTCTGATCAACTTTAGTTGAAGCATCCGTGGTTTCTTCCCCTCCCTTTGGGAGGGGTTAGGGGAGGGTGCATAGCTTGACGCAGACAAGCCCTCTCCCCGGCCCTCTCCCAAAGGGAGAGGGAGAAAAAACTCTTCAAGT
>JBGPWS010000162.1:0-9845 GCA_041492345.1 Pyrinomonadaceae bacterium | reverse complement strand
CGGAAACACCGATCATCATATGGCGAAGATCGACGCCGGTTTCCGCACAGGGTACGTCGCAAGCAGCCGGTCTGGTTTCGATGAGCGTGCAGAAGTTCCGCCATAGCTGGATGAATCTGCCCCGCGCGGCCGGGGCAGCACGAAAGATCAGGAGAGCTGTCTGGCGCGAGTTTTCCGAGAACATGGCAGAGCACCTTATCTGGGAATCTGTGCGCGCGCTGCGCTGCGGCGAATTGCGTCAGCCATTTAGGAATCTTTCAATTCTTCCGTGGCTTCATCCATTAACGATCATGCGCATTGCAGAGCATCGCATATTGCGAGTTCCACGGGCCGGACTCCCAGCGTCTCTGGCCACGTTTAGTATTCAATTTTGATCCGAGCGAGAGTCGGACAGGTCGTACGTATGATGGTAAGATAAAAACCCATGCGGATTATCCTCTGCAAAGGCCAGATATATGGCCCCATTAGCGGCTCAGACGAGACGCTGGTTACCTACGCCTCACAATTACAAAAGGCGGGACATGACGTCTCTGTCCTATTGATGTATCTGCACGCAGAGGAAGATCAATACTACCAACGCCTGCTTGAGGCGGGCGTGCCCGTTTCCTGGATTGCTTCGAATCTGGCGCACACTTCGATGAGCGCGGGTCGCAGGCTGGCTTACAAGATGTTTGATACTTTCCCGGGCTCGAGGCGGTTCATCCGCAGAAGGACGCTGCGGTTGGTAACGGGCATGGCTACACGCTATTACGGGCAGTGTCGCGAGTTCATGGAAAAGCAAGAGGCTGACCTGATCCACGTAATGACTCCCGACCCGAGCGCCATGGTCATGATTCAGGCAGGTCATGACGCCGGTATCCCGGTAATCTATCAGGAGCTGGGCACTCCTTATCATCCGCCGGACTTCGAGTCTTATTACGAGCAGTTTACTTCGGTGCTTCCACTCTGCGCGGAAATCGCCGCGCTGTCCCCTAAGATGATTGAGCACTGCCGCGAAAAGTTGCCGGCTCCGATATCCCTTTCGATTCTACCCATCATGTCCGATGAGTTCGTCAATGGTCGCAAGCCACACCAACCAGCGCCCAACAAGATCACTTTTGGTTTTGCCGCGCGCATGGAGGAACTGAAAGGCCCGATGGTCTTGATGGAGGCCTTCGCCGTTGCTCACCGGCAATGCGAAAACATCTGTCTGAACATTGCGGGCGATGGCTCGCAACGGCAGAAGATCGCGGCGCGTGCCAAAGCGTTGGACGTCGCCAGCCGGTATCGCTATCACGGAGTCTACACCCACCCGGAAGAATGCCGCGCCTTCATGGAAAGCCTTGACGTATTCGTAATGCCCTCGTTCACCGAAGGCACTCCGAACAGCGTGGTCGAAGCCATGGCCTGCGGTAAACCAATTATCGCATCAGAAGTGGGCGGCATCCCGGATATGATCGGCAGTGACTCGGGCATCCTCGTGCCGCCGGGCGATCCGAGCTCGCTGGCGCAAGCGATGCTGCGACTGGCTCGGGACGCCGAGCTGCGGCGGACGATGGGCGCAGCCGCTAAAGCGAGATATCAAAAACTGTTCTCACCAAGGGTCGTGGTTCCGTTGATGGTCGAGACTTATCGAAGGGTGATGCGGAACGGACACGGTGTTCCGGAAACCGTCGCTGGCAATGGACACGTTCATCCGTGGGCCGATGTCTCCTAGGCGCAGGCAAGTTTCAGGGCTGGAAATTCTGAACAAATGAATCCAGGTGAAACGTCCGCCCCGGTCGCTTCGTCGCAGCCGCAACCGTGGATTGGGCGGTCGATTGATCCCCTGGCGGGTTTGTTTCTCTTCTTCGCGACTGCGCTGGTGGTCGTCTGGCAAAACTCCCGCCTCGCAGTTCTTTGGGATCTCAGCTACACCCTGGAAAACTCATACCGCATTTCACTGGGCGACATTCCCTATCGCGACTTTCCTTTTGCACACGCGCCCCTGACGTTCCTGATTCAGGCTGCACTTATCAAGCTAACCGGGCGCGTCTACTGGCACACGACGGCCTACTGCGCCGCGGTTGGAGGACTATCGACGGTACTAACGTGGCGCATTCTGCATTCTGTTTTGCGCAACACAGTGGCTCATGCTCGATTGCTTGCGTTTCTTCTGTGCCTGCCGCTGATCTCGCTGGGCGTCTATTGCATCTTTCCGCACCCGTTTTATGATCCCGATTGCACGTTCGTCATTCTGCTCGGCGTCCTCCTGCTGCAACAACTCGACTTTAAGCCGTCTTCTACCACGCGCGCGCTGTTCGCCGGGATCGCGCTCGTGATTCCGTTATTTGTGAAGCAGAACACCGGATTGGCATTCCTTACCTCCGCGGCTGTCTTTCTCATAGCAGTGCTCGTGGTCGAGCGTTTGCGGCAGCGCCCAGTGCGCCGCTATGTGCTGGCGCTGGCCGGCGCCGCCGTGGGATTGGCAGTCGCACTCTCGCTGATTCAATACACTGCGGGGCTAAGGAACTACTGGCATTGGACGATTCAGTTTGCAGCGGAGCGCCGCACCCCCGCGCGGGCTGAGATGCTAGGCATCTATGCCGACAAGATGATCCTTTTATGGATAGCGTTCATTGCTGTCGGGGCTATCTTGTTGTGGCTCAGTGCCCGAGGTAGTCGACAAAGTGCTCGCCCGAAGGCGCTTCTGTCAGCCTTGCTGATCGCCGCGCCTTTCATCTGGCCGGCGATTTATCTTCTGCGCGAACACGACTCGTCAGAGAGAGCGGACCGTTTGTTGGCCGTTTGGCCCGTGCTGCTGATCTTCTCCTTCGTGGTAGCAATCGTCACCATCAAGCGCCGGCGTGGCGTATCGCTGGTTCTACCGTTCATCATCATCGGGGCCATCCACGGAGCTTTCATGTCGCAACAGCTCTGGGGATCAACCTACGCCATCTGGCCGCTGTTCATGATCCTGCTGGCGATCATACTGGCGGAACTTTCTTCTTTTCTGAAAAACCTGTCGTCATGGATGACGGTTCCTTTGACATCACTGATCGTTTTGTCGCTGCTCATCGCAGGCGGATTCTATGTCCGGTCACACGAGCGTCTGGATTACGCCAACCTCGACGAAGGTGAGATCAAGCGATCGACGCTGCCACAGTTGAAAGGGCTGGCCGTGCGCGGCGAATGGATTCCCAACTTTGAAGAACTGGTTCGTTACACCGAGCGCGAGATTCCGCCCGACGAAGGCATCTTGATCCTTCCCGGCGAAGATCCTTTTTATTACACGACCGGCAGGCGTCCGCGCTTCCCGGTGCTGCTGTTCGATCACACCGTCAATCCGTACTCGCCCGAAGAGATTCTCAAGATTTGTCGTGACCGCAACATCCGCTGGGTGATCGTCAAACAGGATTTGCAGAATGAAGACGAGCAGGTCGAGCAGGAAAGGGACCGCTTGATAGCGGCCCTGGAACAGGAATTCGAACAGGTCGAGAGTCTTAATAACTATGACATCTATCGACTGAAAGGTCCCGAGGACAAGGACGATGACGATGAGCCAAACTAACCACACCCCGGGGAAGAGGATTCAAGTAACGAGATTGTTGCCGACAACAGAAAAATGATCCACAAACTTACACAAAATAACCCGAACCATGGCCTGCGTTTCGTGCCGTTTCGTGTGGTTTAGTGGATCGCATTGCCGCCGCGTCTCCAGTTAGACCCTTTTACAGAGCATGGCAAAGCCCTTTTTCAGCTTCCTGCTCGGACCGCTCGTCGCAGCGCTCTGATGGAATCCCTCCGGAAGCGCTCCTGAAAAACGCGCGTAATTGGATAACCGATCCGTGCTAATGCTGCACGTGGTTTCGAGACGGCCTGGATTCTATAGATCACCGTTTCTGATTCCGGCTCCAGGAAGACCTCAAAGATCTCTTCACCCATTTCCGCATGATTCGTTAGCGTTCCATAAGCAAAGCCAAAGTTATTTCCGGTACGCATATCCCCTATGCCATAGACAACCCGGCATCCGTTCAGCGACCAGAACCCCAGGTGATGAACCAGGACCGCAACGACCGTTCCCGGTTCAATGCCAGCGCCGCGCGGAAACAGTTCAACCCAGCCCATCTCGTAGTGTCGCCATTCGGCCAGTGCAAGTTTCGCCCGCTCGAACGCTTGCAGACCGTGTCCTACCGCTCCACTCGCCAGATCGGTGTTGAAGACCGCAGGAGATTGCTTCGCGATTCCAATTGGATCGTAAGACAGCGGCAGGTGCCGCGATGCTTCGAGGAATTCTTCAAGATCGCGTTGCGATGGACGAGTAATGGAGAACATCACATGCAGACCGCAGCGCTAAGACCGCAACCAAAAAGGAAAAGCTCAACGAGCCCGCGATAGCGGGCGGCATGTTAGTAGCCCCGGGCGTAAGCCCGGGGTTCGAACGCCGCTCCCCACATCAAGCCCGCAAAGCGGGCGACAGAAATTGGCTTGAGAGCCATCTACTGCCATGAAATCTCTTTCGCCCCTTACGGGGCTCGGAATCTTTCCGCTGCTCGTTTCCCGGGCTTACGCCCGGGGCTACCGATATGCCGCCTGCGTTGCAGGCTGGTAGAACGCGTCCTCCAAGGTCAGAAAAGTTTGTCAGAAAACAAGAACTTACGGATCTGCGACACGCAGCACACAGACGAGGCACTGAGCTCTCAAATCAGGAAACCGCTCCCATTTTCGGCCGGCTCGACGAGATAAGAAAAGAGGCAAAGCGCTAACGGATCTCATTTCGTTCGACTCATCGGCAAACTGCTCGACACTTTATTCAGTCAGGAACTTCAACAACCCGCTTGCCGCTGATAGCCCGCCGATGCGTTCGTCGTCTGATGAATAGACCCCGAGCGAGTTAGCGCGATTAGCCGCGGCGAGTTGTTCCGCGCGAAATTGTTGTCTTTCAACCTCGAGCTCGGTTTTTTCTTTTTGACGCGAAACTTCCAGGCCGCCGCCGCGAATGAACTGGACGATCCCGCTCAGCTCATCGCGATCAAACCAGGTGCCATGGCCTTTGCAAACGTCGACGATCACGCCGGAGCAACGCGCAAAGTTGATCCGGTTCATCAACTGGCCGCACTGCGGGCAAGGCACGTAACGAATTTTATTCGGGTCGCCTGACGGCGATTGATGCGCGGGTGCCGGCAGGGCCGCGCCGAGTACGGCGGATTGCTGTTCGCGATCGGCGCAGATTTTTTCGAATGCCGCGACCTCAACCCAGAGCCCCGCACAAGTCTCGCATTCGCGCATCGCGGTGGTGCCCAGAGTGATCGAAGACATCTTCGTCTTACAACGCGGGCACTTCAACACCGACAGTTCCGCGGCGGTCGCTTGGGCTGCCGCAGCGCCGCAATGCGGACAATGCTTGCTGCCAATGAACATCATGGCGAAACAGGACGGGCACGCAATGGTGGCGAGCTTTGACTCGCAATACTGGCATTGCGGCGAATCGGACGAAATCGCCGCGCCACAGTTTGGACAATTGAGGGTCTGTGCTTGCATCGATTTAGTTACAGAACCGGGAGCCGTAGCGACCAGGTCTTGCTGGTCAGCTTAGCACTCCCTGCTAAGCGTCTGCCACGGAAAAATTTTCTGGCTGTGGTTGGTTTGAAATTAGCACCGCACTTCAGTGCGGTGATCAGGCGATCACGATGTGACACTAAGGGATCAATGAATCTTTAACCACCTGGCTGAAGCCAGGTGCTAATGAGATTCGTGTCACTTCAGTACCTGCTAATGAAATGCTGGACTAATTAACTCACCCTGTGCGATGCTGGCGCTTCAAGTCCCACGTGTAATCAGCAATTAGTTGTTCGTCTTTGCCTGGCGCCAATCGCATGAGCACGGTGCTCGACGAAACAGTTCTCGAAGACCGGCCGGAAGTCGATCTCTCGGTCCTCGCGGCTCTGCGCGCCGAGCGGGAAGAGACCGTCGTGCTCGCCTTTGACATCGGCACGTCCGGCGTGCGCGCAGGTCTGTTCGACCACCGCGGAGATGAAATCGAGGGCTCGCAGGTTTCGCTTTCCCATGAATTCGCCGACTTAACCGGCGGAACTGATTCCGATGCCGATGCCCTGATCGAGTTCGTTGAGTGCGCATTGGACATCGCCGTCGCCCGCGCGGAGAGTTTCGTCTCGCACATCGATTACGTCGCCGCATCGTGTTTCTGGCACAGCCTGGTGGGCGTCGATGATCAAGGGCGCGCGACGACGCCGGTACTTGGCTGGGCCGACACTCGCGCCGCGAATGCAGTCGGGGAACTCAAATCGAAATTAGACGAGAAGGAGGTGCATCCGCGAACCGGGGCTCGCTTTCATCCGAGCTATTGGCCCGCAAAGTTGCTCTGGCTTAAGCAGGAGCGGAGCGAACTGTTTAATAAGACGAAGCGCTGGCTGTCTTTTTCCGATTATTTTTTCCTGCAATTGTTCGGCGACGCAAGCACGAGTGTCTCGATGGCTTCGGCTAACGGACTCTTCAACCAGCATACGTGCGAATGGGATCGCGAACTACTCGAATGGCTGAATATCTCCCCTGAGCAACTACCAATTGTCAGTGGTTCGGGCGAAACCTTTCAGCAACTCCCGGAAGAGTATGCGTTGCGTTGGCCTCTGCTCGATGGCTCCGCCTGGTTCCCGGCGATTGGTGATGGAGCCGCGAACAACATCGGTGCGGGTTGCGTCGATTCCGACCGTGCGGCCTTGATGATTGGAACTTCGGGAGCAATGCGCGTGCTATTCACCGGAAATCCTCCCGGAGATTTGCCTCCTGAGTTGTTCTGCTATCGCGCTGATCGCGATCGGGTGGTGATCGGCGGAGCGTTGTCTGACGGCGGCGGACTCTATCGCTGGATGAAAGATACGCTCAGCTTGAATTACGATGACGCTGAATTGGAAACGAAGCTGGCCACGATGGAGCCTGATGCGCACGGCCTGACCATTCTGCCGTTCTGGTCCGGCGAGCGCGCGACCGGCTGGTCAAGTTCGGCGCAAGGATCGATTGTCGGACTCACGGCGCGGACTAAACCAATCGACATTTTGCGCGCGGGCATGGAGGCCGTTTGTTATCGATTCGCGCTGCTGGCCCAGGCTCTTGATAAGGTGGCGCCCAAAACAACGGTTGTCGCGGCAGGCAATGCCATACTGTCATCTGCCGCCTGGGCGCAGATGGTCGCCGACGTGCTGGGACGCCGAATTGACCTTTCCGAAATCAGTGAAGCGTCGAGTCGCGGCGCGGCCTTGCTCGCGCTCGAAGCTGCGGGCAAGATAGACAGTATCGAGACAGTCGAGCCTGAGTTTGCCATCGCTTACGAACCGGACGTGACCCGGCACGCTTGTTATGCGGAGGCAATCGAACGGCAGCAGAAGCTCTACAAGAAATTAATCAAATGATGTTAAATGATGTTTCAAGTTTCAGGTTGGTGCTACTTAAATTGTGCACTCCCGACTCGGGACCTGCTCTGCGAACTTGAAACCTGAAACTTGAAACTAAGATCATGAGCGCGAGAATGCAGCAAGAAACTGAAGCCACTCCGGAACTCGATCAACTTTGCATCAACACCATCCGCACGCTGACGATTGACGCGGTGCAGAAGGCCAGGTCGGGTCATCCCGGCTTGCCTCTGGGCGCGGCGCCTATGGCTTACGTGTTGTGGACAAAGTTCATGCGTTACAACCCGCGGAATCCAAAGTGGGAAAATCGCGACCGCTTTCTGCTCTCGGCGGGCCACGGCTGCATGTTGCTTTATTCCCTGCTCTACCTGACTGGATATGATCTTTCGCTCGACGACATCAAAAACTTTCGCCAGTGGGGATCGAAAACTCCCGGCCATCCTGAAAATGTTTTGACGCCCGGCGTCGAAGTGACTACCGGCCCGCTGGGCCAGGGATTCGGCAATGGCGTTGGCATGGCAATGGGGGCAGCGCACCTCGCCGCAAAATTTAACCAGAAGGATTTCCCAGTCAATGATCATTACGTCTATGCGATCGTGTCCGATGGAGATTTGATGGAAGGCGTCGCGGCGGAAGCAGCGTCGCTCGCCGGCCATTTGAAACTCGGCAAACTCATCTATCTCTACGACGACAATCACGTAACGATCGAAGGCTTTACCGACCTGGCCTTTTCTGAGGACGTGCCGAAACGATTTGAAGCTTATGGCTGGCATACCTCGACGGTAGAAGACGGAAACGATGTCGCGGCTATCGAAGCCGCAGTTCGTGATGCACAGTCGGTCACGGATCGCCCGTCGCTCATCTCCGTCAAGACGACGATTGGTTACGGCATGCCGGCGGCCGGTACGCGCAAAGCCCACAGCGATCCCCCGGGTGAGGACGCGGTGCGCGAAACCAAGCGGCATCTGGGCTGGCCCGAAGATAAGCAGTTTTACGTGCCCGATGAAGCGCTGGTGCATTTTCGAAAAGCGATCGACCGCGGAGCAGAGTTCGAGCGGGAATGGAAAGAACTGGTGACGCAGTATCGAGAGAAACACTCGGAGCTGGGCGCTTTGTGGCAAATGACCATGAGCGGTGAGTTACCGGCGGACTGGGAAAAGCATCTGCCGTCTTTCGAAGACGCGGAAGCAATCGCGACACGGGTGGCGAGCGGCCAGGTGATCAATGCGCTCGCGCCACATCTGCCGATGCTGATCGGCGGCTCGGCTGATCTCGGCCCGTCGAACAATACTGACATCAAAGACGGTGGTAGTTTTGAGGCCGGCAGCTACAACGGGCGCATCCTTCACTTTGGCGTGCGCGAGCATGCGATGGGCGCGACGATGACCGGCATGGCGTTGAATGGCGGCTTGATTCCCTTCGGCGGCACCTTCATGTGCTTTTCGGATTACATGCGGCCATCGATTCGACTAGCGTGTCTGTCGGAAGTGCAGGTCATCTATGTGTTCACGCATGATTCAGTCGGACTCGGTGAAGACGGCCCTACGCATCAGCCGGTCGAACAGCTCGCGGCACTGCGCGCCATTCCGCATCTGTTTGTAGTTCGCCCCGCCGATGTTCACGAAGTACGCGAAGCCTGGCGGCTGGCGATTCTCCGGCGTCACGGGCCGACAGCGCTCGCTTTGACCAGACAAAAAGTGCCATTGATTGATCGCCAGGTTCACGCTTCCGCCGAAGGTTTGCGTCGTGGTGGTTATGTCCTCGCCGAAGCGGTCAGTACCGGGAGCGGTAGCGACCGGGTCACTCCGCAACTAATCCTGATCGCCACCGGCTCGGAGGTTTCACTCGCCCTCGACGCGCGCGACCGGTTACAGCAGGACGGTGTGCCCACTCGCGTCGTCTCTATGCCGTGCATGGAACTATTCGAAGAGCAATCACAGGACTACCGCGATGAGATTCTGCCACCATCAATCACTGCGCGCCTGGCGATCGAAGCTGCGGTGCGGCAAGGCTGGGATCGATGGGTTGGGCCGCAAGGCGACGTGATCTGTCTCGATCGCTTTGGGGCCTCAGCGCCGGGCGACGTGGCGCTCCGGAATTTGGGATTCAATGTTGAGAATGTGCTAACGCACGCGCGGACGTTGTTACGCAAATGAGTTTGCAATGCCGCC
This sequence comes from Pyrinomonadaceae bacterium, assembly GCA_041492345.1. Lineage (GTDB taxonomy): Bacteria > Acidobacteriota > Blastocatellia > Pyrinomonadales > Pyrinomonadaceae > UBA11740. The sequence continues at coordinate 289 of JBGPWS010000162.1, read as the reverse complement.
AAGAACCAAAACGATATTCAGCCTATCAATGTCACCGAGAAGGGACCAGTGCGAAAGATTCTGTACTTCATTGGTGCCGGATTAACAAAGTCGTTGGAACTTCCGGGCAAGTCAGTGCCACTAATGTACGATTACATTAGTGTCATGGCAGACTATCTCGACGACGATATTATTCTTACCCAGCTTGCTGACTTAGAACTTGGAGAACCTCATCCTTACAAATGGAAGGATATTCAAACAATAGAATTGGCCAAAATTCTGACCGGTGAAAATGCCGACCGAAGCGTTG
>JBGPWS010000067.1:0-15102 GCA_041492345.1 Pyrinomonadaceae bacterium | reverse complement strand
CCGACAGGATGACCAGCGAGCGATGTGACAGCATCGACGATCAACAAGGCATCACGCCTGTGTGTCATCTCAGCCAAGCCGGCCAAATCCTGGAGCACGCCGGTGGAGGTTTCGGCGTGGACCAGAGCCAGGGCACGCGGTTGGCATGACTTGAGCGCCGTTTCGATCTTGTTGACATCGATCGCTTTGCCCCACTCCGCCTCGACCACCACGGGACGGCCTTTGGCGCGTTCGATGATGTCGCGCATTCTTTCGCCGAAGACGCCGTTGATACAAACGACGACATCGTCACCCGGTTCGATTACGTTGACGAGCGCTGCTTCCATGCCGGCACTGCCCGTGGCCGAGATCGGAATCGTCACCCGGTTCTCGGTTTCAAAGACGTAGCGCAGGAGAGATTGCACGTCATCCATGCAACGCAGGAAAAGCGGATCGAGATGTCCGAGTACTGGCGCGGCCATCGCGCTCAGCACACGGTCATCAACCGGACTCGGCCCGGGTCCGAGCAATATGCGCTTTGGCGGCTGAAATCGTTCGTAGGTTGTGTGCTCTTCCGCGAGCGATGATTGAGCTTGCATTTTATGAAGCCTAAAGTGTCAGTTGTTAGTTGTCAGTGGTTGGTTCTGAACTTTGTACTTAGTACTCTGTACTTTGCATTTTTAACTAACTAGTGCTCTTACACGGTACTGCACCCCTATGACTCTACATCGAAGTACAAAGCACCAAGCACAAAGCACCGCGGAAGAATTACTACTAGCAACTGACTACTGACCACTGACAACTGACTAATCTTCAAGATTGATACTTAATCAGAGACCGAACATCATACCCTTCCAGCTTCTGTCTTCCCGGCAGGAATTCAAGTTCGACGACGAAAACCAGTCCCTCGATCTTGCCGCCCAGACTTTCAACCAAGTCAACGACTGCCCGGGCGGTTCCGCCCGTCGCCAGCAGATCATCCGCGATGATTACGCGATGACCGTTGCCAATCGCGTCCCGATGAATCTCGAGTGTGTCCTGACCATATTCGAGATCGTAGGAGATCGAAGCTCTCTCAGCCGGAAGCTTCTTAGGTTTACGCACGGGTACGAAGCCGGCCCCCAGATGATAAGCCAGCGCCGGCGCAAAAATGAACCCGCGAGCCTCGATACCTACCACGGTATCGATTTTCGCGCCTGCAAACTCCGCAGCCAGGGCATCGACCGTCTTGCGTAGCCCCTCGGGATGTTTGAGCAACGTGGTGATGTCGTAAAAATTTATCCCCGGCTTGGGAAAGTCCGGCACTTCGCGAATTAGCTTTTTCAGTTCGTCCATGATCTCGTCAATCAACCTCAACATTTGAACTATGCAAATTAGAATCGAGCTATCCCGTTTCCGGGTGCGGCATGATATCATCTCCGGCGATCTTCCCAGCTACCCTCTAGCGCTTGAGTCAGGAGATTTTTCAGCATGCGAGTTCGCAGCCTGCCGATGCGCATTCTATTTCTCTCGGCAGTATGCTGGGCGTGCGCTTCGCAGGCGTTTGCGCAGGAGCAGGGATCTGCCCGACAGGCCCCGGACGTCGTTCGAGTTAACACCTCACTCGTCCAGACTGACGTCATGGTTTTCGACAAGCAGGGAGGTTTTGTCGATGGCTTGAAGCGCGAGCAGTTTGCCTTGAAGGTTGACGGCAAGCCCCGGGACATTTCTTTTTTCGAAAGGATCGTGGCCGGGAGCCGGAACGAAGAAGCTCAGTTGACGGCCGCGCGTGGTGGCGCTCCTGGCAACAGCGGCGCCGTACCTCTCGATCGAGGACGCACCGTCTTTTTCTTCATCGACGACCTGCACCTTTCCCTCGGAAGTCTTAAGCAGACGCGTTTGCTGCTCAAACGCTTTATCGATTCCGAGATGGGTCAAAACGACGAAGCGGCCATCACCTCCGGCACCGGGCAGATCGGGTTCCTGCAACAACTCACGGACGACAAAAGGGTCCTGCAAGCAGCGGCCGAGCGACTACAGGCAAGGACATACACGACGAGAGATTCGCAACGCCCGGTGATGACCGAGTACCAGGCCCAACTGATCGATTCGGGGAATAATGATGATGTTTTCACGTTTTTCGTCGATGAATTGCTCCGGTTGGAGCCGACGCTTCCTCGCAATACGGCTGCAGCAATGATTCAAGCCCGCGCCTCGCAAATTGCTCAGCAGACGAACTACATAACCAACGCGACGCTTAACTCACTCAAGACTCTGGTAAAGAATTCAGCCGGGTTGCCGGGACGCAAACTCATTTTTCTGATCTCTGACGGATTCCTCCTGGACAACAAGAATTCGGACTCGTACGACCGCCTGCGACAAATCACTGGGGCGGCGGCAGCCTCAGGCGTCATTATTTACTCGATTGACGCGCGCGGCTTGACGTCCGGAATGCCGGACGCAAGCACCGAGCAACCCTTTGACCCTGCAGGTAGGCTGTCGCGCTCAGCTGGAGGCGAGCAGGGCGCGCTCCAAAACGGGCTCAACGCTCTGGCAGCCGATACCGGAGGGCGCGCCTTTTACAACAGCAACGCTTTGTCACCCGCGGTCACGACGGCTTTGAAGGAGACTTCCGCTTACTATCTGCTGGCATGGCGGCCCGACAATGACGAGCAACGCAACCAGAAATCCCGCCGCGTCGAAGTAAGCGTGAACGGGCGTCCTGATCTGGTGACCCGATTCCGTCGCAGCTTTGGTGATTTCTCACCTCCCGAATCCGCGGCGCGAAAGAAAAAGGAAGGCCCGGCAAGCCCCAAGCCGCCCAACGACCTCATGGGCGATGCGTTGCGCGCCCCGTTTCCGAAGAGCGACCTGCCGGTGGCAATTTCGCTTAACTTTCTTGACGTGGCCCAGGTAGGGCCGACCCTCACAACCTCCATCAAGATTTCATCCAAGTCGTTAGTGTTCGAGGTTGAGGGGGGCTCACCGGTCGGGGTGATGGATGTCGCCGGCGCCGTATTTAATGATCGGGGCAAAGCTGTCAGCACCTTTAATAAGCACCTGACTATCAGGTCAAAGTCTGGCGACGCGAAAGCCCGGCCGCCCGACAGTGTCTTCTACAATCATTTCTGTGTCATCAAGCCCGGACTCTATCAAGTTCGCGTAGCGGCAGTGGACACCAAACAACGCCGGACCGGAAGCGCCGTACGGTGGATCGAGATTCCCGATCTCGGATCGAAAGCGTTGACGCTCAGCAGCTTGATTGTCGGAGAAAAAAAGGCTGAACCAGAGGGCCAGCCCTCCACGCCGGATGAGACTGAAACAGGCAAGACCGCGAGCGCCATTCGTCAGGTGTACTTGAACATCGACCACCGTTTTGCCGGCGCTTCGCGTCTTCGCTTCCTGACGTTTGTTTATAACGCCATTGGCGGTTCGTCGGCAGGCGCCGATTCGACACCGGTGCCGGCGAGCCAGGGGACAGCCGTGCCCGGTAACAGCGTGCCGGCGAGTTCTACTATTGGCCCAAATAACAGTCCCGATCTGGCGGTGCAAGTGCAGCTGTTTCGCGACAACGAGCCGGTCATCACGATGCCTTTGCACAAGATTCAGGTTGAAGGAACTTCAGATTTGCGGCGACTTCCTTATGCTGCCGAGTTAACCCTTGGTGGACTGCAACCCGGCCGATATGTGCTGCTGGTAACGGTGATCGATCGAGTGGCAAAAGCCAGCGCCTCACAAAAGTTTGGTTTTCAAGTTGACTGACACCAGTTGGCTTGTGTAAACACGCCCGCAAAGGCGCTTGCTGAACTTAAGTCAGTCCAAGACCTGGTTATTCCAGCGGCTGCAGGATCACTTGTTTCTTTTCACGATTGCGGACCAGAGAAAGCACGTGCTTCTTGCGGCGATTGAACTCAAAGCCCGCGACCCGAGAGCCGCGGCCGAGGATTCGCCCATCGATAGATTGAATCACGTCGCCCTCGCGCATGCCACTGCGGGCGGCAATGCTTTCTGGTTCCACGGCAATAACCAACAAACCACTCTCAGCACCCAGTTGCGACAGGTTCTTCGTCGAGACGGCTATCGTCTCAAGTCCAAGCCCTTCCAATCCACTTAGGTTCGTGGCCATCGCAGGCAGCTCAAAACGGTACTTGAAGACTTGATCAAATGAACCTCCAAGTTTCACATCTATCGAAAGCGGTGCCGGCGAAGTCGGTCGCCGAACCAGGAATTGCACCTGCTGGCCACTGCCGGCCTCGCCCAGCATCTTGGAAAACTCTTCGCCACTTTCTATGTCTTCATTATTAACCTGGACAATCACGTCACCCGGTTGCAATTTCGCAAAGGCGGCGGGTGTACCCGCCATTACGGAGGTAAGCAGAATGCCGACCTGCTTTCGGATTAGTTCGGTTAACTGATCGTCGCGCCAGCCCTGGGCAAGGAAAGCCGCGCGCGCCGCGAATTCCACCGGCTCACCGCGCACACCAAGCAGCGGCCGTGGCACACTCGCCTGTCGCTCCAACACGCGGCGGGCAGCCGCGCGAATGGTATCGGCGGGAACGATGCGCGCGTCGTCGCCTTCCATCGCCTCCACGATGCCCAGCGTATTTCCCGCTTCATCACAGGCGACTCCGCCAATGACCAGCGGCGAGAGCTTGGCGCCGCGCACGGTTAGTCGTTGCAGCTTCCCGGCACTGCTGTGCGCCAGCGCCGCGATCTTCGTATCCACCTCACCTACCTTCACGTAGATGTTTCGAGCTGACCCCTCACCTTCCGGCGTAGTGCGCTCTGGCGCAAAAATTTGTACAGCTTGTCCCTGAGCCAATTTTCTGCCGGCTTCTGCTGCAGCCGGCGGCCTGACCACCGCGTTGACCTGCAGCACCGATAGTCCTGTTTCTCCGTCGAGCCCGATATAGCGGGCCCTCAGTCTTCGCCCATCCCGAGTAACCACCGTCAAATCAGGTTCCGTGCGCGGGATCACGAACGGACGCGCAGTTGTTGCAGGGGACAGCGCCCCGGGCACCTCGGCTGGCATGAAAAAAGGCTGCGCAAATTCGAACTCCGCGCCGGCCTGCGGCAGTCGCACAGCGATCGTCTTACCATCGTCCAGGGCCCAGCCGGCGATGATGCTCGCATGCGCGTCGCTTGAGATCGCCTCAGGGTCGATTGTATAGATCGTGCCGGGCTCACCTCGCTGCCACAGCAGGAACCGGAGCATTTTGACTCCGCTCAAACGATGGACGACGGTCACTACTTGTGGCGCCACCTTGGTCTGGTCCGCCACCACCGTGACGGTGGCAGGCGGAGTTGATGCCCGCCTGGGTGGCCGCCGCAGTTGCGTTTTTTCTGCCGCCGGCGGCTGGACCGTAGCGGGTGCCTGCACGGTAGCCGGAGTCTGCACGACTGTCGAAGCCGCCGGCGCGACTGTCTGCGCAAACGACGCGAAGGCCAAAGACATCACGCCTGTCCCAGCAATCAACAACCTCAACACTCGATGGAAAATCGTCTTCATAATCTTACTTAGAACTGCTACTACCAGCTCCGGCTGTTCGTTGAACTCACCGGGATTCGATTATCGACCAGCCGTTGAGCGCCAAAGCTAACCGGCGGCAAAGAAATTTTGTGCGTCGCGCCGTGGTCGTCCTGCATCGACACTACCATTGGCTTGAGAGGCGCGCTCAAAGAAACTTCGCCGGCCCTTTGTTCTCCCTGTCTGATGTATTCCGCTGGTGAGACGCCATAGTCAATGGCCTTTACTCCAGCCTGAGCAGATTTACTATTGATCTCTCGAAGAGGATTTCCGCCACGACCAGGCCGACTCCCCGGGTTCAGGTCGACAGGTGCAGGAGGCACTCCGGTTTGTATTGCGTTGCTTCCTCCGTTTGAGGCAAGCCGTGGCTGGTCAGGAACCTTGGGCGCTTCTTTGATCGGGACCAAAGCAGTGTTTGGCGCCTGACTTCTATTTCGCTGAGCAAACCAAACCAGTGACATGGCCAGCATCACTACGAGCGCGGCGACGGCGATTGCCGGGGTGCTGATCACAAAACGAAAAATAGACGGCTGTCGAGCGCGACTTTGCCGCTCACTTGCCATGCGCGCCCGTAGTCGCATTTCAAAGTCTCCGGGCGCGGCGACCGGCTCAAGGCTTCCGACTAACTCGCGCAGACTCGTTCGTTCCGCGTGAAAGCCGCGACACGACGGGCATAAGGCGACATGCGACCGCACTTGATCGCTCAACCTTTGGTTCAGTTCTGATTCGTCAATTTCTCGCCGCGTAGCGCGGCATTCTTTCCCATTCATCATGGCACCACCTGGATGTAATTCCGCATTTTGTCGCGCAGGAAATTCCGGGCCCGGTTGATACGCGACTTCACCGTTCCCTCGCTCGTGCATAGGATCGACGCAATCTCGTCGTAGCTCTTTCCTTCTACGTCGCGCAACACGAGCGGCGCGCGATACTTCTCTGGCAAAGTGCTGATGGCCCGTTTCACTACCGCGCGCTTTTCCGAATCGACAAGATTGACATCCTGTAAAGGCCGCTCGTCGGGAGCATCAAAATCCCGGGCCTCCTGCCCATCCTCGGAAGAAAGCAAACCTGTCAGCGAAACCAGCCGCCTTCGCTTGCGCTTGCGCAACTCGCTAATCGCCAGGTTCGTCGCAATGCGATAGATGTAAGTTGAAAACGCGTGCGTCGTCTGATAGCGCCCGGCCGCGCGATAAACCCGCATGAAGGTCTCCTGGGCCAGATCGACTGCTCCGTCGTAGTCGTTTGTCATGCGGTAAATGTAACTCGTAATCTGGTTGCGATAACGCCTGACCAATTCGGCAAACGCGTCTTCGTCGCCGGCCAGCGTCTCTTCCAGCAGCGAGTGATCCGACGCCTTCTGAACCACGACAGTCGACGGCATCGCGGCGGCAAAGTCCAACTCCTCAATCGAAGTTAGCGTTCTCATCGGGCAGGCAGGCTCTCAGTCAATAGTGGCACAAGCTGGCAACTTGCGCGACGGTTCATCGCGAGCAAAATTATACACCGGCCCGCAACCGCCTCGGCAGTAGACACGCCCGGTTACGCCTCTGGTTCCGAAAAAATGGGTTTTGTGGGTGTCAGACTGAGATCAACTGGCAGCCAGAGGAGGTGAGCCATCAAACTAACGGACTCGGCACAAGTGCCGGATTCCCGGCATGCTGACTAAGGGTTTCCGGCCGAACTTTGAGCATCGGGATTCTTAAATAGCGAGTCTTCCATCTTCACGCCGTAGGTGATAGTCAGAATGCGTGTCTCAAGCGTCTGTTTTCCGTCTTCCGTCAAGACCGTTCGGTATGGCACCCAGGTGTTCTGCACTACTCGATAGTCATAGAAACGCTTCGTGTATTTCACTGCCGAGGAGGAGCCCGGCGGAGTCTCTTCGAACTCGAGCCACAGCACGCGAAAGGTCCTGGCGCTCACGAAGTATCGCGTGCGGCGATTTGCTTTGTCCGTCAGATCAACCACATAGACTTCGATTCCCTGCTGCTTGTCTTTCCCTGCCGCACTCAGCTTTGATTCGTTTTCCTTATAACGCAGTAGCGCGTCGATGCTGCGCGCCTGTTGGTTGATGAAGTCCGCCGTGGCGTCTGCGCGCGGCGTAAAGGGTGACCCGTTGATGATGCCGAAGACGCGGCCGTCACCATAAACCAGCGAGTATTCAGCTTGCGGTGTTTTGCTATCGAGGCGAACCTTGTCCTTTTCAGACTTGTCGCCGCGCACAAAACGCAGTTCGTATCGCGCTTCCTCGGCACGGCCGTCCTGACCGATGCGGGTAAGCCGCCCGCGCTCAACGCCATTGCGCCGAATCTGAACCAGGATCGCGCGGCCCAAACCACTTCCCGTCAGCGCTATTACGGTTTCCGCGATCTGCTCAGCCGTGGGGGCCTTGGGCTCATCGGCTTTAGCCGATGGGTTGAGGAACAAAAGGCCGGCAGAAAATGGTAGCGCCAGTGCCAGGACCGTTAGGTTTCGAAAGCGCAAAGGGGCTTTGGATTTCATGACTCTGAACACCAGGCTCCCACTCATAACTTCAACTACTTTAGGCTGTCTGGTGTTGTTCCGGATTGTAGCACAGGGTTAAGAAGAAACGGGATTTCGATCGGCGTGACTGTAGAGACAGTCGCTTGTCGTCAGACACGTTTTGCCGACTTGGCGCTATCTCATGGGAGGCTGCGGTACGACCTCGAATAAGAGTTCAGCGGAGTCAGCCGTCCATGGCCCGTCTATCTCGAAACGGCGCCGGTCGATTAACCGATACAATCCCGGCCCCAGTGGCCCGTACCAATCTTTCAGCCTTAGTCCTTCTGTTCGAGTAATCTTTGGATCTATGAAGAAATCTGAAACCACATCCGCCAATCGCGGAGTGGCATCCTTAGATTCGATAAGCTTAGCTGTCTCTTCACGGTAAGGTATGAGCTTCCCGTCCTTGAATAGCTGTAAGCGATTTCCATAGTAAGGATCGATTACACTCACCCTGACCGGCTTGTCAGAATCATTTTCGAGTAACACGTCCACATCGCCCTCACTTCCCAAACGATACGGCTGCCCTTCGCGCTGGGACTTTGAATCCGAGGGAACCAGTCGCACCTTGAGTCCTTCGGGAATTGGTGCTGCCGGTCTTCTCGGTACTACATCAAACGTGACTGGATTTGATTCCGCCCAATCGCCGTTCCGAGCAAAGCGCTTGCGAACAATGAGTTGATAGTGACCGGGACGGAGCGGCGATTCATACCAATCCTCGAGCTGCACGTAATTCCACAAGTACTCGCGTGCTGGGCTTGTCGTACTTAGTCCCGTGCTGCCAGACAGCTGCTCTTTCTCCGATTTCTCAACTTCTTCTTGCGCATGCTTGGTGTAAGGGAGAAGATCGCCGTCACGAACCAATTCCGGACGATATTCACTATAAGGCCATCCCGAACTCGAAAGGATTATATCTTCAGTAGAGTTTTGCGTGAGAAATAGTTCAAAGTGGATCCGTTGGTCGACCGTGTAAGGGGACGGCGTCGTAGTAGGTTCTTCCCTAGGAATATCACGACGTTGCGACGTAAGTCGCAGTGAAATAAATGTTGGATGTTGTAATAATTCCCCGACACGTTTGTTCTTTGCAGTCTGGTCTTCTGTAGGATGGTAGTTTCCATACTTGTCAATCGTGCCCTGAGCAAAGGTCGAAACTCCGATTATCAAAACAAGAATAATTATCGATGAAATCTGCTTGAACATTGGATTTCATTCCTACCTTTAAGGAGCGTCGATCGCATTTGCTGCGTGCTTCGCTACTTCTTTACTTAGCCGTTTCATCTCTGATTTTCTCCGCTCACGCTTTTGTTCGCGACTTAATGCCGGCGCATCAGCATCCCGATCAACGTCGGCGATGGTGGTCACGTAAACTGTGTATTTCCCTCTACGAAAGATTATGTTCGCGCCTTCGTCTCCCCAAGAATAAGCTTCATCGCCAAAGCCCTTTAATTCCCGCGCATCGGCTTCTTCCTGAGCAAACCTCATCAATCTTTCACGGGCGTCTTCGACTGACTCTCTTTGTACCATTGATACTTTGACGACCCGATTGGAAAACGTCCAGAACTCGACTATGGCGTCCTTGCTTCCTTGGATCAGAGTCCCGCGCTTGTGTTGCCATCCAGGCATTTGAGCTGCAAGGCAGCGCGATAGCTTGTCTCCAGCCTGATCCAACTCCGTTTGTTGCTGCGCCACTGCCGGGGCCAAGAACAGCGCGGAAAAAATAACCGGTAAGAATATTTGCTTCTTCATTGTTGCTCCCTCATCCGATCTTGAGGCCGTCCTCAATTATTGCCTAGCCGATTCCTATATTCATCGCTTACCTGAAAGGCGTCAATGGTATGTGCGTAATTACCATTGCTGTTTAGGTCGTCGGTCCAGAACTGCCAACCCACAGGGTCGTCATGAGGATCTCGACGTAAGTATTTCTGGTAACACCAATAAACAAATTTCCGATTGTAAACAGCCGGATTAAAATCCGGCGTGCCGGGCGGATTTGCCATCTCAGGGTCCGTAAGGATGAACTCTGACGAATAGAAAAAAGCCAGCCCTATGTGGATTCGCCCTGAATGGATGCAACTAAGATCAAAGCCGCATTGCGAGATTTGGTTCGTCCAAAAGTCCCAACCACTGTCATCCGGTTCACGGCCCAGAAAATCTAGATAATGTCGGCGAACAAAAAACCGCGTACTGTCTATCTTATTATTGGTTAATCCGGGCCCACCAGGACACGAAATCTCAACGACCGGCTTAATGTTTCCGTTCATCGCCACCATCGTACTCGTTGGACCACCTACACTGTAGCCAGTAGTCGTGCGGCGTAGATTAAAAACTCCTTGATTTAGTGAATCAATCCAATCGAACGCTATCGTCCCGCCCCAAGTCCATCTTAGTTGTCCAATCGGTCTTTGAATCGACGGATTGGCAGGATCGGAGCCCACAAAATAAACGAGGTACATCAGGAACTGATCATCGATGTAAGCATTATCCCGAAATTCCCAACTTGAAATGCCAGTCAAGGGTTGTTTTGGAGCGTCAACCATCAACGTCGTAAGATCGTTACTCTCATTGAACCTGTGAATGGGATACCCCGGCAGATTAGCCGGATCGCTGGTATCCAATTGCCAGCCAGAATCGACATTCGTTTCGCTGTTCCGATGAGTGACGCATCTCATGCCGCGTTGTGTGTACTTCTCAAACGCACTGATGGCCTGCACATACTTAACACCGCTTTGCGATGGCTCTGATATGAAGGTGGGGGCGTGAACTTGTGCCGTAAAGTTCATCGCCGGACTTGAACTGCCACACCCTAGCCGGTAAAACCACCAAGGCGGCTCGGACTCTGGAGAAGCACAAATATTAGGCGCAGTAACCAAATCAGGACCCTGCTGACCTGTAAAGCTAGTCAATGTCGGCAAGATTGATTTAATCGTCACCGAACCAGAAGCCGTAAGACCATTCTTCGTGTAAGAGACGTTTACAGTGATGGGTCCCTGTCCCGGCTCCGTCGAAACGGCGGTTGATCTAATCGTAATTGATGAGGAGTGAGTGTCGGTGCTAACAAACGTAGCTGGGCCGGTGAGAGTCCAGTTATAAGTTCCTCCCGCAAACGCGCCCGGAAGCGGGCTCGCATTCAGCGCCACATCCGCGCCAAGCAAAGCGTTCTGCGTCGTCCCGTTCAGATATCCTCCAACTCTTTCGCTGGTAATCTTCACATCAGCAGGCACATTAAAACTAAAGTCGTCAAAGCCTATGCCGGCAGGATCGGTAATTCCTCGAATCACGATCTTATTGATGTTATCCAAAGAGCCCAATGAAATCTGTCTTGTGGTGGTACCGTTGCCAAAGATTTGAAACGAGCCGTAAAGAGAGTTGTTGCGGTAAACGTCGAGGATTGCGAACTGGTCAAAGAACACATCTATGCCGATGATGTAAAAGGTCAAATTACTTGCGGGCTGCGTGAACTCGACAACCGTTTGTCCAGTGATATTAGGGTAGGTCCAAATGTAATTCGGTAACGACGTGGTGGAGCAGAAACCACCACAGATTTGCCAGGTATGTACCGGCGATAGACTATTATCCGTAAAAAACCTGACGCCGTACTTGCTAAGATACTGGTCAGCGACGACGGTGTTGTTTGGCAGTTCGTCAAAATTGATTTTGACAGGAAAAGCGACTGAATCGACCGTTACAGATCCCAGTGAGGAGACTGTGCTGCCACTGTTATCCGAGACTGACAACGTTACTGAATACACTCCGCTGGCACTATATTGATGGTTAACGATCGGACCGCTTCCCGAAGTCCCATCACCAAAATTCCACGAGTAACTGACGATCGTTCCGTTGGGGTCGAACGACCCGCTGGCATTCAACTGCACGACTTCTCCGCTTTGCGCAATGTACGGACCACCAGCATTGGCTACGGGCGGCTGATCGCTCCTATATCCGGCAAGCGGACTGGCAACGAAATCGTCATTGGTCCAACTGGCGCTGTAGTCTCCATTGCCACTATTCGATATGTTGACTTGACCGGTGCCGTCGGCGTTCATCGTCCAAACTTGGGCCGATGGATCGCAGCAATCACGCTCGCGATCACTGCGAAACACGATTTTTGAGCCGTCGGGCGACCACGAGGGCGAATCATCATTAGCTAACTCAGTAGTCAATCTTGTCTGACCTGAGCCGTCAGCATTCATCACGTACACTTCTTTGTTGATGTTTAGTCGCGTTCTGGTGATAAGGTTGCCATCGTCATCTGTTTCCTGCCATGTCTCAACTGTACTGTCGCGCGTGCTCACAAAAGCAATCCGGCTGCCGTCTTGAGACCACATCGGTTGCGTGTCTTCAACATTCCCGCTGCTAAATGTGATCCGCTGCTGGTTAGCGCCGTCACTATTCATGACATAGACGCTGTCGAAGCCGGTGTGATCGCGATCGCTGGCGAATACTATCTTCGATCCATCCGGTGACCATGATGGTTCGCCATCGCTCGATGAAGTATTAGTTAGGTTCACTTGGTTCGAGCCGTCCGCGTTCATCGAATAGACTTGATAGTTGACTCCGTTGCGCATGCTCTGAAAAACGATCTTTGTTCCACCCAGCGACCACGTAGCCATGCTGTCGTCATTCGCATCAGTGGTCAGACGAGTGACGCCGCTGCCGTCCGAGTTCATCACGTAGATATCCATGTAACCCGTCGACGGATTGTCGCGGTCGCTTTGGAAAAGAATCTTCACGCCACTTGGTGACCAGCGTGGATAATCGTCGTTGCTGCTGTCATAGGTGAGCCGCGTCTGTCCACTGCCGTCTGTGTTCATCAAATAAATCTGCGCGGAGCCATCGCGATTGCTGGTGAAGGCAATCTTGGAACTACCTGCTTGCGGCAACGGCAAGACCAACAAATCAAAGGTCGCGGCGTTAGGCAGACTTGTCGGGAGAGTTCTCAGCGGTCGCGTAAGGACCGCTCTTCTCGCTCTGTGATTAAGCGGTTGGGCGTTGCTACCTTGCCGGAATTCGATCGTTCCTTTGCTGGCCAACTGCTGAGAAATGGTCGTAAGGTTCAATAGGGCAAATCCAAGGCAAATGGACAGAATCGTCCAACGAATCAACCGCTTGGGAAAACGGCCATCACGTCGCATCTGGGGAGTTCCTTATTCAGACTTGGTTAATCGCTTGGCTGAGCCGGCGAGTTGTTAGAGGCAGCTCGTGGAAGCCAGCCGTTCAGTTTGCGAAACCCTTTTGTTGATGCGCACGATATGCCCCTAAAGAAGAAAAGTCAAAGGCTTTTGTGACACATGCAGTTTGACAACCACTCTCGATGAAAGATAGCTTGGTTTCAATCGTTGAAGAACAGAAAGTGGGGAACGATTTTTCGATGCGTCCATACGCGCGGTCGAAACTGGCTGTAATTTCTTTGAGGAGAGGTTAACGAGATCCATGAAAAAAGTCGGGATTTTGGTGGGCCGGGAGAAAACTTTTCCGGAAGCCCTGATCAGAAACATCAACGAACGCGGTAAAGGATCTGTGGTCGCCGAATTTATCACTCTCGGAGGCATTCGCCATGATGCGCCTCCGCCTTACGACCTGGTAATCGATCGCATTTCGCACGAAGTGCCGTTCTATCGCGCCACACTTAAGCGGATGGCCCTGGAAGGTGCGATCATCATAAACAATCCCTTCTGGTGGTCCGCCGACGATAAGTTCTTCAATTACTCGCTCGCGCACAAACTGGGTGTCGCAGTGCCGAAAACGGTGCTGCTGCCGCAGAAAGATTACATTGCCGGAATCACCGGCGAGAGCTTGCGCAACCTTGAGTTTCCACTTAACTGGCAAGCAATCATCGATTATGTCGGACTGCCGGCGTTCCTGAAACCGTTTGACGGCGGCGGGTGGAAGAATGTTTCGCGTGTTACTTCGCCGGAGGAATTGATCGCCGAATACGACCAGACCGGTACGCTTTGTATGACTTTGCAGGAGTCCATCGAATTCGATCAGTTCGTCCGCTGTTATTGCATCGGCCAGCAGGAAGTAATGATCATGCCCTACGATCCTCGCAAGGCTTACCTCTCTGGAGAGCAGTACATCAACGATCCGAATTATCTGACTCCGGAGATGTCACAGCGAGTCGTAAAGGACGTACGAACGCTATGCACCGCCCTCGGCTACGACCTCAATACGGTCGAGTTCGCGATCAAGGACGGAGTGCCCTACGCGATCGATTTCATGAATCCCGCGCCGGACGCCGAGCTGCAATCAGTAGGTGAGTTTTATCACGGCTGGGTCACTGAAGCAGTGACGAATCTAGTGTTCAGACTCTTGAGCGAAACCACTGAGCGTCCCCGCTATCGATGGGACGCTTTTCTTAGTCCTGAGCCAACGCGGATTGATGCAGTAGCGTCGGCGCCTGAGCAGGCTGGTCGAACCGTTGTTCCTAAAGCCCCGACTCAAAAGAAAGGATCAGCGAGGTCGCGGAGTTCCGCGAAGAAAGATCAGGCTAAAGAAGCGTCAGGCTGAACCGGCTCAGGCATCACTGGTTTCCGCACGTCCTCTGGCTGCCAGCAGTCTTCTGGTAATCAGCGAACCCGACCAGGCAATAATCGAGGACGAAGCAAACGCCCAACCCAGGCCGGCGACTACCTGATCAACTGAAGATCCCACCAGGGCGATTAACAGCGCGGCGAAACTAACGCGCGCCGTCAAATGCTGCACGCGGTGAGCCCCTTCCAACCAGTTCATGCGGCGCAGCTCGGCTGCCAGATAATCTTCGTCGCTATTCAGACGCGAATAGTAATCAGCCTCGCGCCGCGCTAGATTGGCCGTGGCTTTGTCGGGCGCTATTCGCGCCGCGTCACTGTAATGGTGAATCACGTGCGCCAATTTGCCGTCAGTCAGGGCGACTTCGGCCAGCCCCAGTTGCGCGCGATATGCATTCTCGTCAATGTCCAGCGTCCGACGAAATACTTTTCCAGCGCGAAACGGATCGCCGTACTCGAGGAAAGACTCGCCGATCCGCGCCAGCAAACTCGCATCATTCGGGCCACGCGTGGCTGCCAGTCGGAGTGCTGCGCAGGCACGTCCCAACAAGCGCGCATCGCCAAATGCACTGG
>JBGPWS010000418.1:0-2505 GCA_041492345.1 Pyrinomonadaceae bacterium | reverse complement strand
GAACGCAACTCAATAACAAAGTCGGGGCACAGCGGCGCAAAACCTTCCTGTTCCTCCTCCGTGAGCGCATCCCACCGTTCGCGCTTGACCCAGGAAACGTCAGGCGAGCGCCTGGCTCCGTTCGGCAGCACGAAAAGCGTCGAAGAGTCGAAAACTACACCGCTGCGATTTACTTGAGACCAATTTGCAAACTGCCGGCTTAGTTCAGAGTTGAGCAAGCCGGTTTTCGATCCCGTGGGAGGCATAAGGATAAGTTCTCCTGTTGCTGTCAGTTCCATTCGCAGCTCGGGGTTGTCGCGAACCAACTGATCGAAATCTTCGCCTGTTAGAACGGAATGAACATCGACAATAAAATTCGGCGGTGCGTGCAAATCAATTGGCGAGAATATGGTTGCCATATATGGGAAGCCCTCTGATCGTGAGATTCTAACCCGAAGGAACCAGCCCGGCAACGTCAAAGGGTAATGTCATTAGGACACCATCAGAGTAATCCTTCGACAAGATTCGCCGCCTGTGTTAATTTTCCTTCGCTTTATCCCTTGACCACAGTAATCGCTAATGCGCCGAGCAATCTATCCAGGTTCATTCGATCCGGTCACCAACGGCCACCTCGACATCATCCAGCGTGGCTGCAAGCTATTCGACGAAATCATCGTCGCTGTCCTGATCAATCCTGAGAAGACGGCTTTCTTTACCATCCAGGAAAGATGCGAAATTCTGAGGGAGGTTTTGAAAGACATCGATCGCGGTGATTGCCGGGTGACGGTAGAAAGTTTCGCCGGATTGATGGTTGAGTACGCGGCGGAACGAAACGCTAACGCCATCGTGCGCGGCATCCGGGCGATATCCGACTACGAATACGAACTGCAAATGGCCCTGATGAACCGGCGTTTGCAGCCTCGCCTCGAAACCGTTTTCATGATGCCGGCCGAAGAATATTCCTACGTTAGCTCGCGCCTGGTGAAAGAAGTCTTCCAGCTCGGCGCGCCCATCAAAGATCTGGTGCCGCCCCTGGTCGAACAGCGCATGAGAGAGAAGAGTTCCTGATGATGACACAGCCAACCGCTTCGGCGTTTCCGGTTTCCGACAACGTGGCAGAAATGAAAGCTTCGTCCACGCTCGCAGCCATGCAAGCCGCGGAAGCGATGCGTGCCGCTGGTGTGGACGTCGTCGATCTCGGCGCCGGTGAACCGGATTTCGATACGCCGCAAAACATCAAAGACGCTGCCGCCGAAGCCATGCGCGCAGGCCGAACCAAGTACACGCCTACGGCCGGCATACGGGAATTGCAACAAGCCATCATCGGTTTTTACCAACGAGAGTTTGGCGCCGGCTACGAGCGCAATGAAGTGATGGCCACCGCCGGCGGGAAGCAGGCAGTTTTCAACGCCGTCGTTTCCCTCATCAACCCCGGCGACGAGGTCTTGATTCCCAAACCTTACTGGGTAACCTTTCCCGAGATAGTCACGTTCGCGCGCGGCAGATCCGTTTTCATCGAAACCGAAGAGAACGACTTTGTGCTGACCGCGGACATGATCCGGAAGACGATCACCCCAAAGACCCGACTGATCATTCTGAACTCGCCCAGCAATCCGTCGGGCCGCGTAATTCCGCCCGCCGAGTTCAGACAGATCATGGAAATCGTGGCAGAGCATGACCTCTATGCCATCTCTGACGAGTGCTACCTGCGCTATGTGTATCCGCCGGCGACGGTTTTCAGTGCTGCTTCCATGCGCCCCGAGCTGCGACGCCGGCTTTGTATCGCGGGATCGTTTTCGAAAACTTACGCCATGACGGGCTGGCGGGTGGGCTATTCGCTGGCGAACGCGGAATGGACGCGCGCGATGCTGAAGGTGCAGGGCCACTCGACCAGCAATGCAACTTCGATCTCGCAGGCGGCCGCGGTCGAAGCGCTGAACGGTCCGCAGGATTCAGTGGCCACCATGCTCGCTGAATACACTCGCCGGCGCGAGTGGTTATTGAACGCTCTTAACGATATTCCGGGTCTGCGCTGCCCTCAACCTGAGGGCGCCTTCTACGCTTTTCCGGATGTCCGTGGATGTTTCAAAGGAAAGCTGCACAGCTCAGGCGACTTTGTGAACGCATTACTGGAGAAGGAGCAAACCGTGTTGACGGATGGCGCGGGTTTCGGCGCGGAAGGTTTCATACGCATTTCTTACGCGACGTCGATGGATCGCTTGGAAGAAGGCGTGAAGCGGATCAGGCGCGTGGCGGAAGGACAGTAACGCAAGCTGCCAGCTTGCGTCTTATCGCGACCACGCAAGCTAGCAGCTTGCACTAAAAAAAAAGAGGCGGGCACGTGCTCGCCTCTTAACGTTTAATTGGAACAATGCGTCAGTACAGATTGAAGTTGTATTCCATCTGTACGTACATCGAAACTGGATGACCATCCTTCATCGCCGGGATGAATCTGATTTGCCTGGCTGCCCCGATGGCCTTCTCTGTCAGACCGTCTGGGAGCCGGGAGATGGCGACAATGTTTGT
>JBGPWS010000176.1:0-9370 GCA_041492345.1 Pyrinomonadaceae bacterium | reverse complement strand
TATTGTCACAAACCGTCGAGCGGTGCTGATCAGGCGGCATCTTCAGACGGATTACGCGAGGCTGGTCCACGTCGATTATGACACGCTGAATTGTGGTAACGACCGCGTCGCCCGGCAACGGATACTTCCAGGCTTGCAGCGTCGGATGTCCAACTTTGGTTTCGACCAGGTACATCTCGCCCACCTTGCGCTGATCCTGTTGAAAGGTTGCGATCTTCTTCGCATCAGGAGACCAGAGAAGAACGGCGCGATCGCTGTGCACCCAGCCGGCATTGTCGGTCGCATAGCCAAAGTCCTTCACGCCATCGGTAGTCAGTTGCGTTTCCTTTCCGCTGGCAACATCGCGAACCCACAGATTGAAATCGCGTATGAAGGCGGCGCGCTTCTTATCGGGCGACAGCACCTCAATAGCAACTCTGCCGCGTGGCGCGCCGGAACCCGGTTCGGCGCTGCCTTCAGCCGTGCACTGGTTGGCTTGCAGATCACATTTCCATCTGCGTTGGCGGACGGTGAACGAGATCGTTCGCTCGTCGGCCGAAAAATCGAATTGAGTGAACGGCAGATGACGCGCGTCGTAAGTAGCGCCGGCGGCCGCGGAGAGAGCTGCCGCGACCTTCGCATGATCGAAGGCTGGCGTGCGAGTTCCTTGCGCAGGGTCGACCAGCAGGAATTCACTGCCATCCGCTGTCGTGACCTGATACCAAAAGCGATCGCCCGGCAACCAGGTCGGACGCACGCCGGACCTGAACACCAGAGGTGCTGTGTTATATCCCATCAACTTTTCAGCACGCGCGTAGTCCGCTGCGGTGAGCACCCGGGGGGCATCGGCGGCGCGCTGCTGCGCGACACCTGTCATCGTGGTAATCAGGATGGCTGCAAGAATCGCAAGTTTCGGCGGGTTGTTATGTTTCATGTGTGCGCTCCATTTTTTGCATATTAGTTACGCCGGCGTGGCGATACAGAATTGGCTCGTGCGTCAGCGGCGGAGGGTGCCGGTCCGAGCACTCGGTCAACCTCCGCGCGAATAGTGTCGAGTTCTTTCCGCAATACTTCATATCGTTCGATTGCGTCGCGCCCAATCTTCTGATCGACGTTCGCAGTCATTCCCGCCAGATAGGTGATGTGCGCCTGCAAACCGGGCTTGCCGTAGCGCACCAGTTCCGTGAGCAGCTTCGCCGCGATCGCATTCACCCGATTCGCCGCTTCGCCTTCGGTGGTCGACGCGGTTCGCATCTTCGCTTGCGCCTCGCGAACTCGAGTTACGAGCTGATTGACGCGGTTCACGAGTTCCCGCATGCGCATATTGTGCTCGAATTGCTCCTGCAGATCGGCTAGCGTGACTCCGTCCTCAGCGACGCGCGGATCGATGAGCACGTTGAAGCTCTCCGTTAATGTGTTAGCGCCGATCTTGAGACGCGCCTGGTACTGTCCCGGCGGAACGGTCACACCAGCCTGATGTCGCACGTCCCAAACAAAGCGATTAAGTCCGGGGACCTTCGTCGGACGGGGAGGCGGCGTAGCTCTTCGTCCGATGGGTACGTCGGGATCTTCCTGCTGGGGCTCTGCACCGGCTGCGCCGGCGCCACCGCCACGGCCACCGCGACCGGCCGGCGCATCGCTGTTGTAGGAATTTATCAACGCACCCTTTGCATCAAGAATCTCGATCGTCACCGGACCAGCCGGCGCTGCCGGCAGAAAGTATTCAATCGTGGGGCCAAGATTGTTGGGAGCTACTCGAGTGCGATAGCCGTCGCGCGGTTTGAAGAGGTGCACCTCTGAAGTTGTCGCCGAAGTGAGTTGATGCAGCGAGCTTATGTTGTCGAGGATCCAGAAAGATCGTCCCTGAGTCGAAAGAACAAGATCTTTCTGGTGCACCTTGATGTCGGTTACCGGCACGTTCGGCAGGTTCAACTGGAACGTTTGCCAGTGCCCGCCATTATCGAACGAGATGAACATGCCGAATTCCGTTCCTGCGTAGAGCAATCCCTCGCGGTCTGGGTCTTCGCGCACCACGCGTGTGGACCAGTCCGCCGGAATGCCGTTCTTTCCATCAGTCAGCCGCGTCCACGTCTTGCCGTAATCGTCGGTGCGATAGATGTATGGTTGATAATCACCCAGCAGCCAACGGTACACGGCGTAGTACGCCGATCCTTTGCGGTGTGGCGACGGCTCGATGTACTGCACCCGGCCTCCCGTGGGCAGATCCTTTGGCGTCACGTCGGTCCAGGTCTTTCCATTGTTGCGGGTGACGTGGAACGGGCCGTCGTTCGCGCCAGTCCAGATCACGCCCTTTTCCAGTGGCGATTCAGAAATTGCGTACAGGGTGCTGTAGAACTCTTCGCCGGTGACGTCGCGAGTGATCGGCTCGCCGCTCGCGCCCTGACAGCACTCTGGCTTAGCCGTGAGATCCGGTGAGATCTTTTCCCAGGTGAGCCCTCTGTCGCGCGTGCGATGCAGGTATTGAGATCCGTAATAGAGCACGTCGGGATCGTGCGGTGACGTGGCCATCGGCGAAACCCGCTGCATGCGGTAGATGAGATCACTCGCCGGGTTGCCGTACAGCGACTGCGCGCCGATCCAATAATTTTTCTCCTGACCTGTCTTGAGGTTCATTACGCCGAATTGGCCTTTGCACGAGCCGTAGACAATGTTCGGATTCGCTGGATGCGGCATGATCGGCCCAGTCTCGCAACCGGGACCCGGTCGCCAGTCCTCGCGGCCGGCCGCGTCGGGCTGGCTGGACATAATGATCGTCGTGTTGTCCTGCTGAGCGCCGTAGAGTTTGTAAGGGAACTGTTTGTCCACCCAGACGCCGTAGATCTCCGCAGTGGGCTGATTCATCTGGGTCGACCAGGTGCGGCCGCCATCGGTTGAGACGTTGGCGCCGCCGTCGTTTGACTGAATCATGATCTGGCCGTCTCTCGGATTGATCCAGATGTCGTGATTGTCGCCGTGCGGCGTGCGGAAGATCGCGAACGTCTTACCGCCATCGGTTGATTTGAAGAAACCTTCCGCGCCCGCATAGACCACGTCGGCGTTCGTTGGATCGGCGCCCAGCGCAACGTAGTAGAAAGGGCGTTGGATTAAAGTGGGCTGGGAGTTAATCAGTGCCCACGTCTCTCCCGAGTCATCCGAAGCATAAAGTCCGCCGCCAGGCTTCGCCTCAACAAGTGCATAAACACGACCGGGCTTCGCCGCCGAGACGGCGAGATTCGCTTTACCAATCAATTCAGTCGGCAAGCCGTTTGTGATCTTCGTGAAGTGCTCGCCACCGTCGGTGCTTTTGTAGAAGCCGCCTTCATGAGCGCCACTGATGATCGTCCATGGCTTGCGCTCGAGACGCGACATCCAGGCGTAGACGACGTTCGGATTGCCCGGCTGAAGTTCGACATCCATAGCGCCCACTGTGTCGGACACAAACAGGACTTTGTGCCACGTCTGACCTCCGTCTATCGTTTTGAATACGCCGCGCTCAGGGTTCGACTTGAACGCATCACCCTGCGCCGACACCCAGACAATGTCCGGATTCGTCGGATGGATGCGCACTGATCCGATCTGGCCGGCGTTGTAGAGGCCGATGAACTTCCATGTTCGTCCGCCATCCGTTGTCTTGTACATGCCTCGTCCCGCCGAGACGTTGCTGCGCACGTCATCAGATCCGGTGCCGAGATAGATGACGTTCGGATCTGAGTCGGCAACCGCGACGCAGCCGGTCGAACCCAGCGGGACTTTGCCATCCGTGATCGCTACCCAGCTCGCACCTCCGTCCGTCGTCCGGAACAGACCTCCGCTCGCGACACCCATGTAAAAAGTTTTCGGCTGAGAGGGAACACCCGTCACCGTCGTGACGCGTCCGCCTCTTGATGGGCCAACGAGTCGATAGCGAAGTCCCTTGAAAAGTGCCGGGTCTACGCTGGGCATCATCGGCTGGCCCGGCGGCTGAGCGTAGACCTGGGGAAGAGCCAACGTGACCACAGTTAGAAATGAAATGGTCAGGAATGAAAGAAGAGTCTGTCGAAGCATGGGGGCTCCTCCAATTTTGGATTCGAATAAATTCCACTAATCTTAATCGCAAACCAATAATAAATCTTGGGAATGATTTTCCGAAATTATGGTGTGTGAAAGTTAATTCATTTGTGTTAAGGTTTGCACCTTAAATTGGGTGTAAACACAAATTGCACCTCCGAAAGGGTGTAGACGTAAAAAAAGGGCCGCCTGTCTTTGCGTGGTCATTGAGTTCCCTCGTATTGAGCCTGAACGCCGGATCCCATTTTTGACTCCGATGTTAATTGCTAATCCGGGACTTCAACTTCTCGCTGGAATAATCGGTTTGTTCTGCCTTCTGGCTGTATCTGGAACGGCGGCTGGGCAGTATATCTCTTCA
This sequence comes from Pyrinomonadaceae bacterium, assembly GCA_041492345.1. Taxonomy (GTDB): domain Bacteria; phylum Acidobacteriota; class Blastocatellia; order Pyrinomonadales; family Pyrinomonadaceae; genus UBA11740. The sequence continues at coordinate 4,986 of JBGPWS010000176.1, read as the reverse complement.
GACACCTATACGCGCTACGAGTTGCTGGCGCCCGACAGCCATCAGTTCAAGATTTATTACGAGGTGACAGAGACGCGCGGGGGCGCGCGCTTTCACTTCAACCAGATCCGCGAAGGCAGCGAAGCGTCCGATGAATCGGTTATCGATCTGGCCACGGGAAAGCCTTTGAAGTTTGAGGTCGTCACCGGGGCACAAGCAAAAACTGATTCGCCGGCTGAGAACTTCAGCGCCACAGCTCATTACATCAAAGTGCATCTGGCGCACGCTGTTCCGGAGCGCGGCGAGTATCGGCTGGCTATTATCAAGACCTACAAGGACGACAAGAGTTATTACACCGAAGGCGACCAAATCGTTTTCAAACGTCCGCTGGGGATACCACGCGACAGCATCGTTCTGCCCGTCGGCTACGAAATCGTTTCGTGTTCAGTGGCGACGCAGGTGCTGATGGAAGCTGATGGCCGCTTGAAACTTGCGTTCGTGAATCCCGGCAGCGGCGGGCAACTCGAAGTTACGATCAGGGCCCGCAGGTTGCCGACGACGAAGAAAGCTGAGGCTGCGTCGGTTGTACTGTGCAGCCTATTCTCATTAACACCTCGCTTCAGCGAGCTGATCTCGGGATGCAAAAAAACTGAATATCAACGGTTTCCGGTAAGCCGTTAAAACGGCTGATACGGGAATCTTAATGGTCAGGGTCACCTCGCTGAAGCGAGGTGCTAATAAGACTTGAGTCCAACCGATCACAACAGCGACATCATGAGAATCCGGCCACTTAACATCGCAATACTCGGAGCTCTTTGCTGCGGCCTTGCCATGATTGGCAGCGCTCAAAACCAGAATCCCATCACCGAACGCGCGTATCAGGATCGCGAGATCCTCTACGAGCTGCAAGCGCCTGAGTCGCACGGTTTCCGGATAACTCACGACTACACCGTTCGCAAGGTTGGCGAAAAATATTATTTCAACGTCGTGCGTGCGGGTAGCCATGTGTCGGATCCGGAAAGCATCGATCTTGACACTGGTGAAAAACTGAAGTGGGAGATCATTAGCGGCAAGCAAGCGGCAGAGCGCAAGCTTCCCATCACCGATCCAATCAAAGACGACAGCGAGATCGTTGTCACGCATCTATCTCGCGCGCTTGAGCCAGGGACGACCAACAGAATTCGCTTGATGGAAAGCTACGCTGATCCGAAGAGTTATTACCTCGACGGTGATGAGCTGGTCTGGGATCGGAGCTTTGGGCGCTTGCGGAACACAGTAGTGCTGCCGCCGGGTTGGTACCTCACCGCTCTCGCCTCGCCCGCAACGATCGAGACGCTGCCCGACGGGCGAGTCTCAGTCTATGTAGTGAATCCTCGAAACGATGACATTCGAGTCTATCTTCGTGCGCGCCGGCGGCGATGACGACTACCTGAATCGAGACTGGCAGGTTGCTGAAAAAGGCGAAATCGGCCACAGAGGCACAGAGTCACAGAGAAAAGGCGGATCAGAATTGATCAGAAATGGCAATAGACTTGACCTCTCTTTGGTTTCATCTTTCTCTGTGTCTCCGTGTTTCTGTGGCTAAGCAGTTTTTCGGCAGCCTGCTAGCGCAGACGCTCTTCCAAACAACATCCCTGCTGCCACCAATGCGGCCGCGCCGCCCAGATCGCGCGGATAGGCTGGGATCTGAAATTACCGATCGCGCCTCGGGTGCTGCAAACCTTCACGTCGCCATTCGCCTGGATCTGAAGCGTGGTGGCGGCGCTGCAAAGCAGTTGCGGCTCATGAGCACTGTGCGACTGAATCGCCACCCGAGAGCTGGCCGGATCCAGAAAATAAGGAATCATCACGTTGAGTTGTGCCAGGCTGTTGGCAATTGGTAGTCCCAGCTTCTTCAGCTCGCCCAATTGTCTGATAACTTTCACCGTCTCCAAGGCGTCGTCGGGCCAGGTCTCGCTGTGCTCAAACCATCTCGAGTCTTCGGGCGTGTTGTAGTTCTGTTCGATCGGCTGATAGAAGACTTCAAGTCCATGTCTTTCAGCGAAGCGCGCCACGTCACAAACATCATCGAGGTTCTGCCGCATGATTACGGTCTTGAGACGAATCTCCATCTTGAGATCGTGCTCCCGGCGCATTCGCGTTAGGGTTTGAATGGTCCGTTCGGTGCTCTCTGAAAAGTTGTCGCGTCCGCGAATCTTATTGTGCGTCTCTCCGATGCCGTCAAAGGAAATTGTAATGCGCCCGGGGCGCGCTAAAGCCAACCTCTCAATCTTCGACTGATCTTCCCAGAAACCGTGACTCAGCAACTCGATAAATAAACCGAGGAAGCTGCCGTAAGACACCAGGTCGATCGTGTCAGGGTTCAGCAGGGCTTCGCCGCCGGTCAAAACAACCTGCACGGGGCCGAGCCAGCGCCGCAGGTCCGCAAGTAATCCTCGCCACTCGCCCAGTGAGGGCCGGTCCTCCTGCCCGCGATTTTTCCAGATGTCACAGTGAATGCAGCGGGCATTGCAGCGTTCTGTCAACAGCAGAGCGATCGAGGTTGGCCAGCAGAACGAAGCGACGCGGCCGCCCGCGAACGTGCGGAGCCGGTAGTTGATTCCTTCATGCAGCCGCCGGTAGCTGAACACGGATGATTGCGTAGTGAAAACCTCCAGAAGATAGCCTCGACTAAAGAGGCGGGATGTCGGACGGTGCATTAGCAAGCGACAAGCCAGAAAGGGGCCTGCGGCGATTTGTTCACAATTTCGGAGCTTCACAGAGGAGGTGGCTATCGCCAGATAGGGATCGCTGCGCAATATTTCTCGGATCAAAGCCTGTGGGTCCGTAAAATTTCGCAGGGGAGGTGGGACAAAGAGGAAGTTGAACCGGTCTGGCGCGGCGACCTGCGCCTGGACTATAATCCGCTCTCTCTGAATTACCCGTTAGGCTGCATTCGCAAGACTGAGTTTGAAAACTGCCCGATTTGGAGTTGGTATGTCAGAAGTCAAATGTCGAATCCTTGTTGTGGATGACCATGAAGACACTTCTGAGATGCTGAAGCTCCTGCTCTCAGAGTCGGACTATGAAGTCCACGCGGCGCACAGCGTGGACGAGGCAATGCGGATCGCCAAACTTCACGACTTCGATCTCTACGTGCTGGACAAACGTCTGCCGGATGGAACCGGAATTGAGCTGTGCGCAAAGTTGAACGAGCTTACGCGGGGTGTGCCGTGCATTTTTTTCACCGGCGACGCTTATGAGATTCACCGGCTGGAAGCTCTCGCAGGGGGCGCTGATGCTTATGTGCCCAAGCCTGACGTGGAAGCCCTCATCGAGACCGTTCATAAACTGCTTTCCGAGCGAGAGTGCGCCGCGGCCTAGCCAGCCAATCGACGGTTGTGGCGCGATGCCGGTCATCCCAACTGCCGGCGTCTTTGTTCTAACAGAGATGCGACAGAGGCCTTTCCTTGCTCGCATCCTTGAGGTCATCCGAAACGCCGGACCAGCATGCCGGCCTGGACTGCGGCCATACTATGAGGAGACTACTTCTGATGTTCCCCTATATCCGTTCAATTCTGCGCCCAACCCGCTTAGTCACGCTCGTCTCGATCGCGCTCGTGCTGCCGCTTTCCATCTTTGCGCAGACAGAGCCGGCGTCTCAGAAACCAAGACCGGAAGATCCAGCCAAGCAACAGCCGTCACCTGAGCCGGCAAAGCCTGAGCCAACGAAAAGGCCTGAGCAGGCCGCCGCTGAAGATGAAAACCGGCCGCGCGATCCCATGTCGTCGCAGACTTTCAACGGATTGAGACTTCGTTCCATCGGTCCCGCTTTTACCTCGGGTCGAGTGAGCGGGTTTGCGGTGGATCCGAATAACCACGCCCGCTACTTCGTCGCGGCGGCCTCGGGGGGAGTGTGGAAGACCGTCAACAACGGAACGACGTGGACGCCGGTCTTTGACCGGGAAGGATCGTATTCGATTGGCGCCATCGCGCTCGATCCGAAAAATCCTCTGACGGTCTGGGTGGGCACGGGCGAGAACAACAGCCAACGCAGTGTTTCGTACGGCAACGGCCTCTATCGTTCAGATGACGGCGGTAAGACGTGGAAAAACGTCGGACTGAAAACTTCCGAGCACATCGGCCGCATTGCCATCGATCCGAAGGATTCGAATACCGTTTACGTGGCCGCGCAAGGACCCCTGTGGGGCCCGGGCGGAGATCGCGGTCTTTTCAAAACGACTGATAACGGCAAGACCTGGAAGAACATTCTCAACATCAGCGAGAACACCGGCGTCACTGATGTGGTCATCGACCCGCAAAACCCGGAAACGATCTATGCGGCGTCGTATCAACGCCGCCGGCACATGTGGACTTTGATCGATGGCGGACCGGAAAGCGCGATCCATAAATCGACGGACGCAGGCGCGACGTGGAACAAAGTGCGCGCCGGCTTGCCAACCACTGAGATGGGCCGCATTGGCCTGGCAGTCTCACCGGTTGATTCGAATGTAATTTACGCGACAGTCGAAGCCGCGGATCGCAAAGGCGGCATCTTTCGCTCGAATGATCGTGGCGGCAGTTGGGAAAAACGCAACGAGTTCGACGCGGGCGCAATGTATTACGCGCGGATCATCGCCGACCCGAAAGACGTCGATCGGATTTACGTGATGAATGTTTTCCTGATGGTGTCGGATGACGGCGGTCGGACCTTGCGCCGTCTCGGTGAGAAATCAAAGCACGTCGACAATCATGACATCTGGATCGATCCAGGCAATACCGATCATTATCTGGTCGGCTGTGATGGTGGCGTTTACGAGAGTCACGACCGCGGCGTGAATTGGGAGTTCAAACGCAACCTGCCGGTGACTCAGTTCTACGAAATTACGACCGACAACGCCACTCCTTTCTATAACGTCTATGGCGGCGCCCAGGACAACTTCGCCTTCGGCGGTCCGTCACGTACGCGCAGTGCCTCGGGCATCGTAAATAGCGACTGGTTTGTCACTCAGGGCGGTGACGGTTTCC
>JBGPWS010000299.1:0-5688 GCA_041492345.1 Pyrinomonadaceae bacterium | reverse complement strand
TTTCTTGTAGAAGCCAACCCACAACTCTTTCGAAGTGGCATGATGAGCTTCGAGCCATTTGCGGAAGGTGGATGGCGTTTTGAAGAATTTGGGATTCACCCATTCACAAGAGTTCGTCGAATCGTCATCGATCAGGATATCAGGCGAAGATCAGAGCGTGGGATTTTTAGGCGACAATCTTCAGCGCCTCGCCTTGATTGTGCAGTGCAATAAGCTGCTCGGCGCGAAGGGCGAGTTCAGCATAAGTCTGTCCCTCGTCATCCGAGAATTCCACTTCGAAAACATCAGGCGCCAGAATCTCTACAACCGTACCAACTTCACCACGCTTCAGCTGGCGCTCAGGAAGGTCGTCAACCAATGCCACCGTATCGAGAAGTTTTATCCCTTTCTTAGACATTACCTTTTCCTCTTCTTCTCCGCACTTTCGCTCCGTAGGAGCGCGATGTTTATAGCACCGTTGCCTCGAATTAGCCCAAGCTCCTTTAGGAGCAAAATGTACCAAACCATTTATTCAATGAACTGGAAAACATACTTCTCTTCAAACGGAATCTCAAACTTCTTCAACCACGCCAGATATTCATCTTTGAAAGATCGTCGTCGATGATGCTGTTCCTGGTTCTGAATATAACGAATAATGGTGTCGAGTTGAGAGTGTCCGTACGAAAAAGCGCCGTAGCCTTCCTGCCAGCTAAACCTTCCACGAACCCATTTCTTCTTGTTGATGAAATTCGAGGAATCGGCCTTGATGTCTCGGACCAAATCAGCCAAGGCCATCGCTGGCTTCAGGCCAATTAGAGTGTGGACATGGTCAGTCATGCCGTTGATCGAAATCAACTTCTGTCCCTTGTTCCTCACAATCCCGGTGATGTACTTGTAAAGGTCTTCCTTAAACTCCGGACGGATAAGAGAGAGCCGACCATTCACCGCGAAGACAGTCTGGACGTAGATTTGGGAGAAGGTATTTGCCATGGCGTTTTCCTCGTTCGCTCCGTTAGGAGCCGAATGTTTATAGCACGAGTTTGGCCTGAATAAACCCTCGCTCCTTTAGGTGCGAAATGTGCAGAACAATCCATATCAAATGGTATCCGAACATTACGCTCCTAACGGAGCTGACGGAGCGTGGGAGAATCGCGGGTTCTATAAACATCTCACCCCTAGCGGGGTGAAGAGCGCAGTTATCGCCGGCCACGCTTGAACGCGCAAACTCAGTAACCGTGCAGTTCCGCAATCGCCTTCAACACATCCGCCACTTGCGGCAGGATCGCGTCTTCGAGTTGCGGCGCGTAGGCGACGAAGCAGTCCAGTGCGGCGACGCGGCGGACGGGAGCGTCGAGGCATTCGAACAGCTCGTTAGAGATGCGCGCGGCGATCTCGGCGCCATAGCCCCACGACATTGTATCTTCATGAGCGACGATCACGCGCGAGGTTTTCTTTACCGACTCGGCAATCGCGTTCCAGTCGTAAGGATTCATTGTGCGCAGATCGATGACCTCCACGCTGATGCCCTGTTGCTCGGCTTGCCTGGCGGCGACGAGTGAACGCTGAACTAAAGCGCCGTACGTGATGATCGAGAGATCCGTTCCTTCGCGTACGGTCTTCGCCTTGCCAAACGGGATCATGAAATCGTCGGATGGATAAGGCGATTTGTTATAGGTCTGGCGATACAGGTGTTTGTGCTCGAGAAACAGTACCGGATCGTCGCAACGAATCGACGTGCGCAGCAGGCCGTTCGCGTCCAGTGCGTTCGAAGGATACACGACGCGCAGGCCGGGAATCTGTGTGAAGAGCGAAACGCCCGATTGCGAGTGGTAAATTGCGCCACCCTTTAGATAGCCGCCGACGGGGACGCGCATCACTACGGGCGCTGAGAATTCGTTGCCCGAGCGCCAGCGCATTAGCGCCAGCTCGTTGCGAATCTGGTGATACGCCGGCCAGATGTAATCAAAGAACTGAATCTCAACCACCGGCTTCAGACCGCGCGTGGCCATACCGATGGCCCGGCCGACAATATTCGCTTCCGCCAAAGGCGAATTGAAAACCCGCGCGCTGCCGAACTCGCGTTGCAAGTTAGCCGTGACCTTGAACACACCGCCTTTGCCTTTAACCTGATCGAGAGATTCTTCGCGCGAGCAATCAGCAATGTCTTCGCCAAACACGACCACGCGCGGATCGCGCTTCATCTCAGTGTGCAGGCAACGATTGATCAGATCGACCATCGTGCCAGGCTTGCCGCTCAACTCCACTTTGTCTTCGGTATCAAACTCTGGCGAGGTCGGATCGACGACCGGAGAGTAAATAAAGTCCAGCGCCGTTTCGGGCGCGGGTTGCGGACTGGCGAGCGCTATGTCGGCAGCTTCGTTGATTTCGCGATCGATTTCGTCTTTCAGTTGTTGCAGGTCATCCTGGCTGGCGATCCCTTCCTGCACCAGCAGGGAGCCGAATCGCTTGACGGGATCGTGTTCGGCGTCGGAAACGCGCTCGGCTTCGCACCGGTAAAGCTTTTCATCGTCGGAAAGCGAATGCGAATAAGGCCGGATCACTTTCGCGTGCACGAACGAAGGTCCGCGTCCTTTGCGACAGTTGTCGACCGCGCGCCGCATCGTCGCGAGCGACTCGATCGGATTCGTGCCGTCACAACGTTGTCGATAAAGGTTTGGAAATCCTTCGATCAGTTTCGACACGTCGCCGCCGGCTGTTTGCACCTCGACGGGAACGCTGATCGCATAGCCGTTATCTTCCAGCAGAAACAGCACCGGCAGCTTCAAGTTGCAGGCGGTATTCAGCGCTTCCCAGAATTCTCCTTCGCTGGTCGTCCCGTCGCCGAGCGAAACATAAACAACTTCATCTTTGTGAAAGCCCTTGACCAGCTTCTGTAGTTCCTTAATCAGCTTGACGCGATAACCTGCTTCAGCACAGCCCACGGCCTGCAAAAGTTGGGTGCCGGTCGGCGATGACTGCGAGACAATGTTGAGTTTTTGGTGGCCCCAGTGCGAAGGCATCTGCCGCCCATGCGAGTTTGGATCAGCCTCAGCGCCGACACTTTCCAAAAGCATTTCGAGCGGCGTCATCCCCAGTTGCAGGCAGAGCGCGCGATCGCGATAGTAGGGATAAAACCAGTCATGGCCCGGCTTCAGACACATGCCCGCGGCCACCAGGATCGCTTCATGGCCAGCCCCACTGATCTGAAAGAAGATCCTATTCTGACCCTTCATCTGAATTTCTTTGTCGTCCAGCCGGCGTGAGAGGTACATCGTGCGAAAGATCTTCAGCATCTGTTCGCGGCTGAGCGTGGGCTGTGGCTGCTTGCCGCGCCACGGGACGGGTTTGAACTGAGGTGCAGCCACGGGCTTGATTGAAGGCGCAGCAACCGGCTCAGGCTTTGCCACAGCCTCTGCGGTGAAAGCCTGTTCAGGGAGATCACCTTCTGATTTCTTTACCAGTCTTAGAACTTTCAGGTCACTCATGATTGTTGCTTAGCCGCGGAGCGGCGAAATATTTATAGATTAAGGTATTCAAACACGATAGTAGCTCCGTCATGAGCGAAATGTTTTCTGGCGCCCATGAATGGGCTGAAAAAAACTGGTGCCACGGTGCTATAGATATTTCGTGCCTACGGCACTGCGTATTCACTTTCCAAAATGGTCTTGTACTCTACGGCCATTCCCGGATGGCCGTGAGCTGTTGCCGCCTCGCGGCCGCGCTGATAAGCGCCGCGCGCTTTGTCACTCTGCTTCGTGCGCTCATAAGCCCGCGCCAGCATACCGAACGCGTTGCCTTCATCATCGGCGGACGCGAGATAACGCTCGAGCGTTTCAATCAACTTCGCCTCGTCGCCGGCCTTTTCATATTCTTTCGCCAGTCCAAACAACACCATCGTGTTGGCTGGGTCACTAACGAGCATTTGCTCAAAGATTTCTATGCGTGATGCAGCCATCGTCTAAACCCGACTGAGAAAATTCTCCAGCACAAAAATTTTTCGCATGCGAAATCGCAAAGGGCTCTGAACGATCGTGATGGCCTTCAGTCTTTCGAGCCCGCTTACAAACCACGGTTCTTCACACTCGGGAATCTGTTCCAGCCACTGCGGTGGTTCAAGGCCAAGCTCATCGCAAAGTGACTCCACGGTCGCTGCGACTAGCGCGTCCATCTTTTGCTCTCTCTGCCGAAATGGCGCCTCAATTGCCCGTGGATCTCCAGCACGGCGAAAGTCGTCGACGAAATTCATCAGATGAATCGCCCACCACTCTTGGTCGTTTGCGATCTTTTCTCTTGTTTCTTTAACCGTTATCACGTGTCCCCAAGAGTTCTTCTATCAGAATGCGTGTCTCAGGCTTAATCTCTTTGCGCGGATAGTAGCCCTTTACAATGGCGAAGACTTCAGCCCTGCTCTTTAGACCCAATTTCCGGATTAAGACCTTGAGGTCAACTTGATCCATTGTCTCGGCCCGCGCGCTCAGCACCTTCATTGCCAGCAGATAATCGGGCGGCGGCACATAAATCTTAAGATGCGACAGGTTGAGCAGGATGCGGCGTTCATGTCGCGCCAGAAATATCTCGACAGCATTATTAAGCCAACCTATCGGCAGCCCATTTCTCTCGGCAACCAGACGGGCTGCTCTGCGAACATGACGAACCGGCTCGAAGACTGCATCTACATCATCTGTATCCGGACGGGCGTGGTACGCGATCGCCATCACGGCGCCGCCATACAAACAAATCTCGCCCTTGATATCCATCGAGCGGAGTTCTTCATTCAGCTCTGTCAAATAGCGCTTAATCTCTTCTGCATTCACTTGCTGCGCCGCTTTCACTTCCCACCAATGATCAACTTCGCAATCGTCTGCAACTGCATGTTCGAAGTGCCCTCGTAGATCGCGCCGATCTTCGAGTCCCGCCAGTACTTTTCCACCGGATAATCCTTGACATAGCCATAACCGCCATAAAGCTCGATCGCTTTCGAAGTGATGCGTTCCGCGGCGCGCGACGAATAGAGCTTGGCCATCGCGGCTTCCTTGACGAAGTTCTGGCCGGCGTCTTTCATCCGGGCGGCGTTGTAGACCATCAGCCGCGCGGCTTCCAGGTCCGTGGCCATCTCGGCGAGTTGAAACTGCACGCCCTGAAACTCGTTAACGTGCTTGCCGAACTGTTCGCGCTCGCCGGTGTAACGGATGGCACTTTCCAATGCGCCGGTTGCGATTCCTATCATTTGGGCGCCGATACCGATACGTCCTTCGTTCAAGGTTTCGATCGAAACTTTATAGCCCTTGCCCAGTTCGCCCAGGACGTTTTCTTTGGGCACCGGGCAATCTTCCAGAATAATTTCAGTCGTCGATGACGCGCGAATGCCCAGCTTGTTTTCCTTTTTCCCTACTGAGAATCCGGCCGTATTCTTCTCAACGATGAACGCCGTGATACCGCGATAGCCGGCTTCGGGATTTGCGTTGGCGAACACTATGAAAATCTCCGCTTCCTTGCCGTTGGTGATCCAAAGCTTACGGCCATTGACGACAAAGTGATCGCCGCGATCGACGGCGCGTGTCTGCATCGCAAACGCGTCAGAGCCTGAGCTGGCTTCGCTGAGGGCATAGGCGCCAACTTTTTCGCTGGCTAACTGAGTCAGATATTTTTGCTTTTGGTCCGGATTACCCCATCGTATGAACGCGTTGTTGACCAGAGTATTCTGCACGT
>JBGPWS010000244.1:0-7113 GCA_041492345.1 Pyrinomonadaceae bacterium | reverse complement strand
TGGCCGATCCGGAACTGGCGCGCAAAGAAGAGCTGGAGATTCCGGTGCAGGTCAACGGCAAGCTTCGTTCGCGCGTGATCGTGGCGCCGGATATCTCGGAAGCAGATCTGCAAACGATCGCGCTCGCCGACAGCAAGGTGCAAAGTTTCATTGACGGCCACGAAGTCGTGAAGGTGATCGTGGTGCCGCAGCGGCTGGTGAATGTGGTGGTGAAGTGAAGGGAGGTAGTATGGCTGCAAATGTGGGTCAACTAAGCACGGATGAACTCAAAGAGATCATTGGCTCTGTTGTCGAGCAAAAGCTAAAGGAGATCCTGGGAGATCCCGATGAAGGACTCGAGATGAGAACTGAGGTTCAAAACCGACTGCTGCGACAGAAAAAAGCTGTCGCCAACGGTGAACGGGGCGAAGAACTCGAAGAGGTTGCAAAGCGGCTGGGGGTTGAGGGCGTCGAGCATAGACGTGAAAGGCAGCAAGCAAACGCCGACATTCCCGAGCAGATTATTCTTTTACCGGAGCGTGAGGCGAATTCAGTCGCGCATATCGCCAGCCCTTACCTGGCCGATCCCGATCAAGCCAAAGACTTTGAGAAGCAGGTTTTCACTGAGTAACCTTGTCTCCTTGCCGCTCGCGCCTCCAGCCGCTAAAATCCTTTTCGTGAATGTCTTAACCCGCGCGGGGTCGATCCAGTAGCCGAAACCAACGAATGAAAGAGTGCCCAACCTGTCGCCGTTGTTTCCCTGACGACGTCAATCACTGTCCGGATGACGGTGTAGAGACGACCTCGTCGATCCAGGGAGAGCCGATCCTCGACGGACGCTATCAGCTCGAGAAGCGTCTGGGGCAGGGTGGCATGGGCGTCGTCTACAAAGCGCGGCACATCTTTCTGAAAACTCAGCACGCCATCAAGATCATTCTGCCTGACCTGGTCGGCAACGATCCTAATCTGGTAACTCGCTTTCGCCAGGAAGCGCTCGCGGCGGCTGCGATTCGCCATCCGAACATCATCGCGGTTACTGATTTTGGCGTGGTGCGCGGCACGATGCCTTTCCTGGTGATGGAGTTCGTGCAGGGCAGATCGTTGCAGGACATCATGGCCGATGAAGGCGCGATGCCTCCGATGCGAGCGTTCGAACTAATCCAACCGATCTGCTCCGGCATAGCTGCGGCGCACCGGCAGAAGATTGTCCACCGCGATCTGAAACCCTTGAATGTGATGATTCAGGAGGGCGTGCCCATCAGTGAAGGCGCGAAGATCCTCGATTTCGGTTTGGCTAAGATCAAATCCGGTGAACTACTCGGCTCGTTCATCGCGGCCCAGACGACGGGACTGATGGGCTCGCCATTTTACATGGCGCCCGAGCAGTGGTCGGACGATCCGCCGGACGCTCGCGCCGATATCTACAGTCTGGGCGTGATGCTCTTCCAGATGCTGTCCGGCGAGGTGCCGTTCAGAGGCAGCTCGATTCCGGCGATCATGAAAAAGCACCTGACGCTGGAGGTTCCTTCGCTGGCGTCGAAAGGCATCGAGGTGCCGCCGCAGGTTGAAGCTGTTATCCGCCACGCCCTCGAGAAAGAACCCAAGTACCGGACGCCGTCGGCAGACGAGTTTGCCAACGAACTTCGCGCGGCCATGGCGACGGCCAGCGCGATCCTGAAGCGCACTGGAGAAACCTCGGAGATTGATCCTTCGAAGACGATCGTCTCACCTCCGCCATCCGAGCACTCGACTGTGCCGCCGAAAGGATCGACAACCGCCTTCGATCCGCTCGCCGGAACCATCAGCGCAGCGTCTCTGCTGGAAGAAGAGCAGAAGAGTTTGTTCGCGCAAAGAGAATTGGCCCGCGAAGCCGAAGTTAGGCGGAAACGGGTTGATGAAGAGGAGCAGAAACAAAAGGCCGGTGAAGACAATCGTGATGCAGAGCGACGGCATCTTGAAGAACTGGTAGCCAAACAAACCAAGGTACTCGAAGACAAACTCACCCAGTTGGCATCGACCATGTCACCCAAGGCAACCGCCGTCGCGGATCCTGAAGCGACGCAGGTCCAACGCGGTGGAGTGTCCACCCTCGGTGACAATAGTTTTCCCGGCACGGCGGCCCAATCGTTTCCACACGTCGACGTCAGTCTGGTGCCAAAGAAGAAATCTTCGCTGCCGCTCATCCTGGGATTATGCGCGGTCCTTTTGATTGGGGCCGTGGCCGGCGGGTATTTCATCCTGCGATCGAAGGTCACGCCTGCGGGACCGACTAAACCCAACCCTCCCGATGGACCTGTCGTGGTCAGCAAAGCGGATCTCATAGCGATTCCCGGCGGCGTATTTCAAATGGGGAGAAATGATTCGCTACCCACTGAGCAGCCCGCGCATCAGGTGACCGTCAACCCGTTCTCGATGGACAAGAACGAAGTGACTAATGCCGAGTACGCCCGATTTGTGAACGAGGCCAATCACACGCCTCCTGAGCAATGGGGAAGTGTCAAAGCGCCGGTTGGTCAGGAACTGCTGCCCGTGTCGAATATTTCTTATGACGATGCGGTCGCGTTCGCTGAATGGCGATCCAAGCGCGACGGCGTGACCTACCGTTTGCCGACCGAAGAAGAATGGGAATACGCTGCGCGCAACGGAGACAAAGACAACCTGTATCCATGGGGCAACACATGGATGCCGGGACGCGCGGCCACGCAAGAGGCGGGTGTGGGCAAGGAGCAAGCGGTGGGAACTTATCCGCAAGGCGGCAACCGCTGGGGCGTCCAGGATCTGATCGGGAATGTTTGGGAATGGACCTCCTCAAAGGCTTCGCTTTATCCCGGCAATCCGTTGAAGCTTACGCAAAATCAGGATTGGATCGTCGCCCGCGGAGGCAGCTACAGCAGTCAGGCAAATAAGGTCAGCGCCACCATGCGCGATTGGTTCGCGCCGAATTACAAAAACCGGGTGCTGGGATTCCGTTTGGTAAAGTCCGCGCCTTAGCTTCGCATGCCTTCGAGGAGAATTGGCCCTCAAGAGAGCCTTTGTCCCTCTCCCTTTGGGAGAGGGTCAGGGAGAGGGCGTGAGTGATGCCGAGGCGCAGCAATACGTACACGAACCACTGTTGACTAATCTACATCCCTCTCCCCGGCCCTCTCCCAAAAGGGAGAGGGAGTTTCGAGAGGCTGCTTAATGACTTGCTTTTCACAGCCAGGTTTCCTCAAAATCAGACGCAGTCGCAAGGTTGTCCACTGAGCTTCGTTCGAGCATGGTAAGTCGACTGTATTGGTCCGCGAGGAAGACGGAGGATCCAAATGTTTCAAAAGGCCCGGAAGCAATTCAGACTAATTGGTTCTTTTCCCATTCTGCTTTCATTCGCAATTCTGATGTGTGCAGGGATGGCGCGCGCGCAGGAAACCGGCGGCGACCTCAGTGGGGGCGCCGGGATTTTTCGGCCTAAGAATCCGGAAACGAAACGCAGCGGCCATCCATCGAGGCCCGTGGCCAGGCCCACGCGACCTAACCCTGCCGAGATAGAAGAAAAGTTTGAAGACGCGCTCTCTGACGGCAACGATGCGCGCGATGCGCGCAAGTTTGCCGCCGCCGAAGCTTCGTATCGGACGGCGCTCAAACTAAAGCCGCGCGACGCGCGCGCGGATTACGGGCTGGGCAATGTGTTCACCGATCAGCAACGCTGGGACGATGCCGAAAAGATCTATCGCCAGGCGCTGGAGATCGCTCCGAACAATCCGGAAACACTAATGGCCCTCAGCTTTGTTCTGGTTCAGCCTCGGGTCGGCGCCTCGAACGCCACCCGGTTCACCGATGCTGAGTCTTTCGCCCGGCGGGCTGTGCAGTTGCAGCCGACCAGCTCACTTGCCTTTGACCGGCTCGGCGTGGCGATGGTCGCCCGCGGCATATTTAGTAACGAGACCGAAGCGGCACTTCGCCGTTCGGTGGAGCTGGATCCAAATTTTGTGGTGGCGCAGGTACACCTGGCGCGCGTGTTGCGCCACATGAATCGCAACAGCGAAGCCGACCCGCTCTATAAATCAGCAATCGATCAAGCGAAGGATGCGCCGACACTCGTGCTCATTGCCGACGCGATGCAGTCAGAGACGCGCTGGAATGATTCCGATCCCGTCCTGCGACGCGCGTTGCAGTTGGATCCACGAAATCCCGGCGCCTTATTTCTGTTGGGGCGGCTACTCTCAGTCAACCGGAAATATGCGGAAGCCGAAACTGTTTTGAAGACCGCCATCGAAGTGAACCCCAAATTCTTTCCGGCCCGCAACATACTGGGAAGATCGTATTTGGGGCTGGAGCGTTATGATGACGCTTTCAAAACTTATGAACAGGCCGTACCGCTGGCTTCCGAAGCAGATCGCAAACAGCTCGCCGGGTTGTTTGGCTTTGGCGGAGTTGGCGACGGCTACATGAATGCCGGCCGGCCGCGTGATGCCGTGCGCGCTTACGAGCGAGCATTGCAACTCGACCCAAACAATTCTGATTTGCCAAACAAGATCGCCGCGGCGCGCGCCAAGCTGTAAGCGCGGCCTTAACCGAGAGAACGCAAATGAAACGTTGCCCGAAGTGTAATCGCACGTTTACGACCAACACGCAAAAGTTCTGCACGCACGATGGCGGAGTCCTCGTTGCCGTCGACACGGATCAGGAGACTATTCGCATTGATTCGACGCAGCCCGGCGATGCGCCCACGAAAACGATATCACGCGAGTTGGCGCCCGAGACCACGGGTGAGTTCGATCCGTTCAAGACGGTAATGTCGCGCCCGGAATCAACCGGATCACGCGAGTTGGCGCCCGAGACCACGGGTGAGTTCGATCCGTTCAAGACGGTAATGTCGCGTCCGGAAGCAACCGTTGCTGTAACCCCGGAGGATACTCACGATCTGCCGTCGACTACCTTGCAGCCAACGCCCGCCCAGCCGCCGGCGCCCCCGGCCAGCCAGGTGTCGCCGGCTCCACCGCAACCTTCGGCTCCAGTTCCTTCGCCACCGGCGGCACCGCCACCACCGCCGGCGCCACCGACTCAACGATTAGTAGGCTCGGCGCCAATCACGGCCTCGGCTCCGTTCTCGCCACCGGCATTCGCCCAATCTCCAGCCCAACCAACGGCCCCGATCGCAAAGAAATCCAAGCTGGTACTGGTGCTGGGAATACTGGCGGTGCTGTTGGTGCTTGGCGCCGGTAGCCTGGGCGCAGCATACTTTTTTGTGGTGCGGCCGATGCTGGCGGAGCGCAAAGGTGTCGTAGTCGAACCGTCGCGTCCGCCGACCAAAGAGCCAACGCCGAACATTGAAACCACGCCCAACGATGTCGGTAAGAAAAATACGAATGTGGCGCCCGAGCCGCCGCCTTATTCTCCGCCGGCCAATGCCGTCGAATTCGTGAATTCGAAGGAACATCTCGACGGCCAACTCGCCGAACACTACGTCGACTTTTCGTTTTACTATCCAAACAGATGGGCAAAGGATCCGACCACTGGCGTGCCGGGCGCGCGCAACTTTGCGCAGGTCGAACGTCGTCTACCACCGGACTTTACCCAGGAGAATTTCGCGGTGGCTTGGAATTCGTCCGCGACGCCTGTGGCTGAGAATCGGGCTCTGTTCCACACCCTGGCCGAAAATCTTAGTGCGCAGTTTGCGAAGAAGTTTCCCGGGTACCGGAAAGTTTCGGAAGGTGAAACGAAAGCGGGCGTCTACGATGGCTACGAGTTTCGCTTTGAGGGCTCTTCAGCAAACACTGCCAAGGGTGATCTGAAGTTATGGGGCCGTGTGATCTTCCTGCCACCGCAGGATGGCAGCAAGAATGGTGTTACGCTGCTGATGCTGGCCACATCGCTCGCCCCCGAGTTGAAGACTCTCGATGACGTCGGCGTAAAGGGCGAGCTGCCGATGATGTTGGAATCGTTCCGTTTCGGAAAGAGATAGCGGTACAGTTTGGAGTGCTGCGACTTGTCGCAGCTTTCGCGGCGGCCACTTTTGTTATGCGAAAGCGGTGACAAGTCACCGCACCCCAAAACAGAGCGTCACGTTTCACGGACACAACCATGAAAATTGTTCTGGCAGAAGATCGCAACGGTCAATTGCACGGCGAACACACGTTCACCAGCGACGTCGTCCTGGTCGGGCGCGACCCGGCCCTGTGTCATTACTTCTTTTCCCAGGAACAGTGGCCAATGGTGTCGCGCAAGCACGCTGAGTTTCGACTCACCGATGGGCGCTATCTGGTAACCGATGCCAACTCTCGCTTCGGCACATTTGTGAACGGCCAGAGAATCAGCGAGCCCGTGGAAGTGCGAGTTGGCTCTCACGTTCAGCTTGGCACCGGTGGTCCAATTCTGCGCGTGGTCAGTATTGAGCAGTCTCCGGTCTCGCAAGCTGAACCAAAAGGATCCGAGCTCGGCCGCATGGCGACGTTTCGCGATGCCAGCGGTGGCGTCCAGGAAGTTAAGCCGCCGTCCCCGCCGCCGGCTGTGCCAGCCCCGTCGCCGGCTGTGCCAGCCCCGCCGCCGGCTGTGCCAGCCCCGATTGTTCAGAAGGCGCCACCTGCTCAACCACCTTCCCGACCGCCTTCGCCCGCCAGCGCTGAACCAGCCCACCTGGATCTGATCGATCCGGACACGAGGAAGGTCAAACGCATTGAGCTGAACCGGGAAGTCACGCGGCTGGGTCGCGACCCCGAAGGCGAAGTTGTGATTGACGCCGCAGCCGCGGTGGTCTCTCGCCGTCACGCCGAGATCAAAAAAACCGGCGAACAGTTTTTCATCAGCGATCTGAAAAGTTTTAACGGGACGCTGGTGGACGGTAAGCGTATCACTGAAACCGTGCAACTGTGCGACGGAGATGAGATTCAACTCGGCGCGGGCGGACCGCTCTTGCGCCTGATCGATCCCGCGCATCCCGCGCCGGCGCAAAGACCACTGGGTGCGCCGACTCCGAGCCAGCAGGCAATTCCGTCGGCGTTTGGTCAGATCGCAGCGATGGCCCAGCGCGGGACGATTGTCTCGACCGGCTCGGGTACGCCGCAGCCGACGACTCCGGCGGGATCCGCGCAGCCGCAACTGCTCGCGCGGCTTTCGTTCGACACTCGCCCACAGCTCTCAGTGGGTCGTGCGCCTGAC
>JBGPWS010000323.1:0-5191 GCA_041492345.1 Pyrinomonadaceae bacterium | reverse complement strand
CTTTGGCATGATCACACGCTGGACACTCTGGTCAGCAGGAATCTTAGCGAGCTGTTTGGCGATCTCGATCGCCTTATCAAGTCCGCCGTACTCGTCCACCAGTCCGTTTTCTTTCCCCTGGCGACCGGTCCAAACGCGGCCCTGGCCAATTGTGTCGATATAAGTCTTTTCTTTGCTGCGGCCCTTCGCGACTTTTGAGATGAACTCATCGTAGGTCGTGGTCAAGAACTCTATCCACTTCTTTCGTTCATCGTCGCTAAACTTTTCCGTCTCGCGAAACATGCCGGCGTTTTTGCCACGCAGCACATACTCGTTCGTCACGCCGATCCAATCATAGAATCCCTTAATCACCGGCTTGCCGCCCAACACACCTATCGAACCGGTGATGGTCGAAGGCTCAGCGACAATCTTGTTTGCGTTACAAGCGATGTAGTAGCCACCCGATGCAGCTACGTCGCTCATCGAAACCACAACGGGCTTTTTCTCTTTGGCCGACTCAATGGCGCGCCAGATGATATCGGAAGCCAGCCCTGACCCGCCCGGACTGTCAATGCGCAAGACTATGGCCTTGATGCTCTTGTCATCGCGAACTTCGTTGATGGTCTTGACCAGCGAATCCGATCCGATCGTTTCTTCGCCAGAGCCGCCGAACTGAGACTTGCCGGAAACGATGTCGCCCGCGGCGTAAACCACGGCGACTCGCTCGCCTTTGTTCAGGCCCAAAGACTCCTGGGAAATCTGCCGGTAATCTCCTGCTCTGGCAATGGGCAATTCGTCACTGTCTTTGTAGCCGAGGCGCTTCTTCAACTCTTTCTCGACCTCGTCGCGATACAAAGCGCCGTCGATCAGTCCGGCCTCCTTCGCTTGCTTCGCGGTATACGGCGCATTATCGATTAGCGCCTTCATGGCGTCTGGTGTTTTCGAGCGCGCTTTGGCGATCCCTTCGATGTAGCGGCCATACAAGTCGTCGAGCAGCGAGTTAATGAACTCGCGATGGGCGGGCGTCATCTGTTTTTGAGTGAACATGTCGCCGGCGCTTTTGTATTTCCCGATCTGGTACATGTCGGGATAGACTCCCAGCTTGTCGAGAGAGCCGCGGAAGAACATCACGTCCGCCGCCAGACCGATCGTGAATAACTCACCCGGCGGTGGCACAAAAATTTTGTCGCAAGCGGTGGCAATGTAATAGTCCTTGTTGAGGCCTGTCTCCATGTAGGCATAGATGGGTTTGCCCGACGCGCGAAAGTCTTCAATCGCGCCGCGAATTTCTTCCGACTTGGCCCAACCCGCGTCTGACATGTCGATGTCCAACATCACTGCCGAGATGCGCTTGTCGGTTTTCGCTTTGCGGAACTGCGTCAGCAGGCTGCCGAGAGATTGTGGCTGGGAGCCGAAGATGCGGCGAAACGGATCGTCGGGAACGTAATCAGGCATCGGTCCGGCGATTTTTAGTGCCAGTACGCTGTTGTCACGAATCGATGGCCGATTCCCGCGCAGTGCGGAAACTACGATCGCGATACAGACGACAACTATGAGCACGAGTCCGAGCAGGATGCCCCCGATGGTGAGCACGACTTTGCGAGTTGTTGACATTGCCATAAGCGGTTTACCTATTAATTTTCTAAGAATTTTGGCCGTTGTGAGTACGAGCCGAGGGCCGAAAAGGTTTAGGAGGAAGGGGGGATACCGGCAGTTTCAAAAATAGGTCCTACAAGTCGAATAGGTCCTATTGCTTCATAATCCAGCCGCCACCAACAACCTGGTCGCCACGATAAAATACAGTCGCCTGCCCGGGAGTGATCGCGCGTTGCGGTTCATCAAACTTCACCTGCACGCGGTGGTCAGGTAACGGACTGATCGTGGCCGGCGCGGCCGTGTGACGGTAACGCACCCGCACCTCGGCGCGAACGGGTTCGGCCAGATTCGCGAAAGCGATCCAGTTGACACCTGCGGCCGTGAATTCGTCGCGTGCTAATTCTTCCTGGCTACCCACGACGATGCGATTGTTTGCTGAATCAATTCCCGTGACATACAGCGGCTGCGCACCTGAAATACCAATACCGCGCCGCTGTCCGATCGTATAGCGATGTATGCCGGCGTGCTCTCCCATCATTTCCCCGCTGGTACTCACAATCTCACCCGCGCCCGGCAAGCGATCGGTTTGTTCTTCCGCCGCGAGATAGCGATCGATAAAACCCGCATAGTCACCGTCCGGAACGAAACAAATCTCCTGCGACTCAGACTTCTCTGCCACGGCCAGCTCGTTGCGACGCGCGGCCTCTCGCGCATCGGGCTTGGACATTTCGCCCAGCGGGAACATTGAACGCGAAAGCTGGTCCTGTGTCAGTTCCCAGAGAAAGTAGGACTGGTCCTTTTGCGGATCGCGTCCACGTAAGAGCCGATAGCGACCAGTCTCGGCATCGAAGTCAACTCGCGCGTAATGACCCGTCGCGACTTTCTCGCAGCCCAGACTAACTGCCAGACGATCCAGCGAAGCAAACTTCAGACGACTGTTGCAGGCCACGCAAGGGATCGGCGTCTCGCCATTTAGATAACTGGTTACAAACGGCTGCACCACATCGCGCTCAAATTCGCGCTCCAGATTCAAGACATAAAATGGAAAGCCAAGCTCTTCGGCTACCCGTCGCGCATCGTAAACATCATCAAGAGAGCAGCATCGCGAAGGCAGCGGCTCACCGTTTTCATCCACACTAATGCCGCGGTTCTGGTTCCACAACTGCATCGTAAAGCCGACCAGTTCGTGGCCCTGCTCCTTCAGAATCGCGGCGGCCGCGGATGAATCCACCCCGCCGGACATTGCTACTGCGATCTTCATCAGTTTCGAGTTCCGAGTTTCGGGTTTCGGGTTATTTCTTCGATGCTCTAGAATACTCTATCAGGAGCGTGAAGCGGAATTTGGAGTGCGCCGACTGCGGCGGCGCTTTGGATTTTCAAGCAAGACATCCAAAGCAGCCTCGCGCAGAGCTTGCCGTCGCACTCCAAACTCGAAACCCTAAACTCGAAACTTATCAATCATGCCCGAACGCGCCATCGAAGAGTACCGGATAGTTGACGAGCCGTATTACCTGCCCGTCGATCATGAGGTCGATCTGTTTGAAGCCGCGCACGCCGCGCACCTACCGGTCATCCTGAAAGGCCCGACCGGCTGTGGCAAGACCCGCTTTGTCGAACACATGGCGTGGCGGCTCGAACGGCCGCTGATCACGGTCGCCTGTCACGAAGATCTTTCGTCAACCGATCTGGTTGGACGCTTTCTGATTGAAGGTGAACAGACCGTCTGGCATGACGGCCCGCTGACTTCGGCCGTGCGCCACGGCGCGATTTGCTATCTCGACGAAGTGGTTGAGGCCCGCAAGGATACCATCGTGATCATTCACCCGCTCACCGATCATCGCCGCCGGCTACCAATAGAAAAACGAGGAACGATTCTGGACGCGCCGCCAGATTTCATGCTGGTGGTTTCCTACAACCCCGGCTATCAATCAATCCTGAAAGATTTGAAGCAATCAACGCGGCAACGCTTCGTGGCGATCGACTTTGATTATCCGCCACCCGAGATGGAAGCTGCGATCGTCGCGCACGAAGGCGGCATCGACGAAGGCACTGCGCGCGACCTGGTTTTGATTGGACAGAAGGTGCGCAACCTGCGCGGCCATGGATTGGAAGAAGGAGTTTCGACGCGCCTGCTGATTTACGCCGCGCAACTGATGGCCCACGGCATCCCGCCAATCCGGGCGGCCGAAGTGGCGATGTGCTCGCCCATCACCGACGACCGCGATTTGCAACGCAGCATTCGAGAGATCGTTACCACGGTGATTTGAACCGTTCACACTGATGAGTAAGTACGATAAACTTCTCTTTCAGATTCTGGGCGGCACGGCTGACGCAAACGTATCGTTCAAGGATCTTCGTGAACTTCTTGAGAAGATGGGCTTTGAGGAAAGAATTCGGGGTAGTCATCACAGCTTTCGCAAAGCTGGGATAATCGAGAAGATCAACTTACAGCGCGACGGCAACAAAGCCAAAGTCTATCAAGTACGCCAAGTGCGAGCTGTAATCTTGAAATACAAACTTGGAGGCGAGATCTGATGCACAAGTACGAGATCATAATCTACTGGAGTAACGAAGATGGCGTTTATGTCGCGGATGTTCCTGAACTCCCAGGCTGCATGGCGCACGGTGATACCTATGAGTCTGCCGCAACCAACGCCAACGAAGCGATCCAGCTTTGGATTGATACGGCCAAGGAATTCGGAGATCCGATACCGGAGCCAAAAGGGCAGCGCTTGATGCTTGCATAAGACCTCTCGCCAACCTTCTCCGTTGGGGCTCCGCCCTGCAGGTCACAAACCTCTTATCAACAATTCACCGCAGTGTCCGACGAAATCCCAAACGATAATCCAGGCGAACCTTTCGGCGAAGAAATCGACGAGCGGCTGCGTGCGATCAAGAACCCAGCCGAGCGGCGCACGATTGCCGGTCTGCTGCGCGAGATAAGCCGGCTGCCGTTGGATCAGACCCGCGCGGCATTGGAAACGAGCGCGGCGATCGCCGGAGTTTCCCTGCGCGCCAGCATTGAGTTTTTGCGCGCAACGCCCGATGTCGCACAGGTTCTAGAGCCAACGGAACTCCGAGCGTGGGGCGAACTCGGTCGACGCTTGACGATGGGTGACGTGGAAAACGGAGTGGGCTTTTTTACCGCCGGTATCGGCGAATTCCGAAACGTTCCACCCGCCGCACGACCGTTCGTCTTCCAGGTCTGTGCGCGACAGATGATCCTGGCCGCAGCAACGGCGGCAGAAACATTTCGGAATGCGCCTCTGCTAGCTGAGACAATTGGAGACAGTGAGTTACTTAGATCCATCTACGAAGTGGCGGCAGAGATTTCGCGGCGATCGGCAAAGCACAGCGCGGATTTCTTGAATACAGCGCCAGTAGTTGTCGAGCGACTTCGGAAACACCCACCCGCTACGTTTAGCGGCGGGCTACCGCCCGGCGATTCAGAATTGGGGTTGGGCAGCAGCCCGCCTCTAAACAAAGAGTTCCCGAACGGTTCTGAACCTGCAAGTCAGGTTACCGTCGCCGCGATTGATCTGGCGTCGGCGTTTGCCGAGCGCGCCGGCGGCATCGCGGCTGACGCCTGGGCCGCTTTGCCGGCCGCGATTGATCG
>JBGPWS010000350.1:0-4489 GCA_041492345.1 Pyrinomonadaceae bacterium | reverse complement strand
TATGCGCTGGCACCCTACCGGCTTAACGAAATCTACCAGGCGTCGCTGCTGTCTGAATACGCTGCCTGTTCAGTCCTGCCTTTTGTTTTCGCCTTCGTCGAACGTGTCATTAGAAGGAAGAGTATTTACGAGGTAGTCGGACTGGGCGCGTCTTACGCTTTACTGATTCTGACGCATCTCCCGATAGCAGTCATTGGTTCGATCGCGCTGGCGATCTATGCTCTCCTCCGCGTGGAGAAAAAAGCTTTCTGGTCAACGATCACGCGCCTCGCACTTGGAACCACCCTGGGTCTGGCGGCGAGCTCGTTCTTCTGGACATCGATGCTCGCAGAGCTTTCGTGGATCAAAGGCAGCGGTGCCAATCCCAATCCGTATTACGACTACCGGCTGAATTTCCTGTTCTCTCCGTCAGCGCTGACGAACCGAAACACCTGGTACGCCAACCTTCTGGCGCTCGCGATGATCGGCTTTCTCTTGCCCGGCATCGCATTTCTTGTTCGCTCGTTCAAGCGAGACAAATCCAACCGCGCAATGAATGCTGCCCTGGTCTTGTTGCTGGTGACATTTCTGATGGCCACGCCCTTGAGCAAACCCGTGTGGGCCGTAGTTCCGAAATTGTCTGAGGTGCAGTTTCCCTGGCGGTGGCTTTCAGTCACTTCGTTGATGGGCGCAATGCTGTTCGCCGCCAGCATACCGAAATGGAGGGAACAGTTTCGCAACCGGCTCCGCCCGCGCGATCTCGCGGTAGGATTGGCGTTCGCGCTTTCGGTGGTGTTCATCGGCACGCAAATCATTCAGGACTGCGAATACATTAGCCGCGCAAAGTTCGAACCGATGGCCCAGGACGTTCGCGGCGCGGCGAGCTTCAAAGACTGGCTGCCCGTGTGGGCTCGAGACTTTAACAATGTCGAAAAATTGACTGCCAAAGTCGAGGCGGGCACGCGACCGGTCACCATCACTGCATGGGAACCCGAGCGCCGGACGTTTCACCTCGGCGCTGGAACTGAAAACACTCTGCAGGTGCGCACCTATTTCTATCCCCGTTGGACGGCCAAAGCTGACGGTCGGCTGCTTCCCACCACCGCGACCGCGGACGGCCTGCTGCTAATATCGGCCCCGGCCCAGGCGACGGACATCCAGCTCGCTTTTGAGCCGCCAGCGAGAGTTCACCTGTTCGAGTTAGTCACAGCTGCGAGTTGGATTCTGATCATCGGATCCGTTTTATGGGCTACGATCACAACGCAAAGACGGTCGGCAACTTCCTGAGATCGCGTTACGCGGGCGTTGAAGCCGGCAACGCAGAGGTCTCGTCCGCACTGAGCGCAAAGCGCGAATATTAGTCAATACAAGAGATTTTGAGCGCCTGTGGCGCTAATCGGACGAGACGTCCGCGCTGACAGCAAAGAGGTTGACCTGGCCCAACAACGTAAGCTGACGCCGTTCACAATCGTGCGCCGGCTTGTTACCGCCTTGCTCTAAGGAACGTGCTAATGAGCTTGCTCCGCATTTTGTAACCGACCCGCTCGGCAAAAATCTCTTTCGCAAAAAGCCCGGATTAGGTTAGAGTATTCTGCCTAACCGGCTCGCGTCATGAGCAGACAATCTGCCGACTTAATAGCCGCGCCAGATGTGGCCGATAACGTGAACCCCGCAACAACTGGAGTCGCATGGCGACGCGTCGCCGCAATCGCGCGGAACGCGTTTCGCGAAGCCGTGCGCGATCGGATCCTATACAACCTGGTCGTGTTTGTCCTGCTCCTGATTGCCGGAGCGATCTTTCTGGGCGAGCTCTCCGCGGGCCAGGAAGCGAAGATCATTGTCGATCTGGGGCTGAGCGCAATTCTGCTCTTCGGAGTTTTCATTGCGATCTTCGTCGGTGTCGGTCTGGTCTATAAAGAGATCGAACGCCGGACGCTTTACGCGATTCTTTCGAAACCGATCGGCCGCGGTGAATTTTTGTTAGGCAAGTACCTCGGCCTTTGTCTGACACTGCTGGTTAACGTCGCCATCATGGGCGTTGGTTTGTCGCTGGCACTCCTTTACGTGAAGCGCGGATGGGACCCGCTGGTGGCGCGCATCTGGCCCGCGATTTTATTGATCTATCTCGAACTGATGATCCTGACGGGCGTGGCGATGCTGTTCTCGGCTTTTTCATCACCGGCGCTTTCCGCCCTCTTAACCTTTTTCGTTTTCGTTATCGGACATTTTAGCGGCGACCTGAAGACGCTGGCCGGATCGATGGGCAGCGTCCCCACTCGCTGGTTTTTCGCCTCCCTTTATTATCTGCTTCCCAATCTCACGAACTACAACGCCATTACTGCCGCCGCGCACGGCCAGACGCCGGAAGCACGGGCGATAATAGCCGCCCTGGTTTATGGCCTCATTTACATCGGTGTGTTGCTGGCCGCAACTACGCTCGTTTTCAGCCGGCGAAATCTGAAATGAAGCGAGACTACTTTTTAGTTCTAACGATTGTCGTCGGGCTACTTGCCGCGGCGCTCGTGATGCGTTGGAACGACGCGCATAGTAGCGATCCAAGGACGCAGTACGCTGAAGAACAGTTGTATCTGAACGGACCGGCGATGAAGCGCCTCACGCTGGCTTTCAACGGCGTGGCCGCCGATTGGTATTGGATAAGGTCGCTACAATACGTGGGACGAAAGATCGTCAACTATGAAGATACGCACGCCGGAAATTTTGATTTGAGTAGCCTATCGTCTCTGGATCTGCGCTTGTTGCCGTCGTTGCTGCGAATGGCGACGACTCTCGATCCTCAGTTTCTCGAGCCTTACTACTACGGTGCGTTAATACTTCCGGATTTGAACGCGGACGAAGCGATCGCACTTCTTGATCACGGCATCGCCGCCAATCCGGACAAGTGGCGACTCTATCAGCACCTGGGTTACATCTACTGGCAACGTGGCGACTATCGCAAGGCGAGCGACGTTTACACAGCCGGAGCCGAAGTTTCGGGCGCACCCCCCTGGATGCTGGCGATGAGCGCGCGCATGAAGGCCGAAGGCGGCGCCGGCCAGGCGGCCCGCGAGATGTACATACATCTTTCCGAAGCGTCCGATGACCCGAACGTAAAGGAAATGGTCGAAAAGCAACTGATGCGGCTCGATTCGGTGGAAGAGCGCGACAAGATTCGCCGGATCCTCTCAGACCGTAAAGTACGGACGGGCCGGTGCGTCACTTCCTGGAAAGAAATCGTTTCGTCGCTACAGGAGGCCGGCTTGCGAGTTGACGCTTCCGGCGCGCCGCTGGATCCGAAAAACGTTCCTTATCGTCTGATCAAAGATGGTTGCGACGTTGACCTGGACGAACACTCGGAAGTTCCGCACCGGTAGATAAGTGGCACAAACTTTGGGAACGTCTAATCAAGTTGGTTGAAACGTGCGCGGTTACTTCCCCTCCCTTTGGGAGGGGTTAGGGGAGGGTGCAGAGCTTGACGCACAGACAAGCCCTCTCCCCTGCCCTCTCCCAAAGGGAGAGGGAGAAAAGACTTTAGTCTGTGGTAGCGATTGGAAAGATCTCAGACTAAAGTCTAAGCCACTAAGAATCCGTTGCTCGCAGCGATGAGAATGAAAAAAGCGCAATCGAAATCAGCCAAAACCAGGGAGTCGCGCTCCAGCGTCGCCACTGAGACGCCGGCGCGTGGTGTGCTCGATCAAAGCCGTGCTCTCTTTCTGGTAGTGGCAGCCACGGTTTTGGCTTACGCTAATTCGCTTAGCGGCGCATTTGTGTTTGATGACACGAAACAAATTGTCGGCAATCCGGCGCTGCGATCATGGGGCAACGTCCTGCGCGGGTTCACCAGCGACGTTTGGAGTTTTCAAAGAGGCACCCTGACCAAAGACATTCCGCCTCCTTACTATCGTCCGCTGTTCACCGCGTACCTGACGTTCAATTACAAGCTGTTCGGGTTGTGGGAGCCGGGCTGGCATCTCATGAACCTGCTGGTTCATTGCGGCGCGACCGTCGCCGTCTTTTTCCTGATTAAGAGACTCTCCGGCAATCGTTTGATAGCCACCTTGGCGGCGCTTGTCTTCGGATTGCACCCGGCGCACGTCGAATCGGTTTCATGGATCAGCGGCATTCCCGATCCGTTGGCAGCGCTGTTTTACTTGCCGAGTCTTATCTGGTATATGCGCTATCGAACGGACGGAGACAAGAAGTTTCTATTCGCATCAGGGATTGCGTACGGATTGTCGGCCTTGTGCAAAGAGACGCCGCTCGCCCTGCCCCTCGTATTCATCGTCTGGGAACTGACCCGAACCAAAGCCAGGCAGAGTCTCAGCGCGCGTGGCCGCGAGATCATTTCACAAATGATTCCCTTTGCCGCGGTAGCCGGCGCCTATCTCGCAATCCGATTCTCCGTGCTTGGCCGCATCAGTTGGAAGCATCCGTTCATGGCCCAGGTGCCCGACTCAGCGATCTGGATGACCGTGCCCTATGTCTTCGTTAGTTATTTGAAGCATCTCGTAGC
>JBGPWS010000062.1:0-15986 GCA_041492345.1 Pyrinomonadaceae bacterium | reverse complement strand
TGCCTTCATTGAATCACAAACCGCCGGCGCGCTTTCACTGCGGCGCGTAAAGATCGTCCTGGGGCAAACCGACGATGAGAGGATACCACCGCGGCCGCAGAATAATGAGGAATCCCTATGGACGGAAAAGGTCTTGCAGAGAGCGGCGGCAGCCGGCGTAACCGCGCTGGAGGACGATGTGGTTTTCGGAGAGCAGAAGTACAATGTCGCTTATGTTCTGCGCCGTGAAGATCGAAACGCCGGACTGCTGTTGATTGAAGCCTCGCCGAATGCTTTGACGCCGGACGTGCGCGCGGTGCTGGAAGTGCTCGCCGGTCAGGTCGCGATCGCCATCGAAGATTGCCGGCTGGTTGAAGAAAACGTGCGGCTGGAGCTAAAGGTAGCTGAAGGTGAGCGGCTGGCGGCGCTGGGTCAGATGGCCGCCACCGTGGCGCATGAGGTTAAGAATCCGCTGTCCGCGATCAAATCAATTGCCCAGGTCATGAGCGAGGACGAAGGGCTGAAGAGTCAACATGCCCGCGATCTGAGTTTGATCGTCGGTGAGACTGATCGTCTGAACAAGAGCGTCACGCAGTTGCTCAGCTTTGCAAGCAAGAGACCGCCGGCCGCTCCGCCCTGCCGCGCCGACGAGTTATTGCGGAGCGTCAACAGTCTTTTTCGGGCTGAGGCCGACGAACGCAACATCACCCTGCAAAGTCGGATTGGCGCAACGCTTGAGTTAGGCGGAGTGCAAACTGCCGCGATTCGCGATGCTCTGTCAAATCTCGTCCTGAATGCTTTGCAATCCACTCCCACCGGCGGCAGCGTGACTATTGAATCGTTTGTCGATGACAACGAGATTATCTTTGCGGTTAATGATAGCGGGCCGGGCATCGCCGCTGAGATGCAAACAAAAATTTGGGAACCGTTTTTTACGACCAGACAGCGCGGCACGGGTCTCGGGCTCGCGATTGTCCGCAAGCGCATGGAAGAAGCCGGCGGCTCGGCGCGGCTGGCGCCATCACAGAACGGGAAGGGCGCGAGGTTTGAACTGAGGCTGCCTGTACAGAACCGCGAGCGGTAGCGACCGGGTCCGTCCGATTCGCTGCTGGCTTTTGGTGGTGGGTTAAACCAACTTGCGCTACGTTTTGTTTGGAACTTTTGTTGGACCGCGGCGTGTCAGCTACGGACGAGCAACCAACCTACCCGCGAGAAATCGCTACTTCAAACTAAGTAAGGAGAAAACTCTTGATGAGCATTACAAGTGGACGTCGTATGTTTTTCTGCGCGCTGTTATGCATGATTGTGACAATCTGCTCGGCGCAACTTGCATTGGCCCAGGACGCTACTCAATCGCCACGCGGATTAGCGCGTGACGATCAAACCAATCTGGACGTCGAGTTGTACGTTATTGCCGCGACGAACCAGCAGCCAGGAGAGGGCAAGATTCCCGCCTCGCTCGATCCCGTGATGAAGCAACTGCGCGAGACGCTGCCTTTTAAGAACTACAGTCTGGAAACGACGTTGGTCAATCGCGTGAAAAATGGCGGAAACCTGAGCTTGAGCTGGTTTATTGGCCTACTCCCGAATTCGTCGTTATCGAACCGCCCACCCATCTTCAATGAGTTTTCGATCGCTCGTTTGAACCTGGTGCTGGATGGCAATGGCGGGCAGACGATTCAGTTGCTCAGGTTCGTTTACGGCTCACGGGTTCCCATCCAAACCGGCACGAACATTGCAGCATCAGGCACCAACTCGGCGCCGGTATTCAATTACGAACACGTCGGCATCAATACTGACATCAGCGTCCGTGAGGGTCAGCCGGCTGTAGTCGGCACACTAGTAAATGCCAGTTCATCGGGCGAAAATATCGTGCTGGCGGTGTTGGTGAAGCGAGCGGTGAATTAGGGCGCCCGCGCTGTGGCACGCCATGCGCAAGCAAAACCCCTCAAAAAGTATTAAACTCTGGGGGAGTCAGCATGGAAAAGAACAGCTTGCGATTGTTGGTTGTGGATGACGAGGAAGCGGCGCGCTACGGGATTAGGCGCGCGCTGGAGGCGTTCGGCCATGGCATCGATGAAGCCGATAGCGCCGAGACAGCGCGCGCGCTGATGCGTGATCGAAAGTTCGATCTGCTGCTGCTCGATGTCAATCTTCCCGGCATCAGTGGGCTCGAATTCTTAAAGGAACTGCAAACCGAAAGCGAGAGCAACCAGACAGAAGCGCCGCTGGTCATAATCATTACCGCCCACGGTTCTGAGCGTCTTGCGGTTCAGGCGGTGAAGAGCGGCGCCTACGATTACGTCTCGAAGCCTTTCGAGCTTGACGATCTTCGCCTGGTCGTCAAGAACGCTTTCGAAACCATTCGGCTTCGTCGTGAGAATCGCTCTCTCCGGCGGAGAATAGAGATCGAAACATCACAGCGTGGGGCTCTGCTCGGAAATTCCGACGCGATGCAGAACGTGCGCGCGATGATCGAGAAAGTCGCCGACACGGATGCTACCGTGCTGGTGCGCGGCGAATCGGGAACCGGAAAAGAGCTGGTGGCGCGCGAGCTGCACGACCGGAATAGCATGCGGGGCGGCGGTGCCTTTGTCGCCGTGAACTGCGCGGCCTTACCTACAGAGCTGATCGAATCTGAGCTTTTTGGCCACGAAAAGGGCGCATTTACGGGCGCCGCGGCCCGCCGGCGGGGTAAGTTTGAGCAGGCCAACGGCGGCACACTCTTCCTCGATGAAATCGGCGACATGAGCGCCAACGTGCAGGCAAAGCTGTTGCGCGCGCTGGAAGAGCGACGGATTGAAAGACTTGGTGGTGACGAATCGATCCCGGTGGACGTACGGATTGTCAGCGCCACGCATCGCGCGCTGGAGGAAGAAATTGCGGACGGAAATTTTCGCGCCGATCTCTTTTATCGCTTGCGCGTCGTCACTATAGATATTGCTCCGCTGCGCGAACGACGCGAAGATATTCCGATGCTGGCGGAAGCGTTTGCCCGTCAGGCTGCCGAACGTCATCGCTTGCCTGAGCGGCCAATTGGCCGCGACGCGCTGCGGAAGTTGATGGAGTACGAATGGCCCGGTAACGTGCGCGAACTGCGCAACGCGATCGAACGCGCCGCGATCATGTCCGAAGGAGCTGAGCTGAACGCACTGGATCTGAGCGAAGAACCGGCGCAGAGACCGTCTGTAGAGCCGATTGAAATTGCCACGAATGGCAACTTGGTGGTTCCTTACACTTCCGATTTTCGCGACGATCGCCGAGAGTTCGAGCGGCGCTACATCGCCCGTTGTCTGGAAGAATCCGGCGGCAATGTGACGCGTGCCGCTTCGGTTTTAGGAATGCACCGACAGTCACTGCAACACAAATTGAGAGAGCTGGGACTGGGCCGGCGCTATGTCGCGGTTGGGTCCGGAGCGCAGGAAAAAATCGACAAGTGAAAGCAAAACTAGACGCTATTCTTCATCGTGACCAAGCAGAGTACCTGGATAATCTGCTGCCGCCGAGTGAGGCCTTGCTCGCGGAGATGGAAGCTTACGCCGCTGAGCATCGCGTGCCCATTGCCGATCGCGAGGTCGCGCTGTTTCTGGAAATCACTGCCCGCGCCATCAAGGCCCGGCGCGCACTCGAATGCGGGATGGCGATTGGATACTCAGTGATTCACCTGGCGCGGGGGATGGCCGACGACGGGGTTGTTATCAGTATTGACCCGAGCGATGAGATGATCCGAGCGGCAGAGGGCTATCTATCGCGCGCGGGTTTGCGTCAGCGGGCGCAGATCGAAAAGGGATACGCACTCGAAGTCATTCCTCGCCTTAATGAAACATTCGATCTCGTTTTCATTGATGCGGTGAAAGAAGAGTATCGCGGCTATCTGGATCTGGCTCTGCCGAAGCTGCGCGCCGGTGGCGTGGTTATCTGCGACAATCTTTTGTGGGGTGGCCAGGTTGCGGGTGAGATTCGCTCGCCGGATCAGCAGCCATCTACCGAAGCGTTGCGCGAATTCAACCGATACTTCGTGAATCATCCACAACTGCGAGCTGAAGTTTTGCCGGTTGGTGATGGTCTTGGCTATGGCGTGAAGGTCTAGCAGGCTGCTGAAAAAGACGAAATCGGCCACAGAGGCACAGAGTCACAGAGAAAAGGCAGATCAGAATTGATCAGAAACGCCAATAGACTTCACCTCTCTTTGATTTCATCTGTCTCCATGTCTCTGTGGCTAACCAGTTTTTCAGCAGCCTGCTAATTCTTTGTTCGATTGGGAGCTATAAACATTCCGCGCCTGACGGCGCTGAAACCGACCAGCGTGATCATTCCTCAAACAGTTGAATCATATTCCCGAATTACCACGACCATCGCCGAGGGCCGCATCATCGCCTTTCGCACCGACACTTTCTATGGTCTCGGCGCCGATCCCTTCAATCGCCACGCGGTCCAAAGAATCAAACAGCTCAAGGGCGGGGAAGGCGACAAACCCATACTCGTGGTCATCAGCGATCGTGAACAGGTTGGTCGTTTCATCTCTGAACCCTTACCGGTGTTCGATCTGCTGGCCAAAACGTTTTGGCCTGGCCCGTTAACTCTCATCGGTAAGGCGGCGCCAGAAGTACCTGAAGAAATCACTGCGGGCACAGAAACGATTGGCGTGCGCTTACCCGGCGATGAGACTGTGCGCGCGCTGGTGCGGGCCTGCGGTGGGGCCTTGACGGCCACGAGCGCGAATCCGTCGCATCAGGAGCCGGCAAAAACTGCGCAGGAAGTTAGTAACTATTTTAGTGAAACAATTGATTTGATTGTCGACGATGGTGATGCCGGAGCCGATCAGCCGTCAACTGTCGTGAACGTCTGCGGCGTCGAGCCCCGTTTGATTCGCGAAGGCGTGATAAGCTGGTGGCGAATTCAGACAGCGATCGACCAAATCAAAACACCTTAAGAACGCGCCGATGGATTTCACTGAGCTGAGAAGACACCCGCGGGTCATCGTGGACTTCTTTGCTGATTGGGGCTGGGGACCCGAGTGTGATCACTACGACAAGATAACCAGTCTCAGTCTCGGTGGATGCTTCCTGGCCACAAAGCGCGAGCCGCGCGCCGGCCAGGAAATTTACCTTAGATTGACTGGAGAGGCCTCAGGAATGATCAATCTGAGAGGCGCCGTGCGATACCAACTTCGCCTTATGGAAGGCGCGTCGCCGACTGGAGCAGGCATCGAGTTTATCGGCGTCTCGAGCGAAAGCGAACGGAAGCTACAGGCCGTCGTTGATAATTACCGCTGAGCAGCGCGTTAACGCTGCACCGTCAGATCCTTCACGAAGCCCCAATCACCACTCGCATTGACGTGAATGTTGCCGACGTTCTTCTTGGCGATCACCATGTTTGCCTGATACCACATCGGAAACACGGGCAGGTCGCGGCTGATGATCTCCTGCGCCTTTGCGTATAAGGGTGCGGCCTTCGCATGGTCGTAGGTGTTGGCGGCCTCATCGAGAATCTTGTCCAGTTCGGGATTGCTGTAGCGGCTGCGATTGCGCGCCGCGCGCGTTTCGGTGGGAATCTCAGAGGTCGCGAACAGGTCGTGGTAGAAAATCGGATCCTGATTGCCTCCCACCCACTGCCCGTAAGTCATCTGAAACTGCCCGCGTCGAAGAAACTCGAAAAGGACGTTGAGTTCTGAGGTCTCGATCGAAACGGGAATGCCGACGTCCCTTAGGTAGTTTTGAATCACACTGGCGTACTGTCGCGCGGAAGCGCTGCTGCCCGAGATTCGAAAGATGATTGGCTTTGCGAAACGCGTCTGCGGACCGTCGCCGTCAGGATCGCGAAAGCCTGCGTCGTCAAGCAACTGCTTCGCCTTGTTGGGATCGAAGTGATAAGTCTGGCCCTGCACGTACGCCCACGATCCTTCCGGCAGGATTGAATGAGCAATTGCGCCCTGGCCCAGGGCCAGGTCACGGATCATGCTCTCACGGTCAATTGCGTATGCGATTGCCTGTCTTACTTTGACGTTATCAAGCGGTGCCTCGGTAGTATTAAAGGTGAGCAAATTCAAATTTGATCCGACGAACTGGTGCACACTTAGGTTCGGATTCTGACCGAGCCCCTTGATAGCGTCGGGAGAAAGGCTGGTAGGCAGTGGCGCGACATCCACGCGAGCGCTTTGCAGCTCGGCCTGCAGTTGGTTTGATTCGCTGATCGCGCGGGCGCGGATGGCGGGGATTTTAGGCGCGCCGTCCCAGTACGTCTCGTTGGCTTCGAGGTCGACGACCTGTTGCACCTGATCATAGCTCTTGAATTTGAAAGGCCCGGTGCCCAGCGGATGCGTCTTCTGTGATTCGTAACTGTCTTTCGGAATCATCGCGATGGGCACCAGGTTTGGAAGTAATCCGGTCCATTGCTTGTTAAGACGAATAATCAGTGTGTGCGCGTCCGGAGCTTCGACGCTCTTGATGTAGGCTGTCCTGGTAGAGCCCGAGCCTTCAAAAAAACTGGCGGCTTTCGCAAAGGTCGAAGCCAGCACTGTGTCCAGCGTGTACTTGGCGTCAGCCGAAGTGAACGGACGTCCATCATGAAAGGTCACTCCGTCGCGCAGGGTAAGGGTGAAACTCAATCCGTCGTCCGAGCGCTGAATGTTCGAAGCCAATTCAGGAACGTAATCGAACTTTTCGTCTTTCTTCACCAGCGAATTGAACAT
The DNA here is from genome assembly GCA_041492345.1 of Pyrinomonadaceae bacterium. GTDB lineage: Bacteria > Acidobacteriota > Blastocatellia > Pyrinomonadales > Pyrinomonadaceae > UBA11740. The sequence continues at coordinate 9,316 of JBGPWS010000062.1, read as the reverse complement.
CAACGTGCGCACGCGTTCGCTGGCAGCGTCCACGGATGGCGACCCGATCGGATCAATTGTCTTGATGTTATCGGAAAGCGCGATCACAAAGACATTGCTTTGGGACCGCCTGCAGGCCGACGGCAAAAGAATGGCTGTCAGCAGCAACAGGCTTAGGCCGAAACATTTTATGAAGCGCATTCCTGAAGGGCAATGTGCTCTTAGTCTGGGGTTATTGCACATTGGATTCTCCTGGATAACGATATTCAAGGGTGTCATTCAGTTCCCGTATTTCGTTTGCCAGCTGGTTGTATTTGTCCATGTCCAGCGGTGGCGGCGGCTTCACCAGGGCTTTGGTAGCAGCGATGCGTTTAAGGGATGCCTGAATGCGTCTCACACTGATTGAGCCGGCGCGAGCTGCGTCTAATAACCCGCGGTAACCGCGCCGAATGGTTCCCGGCGTGGCGCAAATCAGCAGCATGTCCTCACCGGCAAGAAATGCGCGCACCGAGGCGTCCTCAATTTCGCAATGCTTCGCGATCGCACCCATCTCTAAATCGTCCGTCACGACCAAATGCTTGTATCCGAGTTCCTGACGCAGAAGATGGGATACGATGCTGGGGCTAATCGATGCCGGCTCGATCAGTCCGCCGGTAGTACCTTTCTGGATGTCGATATTGGGAAAACCCCCGTGGCTCACCATGACCACGCGGACGCGATCGTCGGCACGCTGAAACAATTCAATGTATGGCGCCAGATCCTGGGCCAGCAAATCGTCATGAGACAGAGGCACTAGCGGCATCTCAATGTGCGAATCAACGGTGCCGGCCCCGATGCCGGGAAAGTGTTTCAAACAACCCAGACACCCGGTGGCCTGGAGCCCGCGCATGTAGACCGTCGTATAACCCAGAACTTCACCCGGCGAGCGGCCGAACGAGCGTGAGTAGAGACCGTTGGTGAGCTGGCTGCGCTCCTGTGTAATTATTGACATCACCGGCGCAAAGTTAATATCGAAACCCAACATCCGCAGGACTTCGCCCGTGATCCGGCCGAGCGCCCGCACTCCGGCCAGGTCGCCGTGCTGGCGAATCGCGCGTGCCGAGGGCATCGGAGGAAAAATGTCCCGCAAGCGATCGACCAGGCCACCTTCCTGATCGACGCCGCACAGTGGCGCTATTGGCAACATCGCGCGCGCGCCGTCAAGCAATCGGCGCACCTGTTCAGCCGTCTCGATATTGCGCCCGAACAGAATGATGCCGCCGGGCTTGATCTCTTCGATCAGCGCTCGTGCTTCTTCGTCCAGCTCGGTGCCTGGAAGACCAATAGAAAAGAACTGTCCAATCTGCTGTTCGAGCGGCAGCGAGTAGAATTTATCGAATGGCATTGATTATGATGGTCAGGTCTTTGAATAAGCGGACCGTCGCTAGCTTACGACACCAAACGACGCCGATTCAACTAAAGGCAAAAGTATTTTCACTTTGAGGCCGCGAATGCCTAGCCGAAGACAAGCCACAGATGAACACGGATAGGCACCGATCTGGTTGTGTTTTCTTATTTTTGGCATCTGGGATTATCTGTGGCTGATGCATGGCTCGGCTGGACGCAATGCGTTTTTTAACGGCTCTCATTTAGAATGTCTGGACAATGAAAGCGATGATTCTTGCAGCAGGGTACGGCGAGCGGCTTTGGCCGTTGACCTCTGACCGTACCAAGCCTGCGCTGCCGGTTCTCGGTAAGCCGCTGGTCGGCTATGTAGCGGAGTATCTGGCGAAGTATGGAATTGAGGATGTGATAGTCAACCTCCATCATCAGCCTGAATCGGTTCGCGGCGCGCTCGGTGATGGCAGTCAGTTCGGTGTCCGTCTGCAGTATGTTCACGAGCCCGTGATTTTGGGCACTAGCGGAGCGATGGATAATGCGCGGCGTTTCCTGGAGGGCGACACCTTCATCGTGGTTAACGGAAAGTTGATCACCAATCTTGATTTGAAAGCCGCGTTGGAGACTCACCGGCAAAAGAAAGCCCTCGCCACGCTGGTTCTACTCCGCAACCCAAAGCACGAGCGCTTTAGCATCGTCGAGACGCGGGACGGTCTGGTCAGTAACTTTGGCGGAATGCCCGGGCCGCTGTCGCCGGACTCCCAAGCCGATCCGCCCCTGATGTTCACCGGCATTCAGATTCTCGAGTCGCGCATATTTGATTACATTCCACGGGGCGTCTTTTCACATTCGACTACGGAAGTGTACCCGCGGGCGATAGCGAATGGAGAGCGAATCGCGGCGCACGTCGCTGAAGGAATGTGGTACGAACTTTCGACGCTCAAACGATATCTGGACATCAGCCTGGCGCTGTTACGCCGGCAGGGACGTGACGTGTACACGGGCCGGAATCCGTCGATCGATGAACAGGCAGAGGTGCACGAGTCAGTTTTGTGGGATAACGTGACCGTGGAAAAAGGAGCCCATGTCCGGCGGGCAATCCTGGGTGATGGCGTGCGCGTGCTCGCCGGCGAACGGCGGGAAAATGTGGTGGTCGTGCGGGCTGAGCTTGTTGCGGGAACGACTCCGCCGGCCAAGGCTCTCAAGGGTCACGTTGCGGGTCTTAACTTTGTCGTCTCCTTATCGCAGTGATAAGATTCGCTGATTAGGCGATCACTGCCAAGCGCGCGAATGATCAGAGTCTACTTCGCTTCGCAGGTGTTTCCCTTCGCCGCATGAGTTCAGCCATCCAGAACAGCCCGAATGCGTTCACCGCGAGCGCTCGCGATCGGCTTGCGAGCTACCTGGCGAAACGCCAAAGTGCGCGCAAATCAGAGATTGTCGCGCTGACTCCGGACGCCTCGACCCGCGAGTACTTTCGCATCCCCTGGGAACGCGGAACTGCCGTGGCCGCGGTTTACCCAGAGCCATTCGACCCCGACGTTCATCCCTATCTGGATGTTACGATTCTATTCCTGGAATGCGGGCTCTCCGTGCCGAAAGTTTATGAGACGGATGGTGCGGTGGGAATCATTGTGCAGGAAGACCTCGGCGACAATCAGTTGTGCCAGGTTTTCGAAACTGCTTCCGAGGAAGAGTGCGAAAGTTTGCTGGAGCAGGCAATCGAGATCATCGCGCGCATTCAGGCGGCCACGCCCCAGGCGTTCGCTCGGGATTCAATTGCGAGCAGGCTGGCCTTCGACGAGGCCAAGCTGGCCTGGGAGTTGAATTTCTTTTTCGAACATTACTTTGGCAGCCTGCGCCACGAAACCCTGAGTCATGGTGAAGCGGCAGAGTTGAAAGTTGAATTGAATGACGTCGCCGCCGAGCTGGCGGCGTGCCGGCGCGTGCTTTGTCATCGCGACTATCATTCGGCGAATCTGCTGGTCGACAAACAGGGTAAGATAAGGATCGTGGATCATCAGGATGCTCGCATGGGTCCGGCCAGTTATGATCTAGTGTCACTATTGATGGACCGGCAACCTGAGCCGCCTTCGTTGGCCGAAGTGCGAGGGCACCGCCTGTTTTTCCTTGAAGAGCGGCGGCGGCTCGGTCTGGAACCGATTGACCCTGACGATTTCGTCAAGGAGTTTCGCTTGATGACAATCCAGCGAGGCCTGAAAGCAATCGGCACCTTCTCGTATCAAACCGCGGTCTGCGGTCGGGGCGCTTTCTATGAGAGACATATCCAGCCAACTTTTTTGATTGTGTTGCAGGCCGCTGACTGGCTCGACCGTTTTCAGGTTCTGCGGCGGATAATTAATGAGCGAATCAATTCAAATGCAGTCGGCGAAATGGGGCAGTAGCCCGACCGTGAGGGAGGGCTCAGATAATGTACGTTCGAGAGCCCTCCCTCACGGTCGGGCTACTGCCCCGGGCGTCGCCAATATCTAATGCAAACTTACATCAAGGACTTATCCAAACATGTCGGCGAAGAAGTCACGCTGAAGGGCTGGCTCTATAACCTGCGCTCCAGCGGGAAACTGATGTTTCCGCAATTGCGCGATGGCACCGGTATCGTGCAGGGCGTGGTCGCGAAGAATTCTGTGTCACCGGAGCTCTGGGACGCGCTAAAGCCTCTGGGCCAGGAGTCCGCGTTGATTGTGACCGGTCGCGTGCGCGAAGACAGCCGCGCGCCGGGCGGATTTGAAATCGACGTCAGCGACGCTCAGGTCGTACAGAACGCGCACGACTTTCCCATCACGCTGAAGGAACACGGCCCTGAATTTCTTCTGGACAATCGCCACCTATGGCTGCGCTCGAAAAAGCAGCACGCGATCATCAAGGTGCGGCATACGGTAGTGAAAGCCGTGCGTGACTTTCTCGACAACGACGGCTTCACCCTGGCGGATACGCCCATCTTTACGCCGGCGGCTTGCGAGGGAACGACCACGCTGTTCGAAGTCGATTACTTTGGCGACGAGAAGGCTTACCTGACACAGTCGGGCCAGCTTTACAACGAAGCGACGGCCGCGGCGTTTGGCAAAGTCTATTGCTTTGGTCCGACTTTTCGGGCTGAGAAATCAAAAACGCGAAGACACTTGACGGAGTTCTGGATGGTCGAGCCAGAGATGGCTTACGCGACGCTGGATGACGCGATGAATCTGGCGGAAAGATTTCTTTCGTATATCGCGGAGCGCGTGCTGGATGCGCGGGCGGAGGAATTGAAAACTCTCGAGCGCGATCGTTCAAAGCTGGAAGCAATCGTGCCGCCGTTTCCGCGTCTGCACTATGACGATGCGGTGAAGATTCTGCACGAAGGGTTCGAGCAGGGCGAAGTGGAAAACAAATTCGAGTGGGGCGGGGACCTCGGCGCGCCGGATGAGACTTATCTTTCCAGCAAGTACGACAAGCCCGTGATGGTTCATCATTATCCGGCCGCGGTCAAAGCCTTCTATATGAAGCGCGATCCGGAGCGAGATGAAATCGCGCTCGGAGTTGACGTGCTGGCGCCCGAAGGCTATGGCGAAGTGATCGGCGGCGGTGAGCGCTCCACTTCAGTCGAGTTTATCGAGCAGCAGATCGCGGCGCACGGACTGCCAAAGGAGTCGTTCGAGTGGTACCTGGATCTGCGGCGCTATGGCAGCGTGCCGCACGCGGGATTCGGCATGGGCATAGAGCGCTGCACCGCATGGATGTGCGGCATAGAACACATTCGCGAAACGATTCCATTCCCGAGGATGCTTTATCGCCTGCGTCCCTAATTCAACCTTCTACATCGACAAACAGCTAGATGAACATTCGAACAAGACGTACCTCGCTGATAGCCGTCCTCTTCCTGGTCATGGCCTCAGCGGGCGTGGCCCAAACTGTAGCGCAGAAAGTCGCGCGGCGCGGGAAAGCAAAGGCAATAGTCTCGCAGCAGTCTGTGCGGAAGTACATGGAGGCCCTGGCGAGTGATGAAATGCGTGGACGTGGGAGCGCAACGACGGATGAGTTGGCGGCGGCGAAGTACATCGCGTCGCAGTTGAAGTTGCTCAAGATTAAGCCCGCCGGCGACGATGGTGGTTATCTCCAGACCGTGAAGTTTCAGAGGAGACAGCGGGGTGCGGCGGACGCGCCTCCGAAGGAAGCCACTACGACCAACGTCATTGGAATCTTGCGTGGCCGCGATCCGAAGTTGGCAAAGGAGACGGTGCTGCTGTCGGCGCATCTGGACCATCTGGGCATCGGGCGGGAAGTGAAGGGCGATAACCTTTACAACGGCGCAGACGATGACGCTTCCGGCGTCACCGCGGTGCTGGAGTTGGCGGGAGCGCTCGCCAAGGGTACGAGGCCAAAGCGGACAGTCGTCTTTGCGTTGTTTGGCAGCGAAGAGATTGGCGGTTACGGCGCGAGGTATTTTCAGGAGCATCCGCCGGTCCCGGTAGAGAGTTTTGTGGCTAACCTGGAATTTGAAATGATTGGTCGTCCGGATGCTGCCGTTCCAGCACATACACTTTGGTTGACTGGATACGAGCGTTCAAATCTTGGTGCGGAGTTGGCGGCCCACGGGGCACGTCTCGTCGCTGACCCGCATCCCGAACAGCACTTCTTTCAACGTTCGGACAACTATGTCCTGGCCAGGAAGGGCATCATCGCGCACACAGTTTCAAGTTACGGTTTGCACACCGATTACCACCGGCCAAGCGACGATTTGGCGCACATAGATTTCGGGCATATGACCGAGTCAATCGCATCAATGGTTAAGCCAGTCAGGTGGTTAGTGAACACCGATTTCAAACCGGAATGGAGCAAGAACGGAAAGCCTTAAGACGAGTGATGAGTGATGCGTCACCAGGTTTCTAAATGTCTTCACTCATCACTCATTACTCATCACGGTTTAGATGATGGACGAGCAACTTCGAACCGAATTCAACGAATGGGCCCGGGCCGGCAAAGGCGAGAGCATGGAGAAAGGCCACCGCCCGGTTGGTGAGCAGGCAATCCAGCGCATGCGCGTCCCACCTGATGCGCGGGTGCTGGATGTCGGATGCGGATCGGGTTGGGCGAGTCGCTTGTTGGCGGGTTTTGCGATCAAAGGTCGTGTAACCGGCATCGATATTTCCGATGAGATGATTCGTATTGCCCGTGAATCTTCGCGATCGTTTCCTAACGTCGACTTCGAAATAGCCATCGCCGAGCGATTGCCCTTCAACGACAATGAATTCACGCACGCGTTTTCCATGGAGTCGCTCTATTACTACCGAGATATTCCAAGGGCGTTGAAAGAGATTCACAGGGTCTTGAAGCCTGGCGGTGTGTTGGTCGCGGTCGTGGATCTCTATTGGGAGAACGAGGCCACGCATCAGTGGATTGATACCTTGAATGTTCCCGTCGAACTTCTCAGCGTGGACGACTATCGTTCGTTATTCATCGACGCTGGCTTCATAAACATTCGCGATGAGCGTCTTTTCGATCCAACGCCTATCCCAGAAAACTACACCGGCAGCTCTTTCAAGAGCCGGGACGACTATGAAGAATACAAACGAGCAGGCTCTTTGATGTTAAGCGGCGAGCACTGATCCACAGATTACGCAGATTTAACATATTTAGCAGCTGAGAAAAAACGACGGTGGATTTGATAAGGGATGTAAGTCTCGACCTCGATGTTTCGTCACCGTCTGTGTAATCTGCGAAATCTGTGGATGCTCTTGCTGGGAGCACGGACGTCTTGTCCGCACTGAACGCGAAGCGCGAACTATTGAGGTTTCCAACGTGAGTGAAGCGCAAGAACGAATAGTCACGATCTTTGGCGGCTCAAAGTGTAAAGAGAACGATCTGGAGTACTCGCAAGCGCTGCGTGTCGGAGAGTTGCTCGCCGATTCAGGGTTCACGGTCTGCACCGGCGGCTACGCCGGCGTGATGGAAGCAGCTAGTCGTGGCGCGCACGAGCGTGGAGGCCGCGTCGTCGGCATCACGATGAATCAGTTCGAGTCTGAACCGAATCGTTATCTGACGGAGAAAGTTCCTTCGGAACATTTCTATGAACGTCTCCAGAGATTGATTACCAGATCAGTTGGCTATATCGCTCTGCGCGGCGGTATGGGCACAGTGACGGAAATATCTCTGGTTTGGAACAAGCTGCAAACGCGCGTGCTCGAACCAAGGCCGCTGGTCTTGCTTGGTGATTGCTGGCCGCCGATCGTGAATGAGTGGCAGCGCCACCTGGCAGTGAGCGATACAGACGTTCAGATTCTCGATTTCGCAACTACTCCGGAAGAAGCCGTTGCGATCATTAAGGAGAAATCGAACGGCGTCGTGATATAAGGGAGGCGATAGGTCCTAGACGACCTAGAGGACCTATTAGTACGCAGATTCACAGATTCTTGGGTTCTCTCTGTGAAATCTGCGGATTCTATTGCTATGAAGCGTTGCCCAAAATGCAATCGCAAGTACGAAGACGAAACCCTGAGGTTCTGTCTTGAAGACGGCAGTCCGCTCTCTGCCGTGACTCGCGACGCTGAACCTCCAACCACTGAGATTCTGCCGCCGCGCGTCCAGCCCACCTTAAAGTCGTCGGCAGGTCCGACTATTCCGTCCTACTCGAATGCTGGAGACTTCCGTCCGTCCCAGAGCGAGGCGCGGCAATCAAATCCTATTTTGACTGTCGGCGTAGTTGCGATCGCTGTGCTGCTGCTGGCGCTGGTGGGCATCGCGGCCTTTTTTGTTTTGCGGCAATCCGGTGGAACCGAATCGGCAAAGACCAGCACTAACGAACAGAACATTAACGCGGTCAATCGAAAGAGCACTCCTGCGTCGTCGGAACCGGGGCGGAGCGCGAGTCCATCGACAGAAATAGCCTCATCCGAATCGCAAACGGGCACGCCTTTGAAGATCACTCCAAGTGCATCTTCAGTTCGCCTGGCCGTGCAAGCCAACACTTACTATCCCGCCAACGCGATGGATGGCAAACGCAGCACCGCCTGGATCGAGGGAGTGGGCGGGCCGGGATTGGGCGAGTGGATTCGCTTTGATTTTGATCGGGAGATCAATCTACACCGCATCCTGATCCAACCCGGCTATTTCAAGAGCCCGGCGATCTGGACAGAGAACAATCGCATCGCGACCTTGACCGCTTATTTTTCTGACGGCGCCTCGCGCGATTTGAGCTTCAACGACCGCATGGACAGTCAGAAAGTTGACGTGGGATCAGTGAAGACCCATTGGGTGAAGTTCGTAATCAAATCCGTTTACCACGGAGCCAATTCAGGATCGACGGATGACACGGCGATTTCTGAACTAGCCTTTGAGTGGGAGCCATGAAAGGATCCACTTCAGTCGGCGCCCGGAATATTTGGAGTGCGGCGACGGGCGGGGCTCCCGGCGCGGCAGTCGCGCCGTTGTCGCCGCTTTGGTATGCGGCGCCCTGGCGCCGCACTTCCGCAAGAGATCAGTTAGGTGGTCGCGACAAGTCGCGACCTATGAAAGCGGTAACAAGTTACCGCACTCTATAAGGCTCCGATCGATCTGCTAAGACATCGTTGCCTGGTAATGCATGACTAATATTTTGAATCTACAAGAGAGTCGTGATCTTCCCGGCGCGGGAAAGAGCGTGAGCCTGCTCGGCGTGCCGTTGAGTTTTGGCCAGAGCATGGCCGGTGTCGATCTCGGACCCGGTGCAATTCGCGTCGCCGGACTAACGGATCGAATAGCGAAGCTCGGCTATGAAGTCGAGGATCTCGGTGACCTGCCAGTCGAACGGCCGCGTTCACTGCCGGCAGTTGGCGAAAAGCTAAAGTACCTCAGTGAGATTCATGCAGCGTGTGAACGGCTGGCGGCTGAAGTAGAAGAGATTGCTGACGCCGGTAAGTTGCCGATTACCATCGGGGGTGATCATTCAATCGCGATTGGATCGCTCGCCGGAGTGGTCAAGGCTTTT
>JBGPWS010000346.1:0-4615 GCA_041492345.1 Pyrinomonadaceae bacterium | reverse complement strand
TTCCCGATGCAAGTTGTGCATCCGTAACCGACAAGATTAAAGCCCAGCTGATTTAGATAAGGCTGCAAGCCGGTCTTTTCCAGATATTCAGTGACTACGCGCGAGCCGGGAGCCAACGAAGTTTTGACCGTGGGCCGCACTTTCAATCCACGCTCAACCGCCTTCTTCGCGAGCAGACCTGCGGCCAGCATCACACTCGGATTCGAAGTGTTGGTGCAGGAGGTAATCGCGGCGATCAAGACATCGCCATGACCAAGATCGACGTGCGCTTTGGGAAACTCTTCGGGCAGGACCTCGGCCACGCGATCGGGCGTGGGCCGATTGTTCATCATCTCGGTCTCGCTCCAGACGCTCGTGTCCCGGCGCGTGAGGTCGTCAACGAGGGCGACTGGCACAGATGCGGAGTGCTGCTCACCGCCGCCCTCGATCACCGCCAGACCGTGTTCACTCGCGCCGATGTCCGCCGAATATCGAGTCGCGATGTCTTCGCTGGTCTTCCCATAACCGCCATCGGCGACCGGCTTCTGCAGCAAGTTGAGAAATTGATCTTTCAAATCCGGCAGCGCGATCCGATCCTGCGGCCGCTTGGGACCAGCGACGCTCGGAACAATCGTTCCCAGATCCAGTTCGAGCAGAGTGCTGTAGTCGCATTGGCCCTTACGTGGAATGCCGAACATGCCCTGCGCTTTGAAATAGTTTCGCACCGCGTCGACGTGCTCATCGGCTCGACCGGTCGCCTTCAGATACAGACAAGTTGCTTCGTCCGGGGGAAAGTAGCCCATGGTCGCGCCGTACTCAGGCGACATGTTCGCGATCGTCGCGCGATCTGTTACCGACAAAGACGCGGCGCCATCGCCGTGGAACTCTACAAACTTCCCGACAACCTTTGCTTTGCGAAGCATTTCGGTCACGGCCAGGACCAGATCGGTGGCCGTCACGCCTTCGTTCAACTTGCCGCTCATGTGGACGCCGACCACATCAGGCGTAAGGAAGTAGACCGGCTGCCCTAACATCGCAGCTTCGGCTTCAATACCGCCCACACCCCAGCCGACGATGCCGAGCCCATTGATCATCGTGGTATGCGAATCGGTGCCTACGAGCGAGTCAGGATAGTAAAGACCGTTTTTCTCCCAAACGCACTTGCCGAGGTATTCGAGATTGACCTGATGGCAGATGCCTATGCCCGGAGGGACTACGCCAAATCCGTCGAACGCCTGCATGCCCCACTTAAGAAATTGGTACCGGGAGTTATTGCGGCGAAACTCCATTTCCATGTTCTTCGTGAAAGCGTCGCCGGTGCTGGCGAAATCAACCTGCACCGAATGATCGATCACGAGATCAACGGGCACGAGCGGCTCGATCACGCCGGGATTCTTATTCAGTCGCACTACGGCCGATCGCATCGCGGCGAGATCTACCAGCAAAGGCACGCCGGTGAAATCCTGGAGCAGAACGCGCGCTACGACGAACGGTACTTCTTCGGTGCGCTCGCCGTTAGCTTGCCAGTTCGCGACGCTGCGGACGTCGTCCTCGGTGATTTTCTCGCCGTCAAAGTTGCGCAGAACGGATTCCAAAACGATCCGAATGCTGAACGGCAGCCTCGAGACGGGCCCGATGCCTTCTTTCTCGAGCTGCGGCAGCGAATAAAACTGTGCGGTTTTTCCTGTTGTTGGGGAGAAAGACTGCAGTGAATTAAAGAGGTTGTGTGGCATAGTCATGGAATGCGCGCGTCCTGCGCGCAAAAGGGCAAAGGAAGCTTCAAAGCTTCTCTTATGAACAACTGATGTTCCTGGTTAATTTCAAATTCAAGTGTAAGAGCGTGGTCTACAATCGTCAAGCAACCTTGTCCCGCTAGTTGATCAGTTAAGCAAGGTAGCCCGGGCTCTGCCAGCTTGTGCTTCAGTTCGTTCGTGCGCAAGCTGGCAGCTTGCGCTACACCGTTGCCGATGCTTCGGTTCATTTGTTATAGTCCGAGTCAGGAAATCTTCCCCCGCGATTTGATTAGAATGATCTCCGATCGACGCTTGCCCACACGTTCGGAACTAAGAATCTTTCGTTAAAGGAAAGGTCATCATGCCAAAGAAAACACCGGAATCATTTGAATATCTCGCCAACGATCCTGAGTTCGTTCCTGATCCGGAAATTGAAAAGTTTATGGAAGAAGAGATCGCGCACGCGCCGCAAGATCCTGAGTTACTCGCTCAACGTCTGCACAATAACACTGCAGCGTCACCGTCGGACGCCGGTGGCGACATCGACGCCGCCTGGGAAGATGTGAATGAGAGCGGTTCGGAAACGTTTGCGGGTGATAGTCCCACGCCCGATCAATCTATGGTCGAAGAAAACGCCCGGGCCATCGGCGTCAGTTTCGAAGACAATGAAGAGCTGGAGTTTCTCGATAAGATCGAGCGCCGCGATCGCGATCGATACGAGCTGGAAGAGCAATCAAAGGCCGGCAACGATACAATTTAGTTCCAGCTGTCATCTTTCAGCCCACTCATCGCATCAATAAGGATCTTGCGTCTCGTGTCTGAGAGGCTATATCCTCCCGCGCATGATGCGCACACTTCTTCTCTTCGTTTCTTTGGCGGCGTTCTTTCCTGCTTACGGCGCTGAACCCTGTACTACGGCAACACCCGCATGCACTGAATGGGTCAACCTGAACGATCAAGCGCGAGCGCTCGTCTACCGCACCTATCCTCTCGGAAAGAAGAACGACAAAATCAATCGGGCGCTAATAGTGATTCACGGCGCGGGGCGCGACGCCGATAACTATTTTCGCACTGCCCTCGCGGCCGCCTTTCTGGCCGGCGCCTTCGAAGACACCATCGTTATCTCTCCGCGCTTCGCGTCTAATAACGGGCGCGGCTGTAACGACAAGCTCGCTCCAAACGAAATCAATTGGAATTGTTCCGGCGACAGTTGGCGCTCTGGCGGCGTCGCCACCGGCAACGACAAACTAACGTCGTATGACTTGATGGATGAGATTCTTCGGAAGCTGGCTCGTAAAGAGGCCTTCCCAAACCTGAAAGTAATTGTTGTCTCCGGTCATTCTGCGGGCGGGCAGTACGTCACGCGTTATGAGATGGCCAACCACGTCCACGACACGCTCGGCATCCCGATCAACTATGTCGTTTCAAATCCATCGAGCTATGCCTACGTCGACCCTGAGCGCCCAGCGGGCAATAACAACGAGTTGCGAGCGTTCGGCGATGCCCGCAACTGCACAACTTACGATAACTGGCCGTACGGCCTGAAGAATCGCAGCGGCTACACCGCCAACATTCCCGATGATCAACTCAAGACGCAATTGGCTGCGCGGGGAGTGACTTACTTGCTCGGAGAGCTGGACATCTTGCCGTTGGGCGGCTTCGATTCGTCGTGTCCGGCGATGGCTCAGGGCCCTACCCGACTCGCGCGCGGCCAGGCCTTCGCCAACTATGTCAACCAGAAGTACAAGGCGCAGCACAAGGTGCTGGTTATCCCGCTGTGCGGTCACAATGCTCGTTGCATGTTCACCGCGGAGTTGGCGCTTCCGATTCTGTTTCCGAAGCTGTAACGAACGTACTTCTTATTCAGAAGCGCTCCTAAGACGCCGGAAAATTCGATCTCGGCTGCAACGTCACACTCTTAATCACAACTTTGTCTGAAGGCCTGGGAGTTCCCTGCTCTGTCGGCGCTCGCATGATGACCTCGGCGTTGTTGATGCCGTCGATCACGCGGCCAAAAACTGTGTACTTCTTGTCAAAAGCAGGTTGTTTTTTGAGCGTGATGAACCACTGACAGTTTGCGGTGTTGATGTCGTTGGTGCGAGCTGCGCCTACTGTGCCGCGCTCGTAAGGAATATCGCTGAACTCTGCCGGCACGTTTGGATAAGACGAGTTGCCCGTACCGTAGACCGCGGAATTATTTCCCTTCGTCAAGGGATCACCGCCCTGGATAATTCCCAGTCCTGGATCGACCCGATGAATTGCGGTGCTGTCATAGACATGCTCGCTGATCAGTTTCTTGAAGCGTTCGACCATCTTCGGCGCGACGTTCGGATACAACTCGATCACGATCCGACCGTAGTCCGCGGTTTCGATCACGGCGACCTGTGCGTCAGGCTGCGGCTTCACGCCGGCTTTAACGTTTGAGTCTTTCGCGTTATTCGGATTGGAATTCTTGCTCGTAGTGTTTGAATTCTTTTCATTACAGGCGCTGAGGAAAAGGGTTAACAAGATCAGCGCGATTAAGAGTTTCGTTCCCGACGTTTTCACCAGCGATATCCTCCAGAGTTGCATAGAGCCTCTCTTTGCGCCTTTGCGTGAAATTTACCCGGTCGCTTAGCGCGCTCCGGTTCTGTACCGTGCGCCTTTGCGTGAAACTGTCTCATGCCAAGCCGCAAAGACGCAAAGCAAATCAAAACAATTTTCTGCTGTCGAGCAGAATCGTCACTGGCCCATCGTTGACCAGCTCCACCTGCATCATCGCGCGAAAGCTGCCTGTGGCTACGTCGCTAACCATCGTGCGGGATTGTCTGACAAAGAAATCATACAAAGGCTCGGCGACTTCCGGAGCCGCCGCATCGATCCATGACGGTCGCAATCCGCGCCGCACATCGCCGTACAAGGTA
>JBGPWS010000174.1:0-9376 GCA_041492345.1 Pyrinomonadaceae bacterium | reverse complement strand
CTGGCGGTGAGCAGTCTGTTTCTCTTCGCCACTGATTCCCAGGGGACAAAGCCGGCGCCGTTGCTCGCCCTGCGACAACTTAATCGCAAGCAGGACCTACGCTATGTGACGCTGATCTACAACCCTAAGCTGAAAGATGGCAAGCCGCAGCTTCGCTCGCAAATGATCATCTCTCAGGGAGACAAAGTCCTGTTGCGCGAGCCTGAGCAACCGGTCGAAAGCAACGGCAGCACGCCAATCACGAAGATGGGCCAGTTGGGGCTGTCTAAAGTCGCGCCCGGCCGTTATGTTTTGACGCTGGTCATTACCGACCCGCTGGCCGACAGGAAGACTCAAACTCAAGCCCGCAGCATCGACTTCACGGTGGTTAATTAGGGAGCTATGCTTACATTCCCGATCGCTGAGAGATCACTCGCGCTGGTCACAAAGTGAGGCAAAAGGGAGAGCCTGGGCAGACTGGAGTTGGAATCCTGATCGTTCCACTGCGATTCGTCAGAGTCCAAAAAAAAGGGAGAGCCAGGGTGGCTCTCCCTTAAAGCGTTTCGGGTTTGGGTAAGACTAGAAGATCAGTCTAATACCGAACTGAACCACGCGTCGGGCCAGGGAAATGTCCTTGAAGTTAGCAAAGCCACCGCCCGTGACGCCGGCGTTTTCCAAAGTAATGCTTGGCAGATAACCGGCAGCGTTGACGCCGTAGCCAGGATTGGGGTGATTCAGGAAGTTGAATGCCTCAGCCCGCAACTGGAGTCTGACGCGCTCGCCAATCTTAGTGTTCTTGAAAAGGCTCAGGTTGAGCTGGTTGATTGCCGGGCCCTTCAAGTAGTTGCGAGGCATATTGCCAAAAGGCGTGCCGAAAATCTTTGCCGAACCCGGCGCATTGATGATGAAGCGCACCGCATTGGTAGCTACCGGTACCCATTGACCAGTCTGGTTGTGCGTGTTCACGCTAAAGAACACGGTCGAATTGGGAGTAACCACCGGATCGCAACAGTCCGCGTTGAGGATCCAGGCATCTACTGCGCTGATTGCCACGGTACCCGCCGGAGCGTTTGGATTGCCGATAAACGCCCGATCGCCCGAGGTTAGGTAGGTGTTGCCGAGCCCGTAAGATCCATTAGTATTCTCAAATGGCGTAAACGGATTGCCACTCGTGATTACCTGGACGCCATTAATCTGCCAGCCGCCGAGCAGATGGCCCACAAAGCCCCGCTGTTCCTTGAAGAACGGGATATCGTAGATCACGCTGGCCGAGAAGGCATGCGGACGGTTGAGATTGGAAAGCGACTTTTCGCCAGGACCGGAGTTGAACGGGTTCTGCGGGTTAGCGGAACCAATATCGGCGAAAGCGAAGATCTCGCTCGCGTTGTCGATTGTCTTGCTGAACGTGTAGTTCGCGTTTATCGAGAGCGCATTCTTCATGAAGCGTCCCGAGTAGCGCGCTTGCATTGAATGGTAAGTCGAATGCGCGCCGTTGTTCCTGATCGTGATGCTGTTTGCTACCTTCAGGCGTCCGTTGCAGACAGATTCGTTGACAAACAAAGTCGCCGGATTGTCCGCGCAGGTTTGGAACCCAACACCCGCCGGCAATTGCGAGGAGAACGAGGGGAAAATGAAACCTGGCCCGCCAAAGGCTTGAAGATCGATTCCATTAACCAACGGCTTGGTAAAGAAGTTGCCGTTGACGCTCTGGAACAGGTCAACACCCTGAGTGCCGACATAGCTGACCTCAAACACGTTGCTGCGATTAATCTGCCGCTGAATACCAAACGAGAACTGTTCGGAATACGGCGAATGGAAATTTGGCGAAACCTGAGTCTGCGCCAGATAGATCGGGTTCAGTTTGCCCAGCGGTAAAACACCCGAAGCCGACGCGATCGCCTGATTATTGATCGCGGTCGGATTGAGCGGCAACGGCAGCGGCGAAGTGGTTGTCGACGCCAAAGCATTCGCCGATGAAAGCGAGAGCGCCGCTGAATATGGCGCCACGTTCTGCAGGTTCAGCAGAATGTTGTAAAACGCCGGGTCGTAAGCCAGCGCAAAACCGCCCCTGATGACTGTCGCGTCCTCGCCGGCGAGCTTGCGCATGAACCCTCCCTCGAACTTGGGGGACCAGGCAAAACCAACTCGCGGCGCCCAGTTATTCTTATCAGGCGCGACATAGGGGATCGTCCTAACGCTCAGAGGCAACGACGGATCGAAAATCGCCTTGGGGGAACCATTTTCGCGGGCAACCGTAATGTCATGTAACTGATTGAGCGGTTGTCCCGTGTACTCCCACCGCACGCCCAGATTCAAGGTCAGATTTGGTCTAATCTTGAAATCGTCCTGAAGGAAATAGTATTGGTCGTCCTCAGTGTACGTGGTGACCGGTTCGCCCGCAGTCAACGAGATTGCCGACGGCGCGTTGTTGAGCAACCGGGTGACTGCCGAAGTGGTACTAAAGGCAAACGAACCCTGGTACAGAGGCAGGAACGGCACTTTGTTAATCAGGTGCTTGTATTCCGCTCCGAAATATAAACTGTGCTTTCCTTTGACCCAGGAGATGGTGTCCGCGAACTGGTAAACCTTAACCAGTCGTCCTTGCGGAATGTTGGTGGCACCCCCAATTGTGGACAAGGCGCTGGCAGTGTTTCTGACGCCAACAAGATTGCCGCCGAACGAAATGGCGGCGATCGTGTTAGCGATATCGGCGGGTTTCGGAATTGCGCCCAGGCCGAAGCTTGAATCAGCGCCACCGAACTCCACATTAAGATCCTGGGTAGTGGCTTTGAACTCGTTGACCATCGCATTCGAGACCTGATGGGTCCATGTTCCACCAAGATTCTTACTCGTCGCGGGAACGTCGTAGCTAAAGCCGTTGGAACCACCGCCGTTATTCACGAAGAGCTGGACCTGATTAAGTTGACGGAAATCTATGTTGTCCTTGTTCGTAGGTTTCACCGTGATGCGATAGCTCCACGCGTTTTCGGTGAACGGGGCCGAGTAGTCACGCTCTGCAAACGCAGCCTGGAAAAGGTTGGGAACTGCGGTGGTCCCGAGATTGATTACGTCAAACGGGCCGCCCGTTAGAAATGCCGCGCCGGTCGCGGGGTTAATAAAAGTCGTGTACACGCCACAACCTGCTGCGGGAGTAGTGGCCACAGCAATTACTTTGGCGCAGCCCGTAGGCGCAAGTAAATTGAACTTCGATGAGATTGTTCCGCCCAGATTGGTAGCCAGATCAGTTCGGGGCCGGACGCTTCCATGGGCGAACGCAAAGGCGCTCAATTGCGTGATGTCAAGGAGGGCCGTGTTCCCCGGAGAAACTGTGTTCAAACGCGCGAAGTCTGAGGCCAGAATGCTCAGGCCGCCGCCGCGCGCCTGAAAGGAAAATGGGTTTCTAATTCCCTGGTACGAGACGAAGAAGAAAGCCTTATCCTTGCCCTTCCAAACGGACTTGTGACCCTCGCCAAATCTCGGCAGCCAGATGGGCCCGCCGACGGTTCCGCCAAAGGCATTATAAAGATTCCGGTCTGGGAAAATCTGCCCGCTGGCCCTTTCGGTATTGTTCAGACTGTTCAAGTTGCGCCAGTCCTGGTGATACTCAGAGAGATCACCATGGAATTCGTTGCCGCCCTGCTTGGTAATAATGTTAACGACGGCGCCTGAGTTGCGGCCATACTGAGCGGAAAAGTTATTGGTGATGACTTGGTACTCCGCCACCTGGCTTTGGTTGGTGACAAAAAGCGAGGGGCCGCCAATACTCAGATCGTTGTTGTCCGAGCCGTCAATCTGAAAGTTATTTGAGCGGCCGCGATTTCCGTTGACCGAGAGACCAACACCGTTCTCGTTCACGCCGCTATTTCTTGACACAACCACGCCGGGAGCCAGCAAAGCCAAAGTGTCGATGCCTCCACCGGCGCCATTGGATGGCAAGTCCTGGATCTTGCGCGTTTCAAAGGTGGTCGAGATTTGGGCCTGATCCTTCGTGACCAATTCCTCTCCCGTACTCGTAATTGTGACGGTTTCAGATGGAGTGCCTACGGCCAAAGCGACAGTCAAGTCGCTAACTGTGCCAAGGCTGACGGTAACATCTGTAACGGCCTTCTTGCTGAACCCGGTCTGTTCTACGGTTACTGAATATTTTCCGGGTACCAGGTTCGGGATCACGTAGATGCCTTCACCATTGGTTGTGGCTCGCGTACTCGCGCCGGTAGCAGAATTCCTAGCCGTAACTGTGGCCCCGGCGACAACTCCGCCGTTCGGGTCAGTGACCGTCCCTCTCAAGGTACCGGTTTGAGCCTGGCCATAGGCCAAAACGCTAAACATGAAAAATACGAGCGCCCCGAGGGTTGTCGCGGCGGCGATTCTCGCAAAGTTCTTCATAAAGGTCCTCCTGTTTACTCTGCCTACAGATTTTAGGTTTTTGTTTACTGCGGAAATTCTATCCCGAAGCACCACATCAAAAATGGCTGTTAACGTTCAGCGATCAAATGAATTAGAGCACATGAAGCATCGACAGCAAGAGCCATGCCGCCTGCGATTCACTCCGTAAGCTCTTCCAGCAAAGAATGTTTTCAATAATTGCGCGGAAAACTCTTTGGAGGCATGTTGCGGAATTTGGATTATTCTACGAATCTTCGAATGACCGTTACCTCAGTATCCCGATCATTTTTCTTGCCTCAGCCGCATTTGGACCGCTGGGGGCCTCGCGGACATAGCTTTCGAACGCCTTGCGTGCTTGCTCACGCTCGCCCTTATTCATGTAGATTTGGCCGAGGTGAAATAGCGCGACGGCGTAAGCAACGCCGCCTAGATCATGGGCGGTCCTTAACTCTCGCTCCGCGCCATTCAGATCGTTCGTCCCCTCCAAAGCCAAGCCATGGTAGAGAATGGCAGCAGGTGAATTAGGTTGCAGCGCCAGAGCTGTCTTCAACGTCTCAGCCGCGTCAGAAAACCGGCGCTGTTGCACCAGCACAATACCGAGGTTCAAACACGGATTAAAAGCTTTGGAATCTATTTGGATCGCTCGTCGAAATTCCTCGGCGGCTTCAGCAAGTTTTCCCTGAGCCAGGAGCTGCGCGCCCAGATCGTTGTGGGCCATCAAATAGGAGGGGTAAAGCGCGATCGCATTTCTCAAATGCCCGATGGCGTCTTCAGTCCTTCCTGATTTACTGGCGTCGCTGGCGCGTTCAAACTCTCTTTTCGCTTGGGTCGGAATGGCTGGATCAAGCTCTCCGGTTGAGACCACAGTCGCTGAGCCCTTCGGTCCACTTGGTTTCTTTTCTTTCAGGCTGATATTGACGATCGACGGCGCGCTTGGGAAAACTTCCACAGTTACTTTGGCAATTTCAAATCGATCTCCGTCTGGTTCGGCTACAACTTGGTAAACCGTCGGCGTGAGTCCCTTGAATTGAAAGTGACCCTGATTGTCGGTATAGACACTACTCCTGACACCACGATCCGTTTGGAGCGTGATCCTGGCGCGTTCGTTCAGGAAGGCTCCGTTCGGAAGAACAACGTTGCCACTGATACTACCTCCCTGGGCCGCAGTTGAAGCTGGCATTAGAAATAAGGCGCCTACTAAGAGCAAGCCCGTCCTAACGTTCAAGAGCCCGAAATTCATGGCAATTCGGTCGGCAAAGCTCGTGCCAAGCGTCCGCCAACCGTAAGTATGATTGTTGCTTCGATTTCTTGAGTCCATCGATACTTGACTACCGAAAATCTGGATTTAATTACGATTTTCTGAACATCTGGGATTATCTGCTACATCGTTAAAACTCATAGCGCTGCAACTTTGTTGCTAAAGCCCTTTACGACTTCAAATTCAAACTGCAGTTCCTTGCCGCGAAAGACGGAGCTTAGATAGAACTCCCAGAACTTTCGGGTGAATCGAAAACCGGGCCAGCGCTGATCGAGATTCACGATTAGCTCGAGCCCGGTGGCGCGCCACAGGTTGGCCAGGGATACATAGGTGCTTACCGGTTTTAGCTTGACCGCAGTGTAGAACGGAAAGACCTGGCGCTCTTCGATGAAACAATTGAACGAGTAGCTGTTGAAGTGATTGCGGTGAGTTGGGTCGGTCGGCCAATCCGGATTCGAATAATGTGGAGTCGTGATACTAATTCGTCCGCCGGGTCTGGTGATCCGATAAAGCTCCGTAACGAAGGCCATCACGTCGGGCACGTGCTCGGCGACATGGCGGCAGACCACCTGGTCGAACTCATCATTCGCGAACGGATAAGGAAGAACACCGAGATCGTGGATTACATCGGCATGCGCCCTGGGGTTTGAATCGATGCCAATCGCGCCGGGCGTCTTGTTCCAGCCACAACCAACGTCAAGAATTTTTTTGGCCTGGTTTGGCTCGCTCATCTTTTGCAATGGAGTGTCGGTTAGAGCCGGCCCATCGCCCGGCTAAGCGGGCCGTAGCCCGCTTCTAAACAGCCCGATTTTAACCAGAGCCGGCGTCTGGCGAGAGTTCGTTTTCGAGAGCTATGCTGCTTCACCCAACGCTGCCTGGCTCTCATCGATGAATTCAGTTTCGATGGCGGCGGCGAGGGATGCAAAGTCGAATGCGCAAAGTGGCACGGCAAACTGTTTTTGCACTTCCTCGAATCGCAGGCCATCGAGCATTACCGGCTCGTCGCTCTTCAACGCCACTCGCGGAATGACCGCGAACTCACCACGCACCCGTTCGCGCGCCGCGATAAAGTCTCCCCCGGTTAACAACCCGGCAACGCTTACATCACCGCCAAAGTATTCATTCTCGACTGCAACGACTTGCAGCCGGGTATGAAAGCGGCGGTTCATTCGCTCGACTTGCTTTCGCAAGACGGGAGCGAAAATCGTTCCCGTCATGATCGTGCCGAAAAGCCTTTCCGGATTCCGCAAAGGTTTACGCTCAAGTCTGCGCATCAGCGCCTCGAACTCGTTCGCAAAGCTGCGCACCATGCCGATGCCGTCTTCAATCTGCGGGTAATCGCCGTAGTGCTTCCGCGAGGGAACTGGGCGGCCGGCCCGCAGATAAATCTCATCACCAAGAAACGCGAACGTGGTCCCCAGACGCGCGCGCAAATCATCCTGGATCAGTGAGACTTCACTGATCGTGCGCCGGCAGGATTCCGAGGTCACTGGCGTCAATCGCTCATCATTCAAATAACGAGTCAACCCGAGCGGCACAATTGCGACGCTCCGCACCCGCGGATGCAGTTTGGCTAGATCGTAAATCGTCCGCCGCAGAATTTCACCGTCGTTGATCTCCGGGCAAAGCACGACCTGCGCGTGAATTTCAATTCCGGCGTCGAGCATCTGCTGCATCTTCGCAGTGATGTCGGCTCGCTGCCTGTCAACGCCGAGCAGGTAAGCCCGCACCTCAAGATCCGTGGCGTGAACCGAGACGTACTGTGGCGACAGCCTTTGTTCTATGACGCGCCGCATTTCGTCTTCGGTAATCGACGTGAGCGTCGTGTAGTTGCCGTAAAGAAATGAAAGGCGCACGTCTTCATCGCGCACGAACAGCGAGGGACGCGCAGTCTCGGGATTGCCTTTGCAGAAACAAAAGAGGCATTCGTTCGCGCATTGTCGCGGGACGATTTGTTCGAAGCTGAGGCCAAACTCTTCCGCCTCGTCGCGTTCAATGTTCAGCTCCCAGTCCTCGCCGGTGCGCTTGCGAATATCGATGACCAGGTCGGTTTCGCCCGCAGCTTGAAAACGAAAGTCCAGATAGTCGCGCACCACACGGCCGTTGACGCGCATGATGCGATCGCCTGGCTCGAGGTCCAGCTCGGCGCCCAGGCTTCCGGAGGTGACTTCTGAGATTTCGACACCGCGGCGCCGAATTTGGGTTACTGCGGGTGCGACGGCGAATTCGTACATTTAGGACTTTCTCATGCTAGCAGGTCTACCCGGCCGGGAATGCCGGACCAACGCGAAAACGAAAGTATAGCAAAGGCCGGCTTCTTTTGTTGACGAGCTGGGCATCGTTGACAAGAAATGACGCTCAGCTTACTCTCGTTTGTCTGACGTGGATTTATTCTCTGATGCATAAAAGACGTTTCGATTCGCACCTCCTCCAATTCAAAAATCCAGCTATCGTACGCAATCTAAATGAGCCAGGAGCAACAGTCATCTTCCGCCAGTCCAAGCCAAAATGAGGCCATGGATAACGCCAAGACTCCGCATCGACCGTCCGTGCTTTTGGCCGAAGATGATCGCTCTGTTCGTCGCTATCTCGAAGTTACGCTGCAGCGTTCTGGCTACACAGTCATAACCGCTGCCGACGGTCTGGAGGCGATGAAGGTCGCTCTTTCTTCACAGATTGATGTGGTGGTCACTGACGCAGTGATGCCAAATCTCAGCGGTCAGGAACTCGCCCGTTTCCTGCGCAGCAATCCGAAGCTGTCCCATCTTCCAATCGTCTTGTTAACCGGACAGGAAAACAAAGACGCAGCCGCTACGGCCGAGAATCTGATAGACGCTTTCCTTTATAAGCCAGTGAAGGCGGAAGAACTGAAGAATTGTCTAACCGGCCTGCTGCGCCAGGGCCTGTAGCACGTAAAAGTCTATTTGCCGAGATTGTAGGTTCCGATTTTCCATTTCTCATTTTTCATTTGCATTTGCTGGGTTCATTTCGCGTTGCTTCGTGTCACTTCGTGGATCGTTCGCTTGGCTGAGTAATGAAGAACGATCCACGAAATCACACGAACGGACACGAAGAAGAATGACCATTGATAGATGACAGATGGAAAATGAAAGGGCCGCCAACGATAAGTCAGAGTCAATTCCCGAGTTCCTCTTACGTTCCCAGCAACTGATCGAGTGGCGTGTATTCGCATCCCTGCGAAATCGCCACAGCTTCGTAAGTCAATTTGCCGGCATAGGTGTTCACGCCCGCGGCTAAACCTGGATCGCTCTTTACCGCAACCTCAAAACCGCTGTTCGCCAGCTTCAGCGCGTAAGGAAGAGTAGAGTTCGTCAGTGCGAACGTTGAAGTGCGGGGCACGGCGCCGGGCATGTTGGCTACACAATAATGCAGCACGCCTTCGACGTAGAATGTCGGATCGGAATGCGTAGTCGGATGCGTAGTCTCGACACAACCACCCTGATCGACAGCTACGTCAACTATGACGGCGCCGTCGGTTACGTCTGTGAGCATGTTCCGCGTCACCAATCTGGGTGCGGCGGCCCCAGGCACCAGCACCGCGCCGATAATCAGGTCAGCCTGAGAGACCGCGTCGTGAATCATGTAAGCACTCGACGCCAGCGTGGCAATCTTCGACAGAAATATGTCGTCAAGCTCGCGCAGTCGATCGAGATTGTTATCGATGATGGTAACGTGCGCACCCATGCCGACGGCGATCTTGGCGGCGTTGGTTCCTACTACGCCGCCGCCGAT
>JBGPWS010000361.1:0-4286 GCA_041492345.1 Pyrinomonadaceae bacterium | reverse complement strand
GAAATAATGTCTATCAACGCCATCGGAAATGAGAGCAATCGAAATCAAGAGCTCGGCCCATTGCTAAGCGAAGGTGCTTTCTGCTCGCTTACGCAGGCTGTAGACATGGCAGTGCTGACCAGCTTTGAAGAGGTCAAACTGGACGGTGTGCCCGATTTGATTGTAGGACTTATCGATCTTTATCTCGAAGACGCGCCGCACCGATTGGCTGCCATCGAAAAGGCACTAACCAGGAACGATCAGCGAGCGCTAAAGCGAGCCGCACACTGCCTCAAGGGAAGCAGTGCCAATCTGGGCGCTCTCCAGGTAGCGCTGATTTGCGAAGAACTGGAACGCATAGAATGTAACGACTGGTTTCCCGGCGTCCAGGCACTTCTGGGCTGCCTGGAGGAGGAGTTTGTGCGTGTGCGTCAGGTCCTGCTGGCCGAGCGGCAGAGGAGATCGTAAGTGAAGATACTGATTGCCGAAGACGATCCGGTTTCCAGCCGAGTCCTATCGACCACCCTGATTAAATGGGGTCATGAGGTGGTTGCCACTGGCAATGGACTTGAAGCCTGGCAGGCATTGCAGAAAGACAATGCGCCTCAGATAGCCATTCTTGACTGGATGATGCCCGGTATGGCCGGCCCAGAGGTTTGCCGAAAGGTTCGTCAGGAGATTACGACTTCGCACCTCTACCTCATTCTTCTGACGGCGATGAGTCGTAAACAGGATCTGGTCGAAGGGCTCGAGGCCGGCGCGGATGACTATCTCACCAAGCCTTTTGATCGTCATGAACTGCGCGTGCGTCTACAGGCGGGCGTGCGGATCGTTGCACTACAGAGCAGCCTACGAGAGCGCGTGCGAGAACTTGAAGCAGCCATCGTTGAACGTCAGCGCGCTGAAGACGCGTTGCGCAACCTGACAATGACTGATCATCTGACGGGTCTATACAACCATCGCGGCTTTTTTACTCTGGCGGAACACCACGCTAAGACCGCGCGCCGGACAGGCCAAAGCTCGTTGCTGATTTATGCTGACATGGATGGACTAAAGCAGATCAATGATCGATTTGGCCACACCGAAGGCTCTTTGGCAATCGCGAAAACGGCCGAGATCCTGCGACAGACATTTCGTGATTCCGACATCATCGCGCGTCTCGGCGGCGATGAGTTTGTGATCCTTACTACGGATGTTTCACCGAATGAATTAGACCGCATCATTGGCCGCTTGCGGAAAAACTTTCGCAGACACAACGAACACAGCAATCACAGCTATCGGCTTGCTCTAAGTATTGGCGTCGTGCGCATGGAGCACAACACCGATTCTACAATTGAAGAGCTGATCGCCCAGGCGGACGTTGCTATGTATGAGGACAAGCGTAGTAAGAACAAATGTTCCGGTCCCGCAGACGCGCGGAGTTATGCAGCATGAAACAATTCAGAGAGCGTGGGATTTATTTAGCGCCCGACGGCCAAAGCTTCGTTGCCAGCAGACTGCGGCAGACGACGGCGGACGGCAGATTGATCTTGTCACGCATCCGTAGCGGCGTAGCTTGTTTTCTTTTCAACCGTTATCAGTGGGCCTTTCATGGCCGTCCGGATTACGCAGTCAGCGAAGCCGGGAAGCTCCTGCCCCTCGATCAGCCCTCGAATTGGCACGTCGATCAGTTGATCGACACAGGGGCGACCGCTGGCGCTCATTGAAACGAGCCAAAAGAATCTGATTTGAATTACGAGCCGCCGGTTGGCGGCCCGTTTTGGTCCGGTCGTAATCGAAGAGATCTCGCGACTAAACCGTCACGACAAATCACACGGGTCGGGCCAGCGGTGCGGCAGTCGACCGATTCTTGCGCCCTTCACGATATTTCCCAACGCCCTGTTTGACCAGTTTGATAATCGGTTTGCGGTTCTGGGCGATTAACTTAACCCAGGTTCGCTTGTTCATCTGAGGAATGTAGATGCCGCGGAAGAATAAGCGCATGACAAAGTGCATCACGCGGGCGTCCATGCCGCGGCCGGCGAGCAAGTCAATGACCTTTTCATTACGCTTGGGGCTATAGGAAGTTCTCCAGGCTGTGTCGAGTTCGATCTGGGCCTCTGGAATCGTCATCTTCAAAGGCGTGTGCGCCATCCGGTAAAGCGCGAAATTCAGCCAATGCTTCGGACGAGTCAGCCTGCCTTCTGCTCCCAGCCTGTTGTACAGTGGCGTCCCCGGCAGTGGCGTAAGCGGACTGAAAACCGGCAATACGGGCGGCCACTGCTCTATCTCGTGAATCGTGCGCTCAGCCACACCGGGCGTGTCGTTGTCCATTCCAATTATGAAAGAGGTGATCGCATAGACGTTACGTTGGGCGAGCCGGTTGAGCACGGCCGCATATTCGCCCGGCTTGTTGAAGCTCTTGTTCACATCGGCAAGATTCGCGGGATCGATTGACTCCATGCCGATGAAGATCCACTTGGCCCCAGCCTCCGCAATAAGGTCAACCAGTTCCTCATCACGTAGCAGATTGGCGCTGATTTGCGCCGTCCAGGGCAACTGGGCGTTGGCCGCGATGATGGCTCGGAGCAAAGACTTCGTGCGTTTGATGTTGATTGCAAAGTTGTCGTCGATAAAGAAGATCGAAATCTGGCCACGCTCTCGGCGGGCCCGGCTTTTAAGCATTAAGAGTTCATTAACGACACTTTCGTTGGTACGAAATCGAATCGAATCGCCGAAGAATCCCGTGACAGTGCAGAACTCGCAGCCATAAGGACAGCCGCGGCCGGATTCAATCGGCATCATATTGAAATACTTGAAGCCCGATCCGTATCGCTCGGTGTACCGGCGAAACACTTTGGGAATCACATTGAACTGGTCAAGGTCGATCTTGTCCCAGGGGATTACTGGATAAGGTTGCAGACTTGGCTTCCGTTCCTTGCCGGTTTCATCGACGGGTTCATAAACGTCTTTGAGTTGGCCCCGCGCGGCGTCTTCGACGATCCTGGGCCAGGTCTCATCAGCTTCGCCGAGGGCGACCGCATCCGCATGCCGCGGCCCGCCATCGCGGCCCAGGGCTTCGTCGGCGCATTCCGTCACGTGTGGTCCGCCCATCACTACCGGCACGCCGGCGGCGCGGACCGCGTCGGCTATGCGGTAGGCCTTGGCGATCATCCTGGTCATGGCGCCGATACCAACGAGCCCGATCTCCTGCTCGCGCACAAAGCGCACCAGCTCCCGCTGGTTCATTGGCTTCGCGTTGCCGTCAACCAGCACTACTTCATGACCTGGGGGAGTCAGCGACTTAAGCAAAAACATCCAGAGATGCGGCATGAAATTGCGGGTCACGCCATTATCAGGGTTGTACAGTAGAATCCTCATGTCCGATCTCCTGGGTTTGGTCGGCCGGTAAAGTAAAGCCTTTTTGAACTTTCTCTAAGATCGAGCCTAAAAGAGCCCGATTCCGATGTCACAGCAAGCCATTCGACGGGGGACTATACCACAGACGCGCGAGGGCGTACATAGCTCAACGAGCACCTGATGGCCTTAATCGAGGGTGTAACACTTGGAAAACATCTGGCCCAGCCCGCGAAAATAGGTGGGGCCTGGAACATCGGAAGATGACGGGCATGCGAAAACTAAAACAATACGGAACGACAGTCGTCCTGGCTCATTTTGCAATCAATGTAATCCACGGGATGGCGCACCATCATCTGGCGGTGACGCTAACGCTGGCGCAGGGACTCTTTGTCACCTCGGTGATTGTGGTTGCGCCGATCATCTCGATGATTCTCCTGTGGACACGCCTGAAACGAGCAGGAGCGGCGTTACTGTTGATCTCGATGGCGGGTTCGCTCGTCTTCGGAGTGGTCAATCACTTTTTGATTGTCGCGTCGGACCATATTCTGCATCTACCGAAAGGCGAGTGGCGGCTGACTTTCCAGATCACCGCGTTCCTCTTGGTAGCCGTTGAGGCTCTGGGATGTTGGGTCGGTGTTTTGGCGCTGCGCGCGATCGAGATTGACGAGTGACCGCGTATTCGCTCACGCTCGCGCCAGATTGAAGTTACGTTTCGATCTCTTTACGATTACGCAGATTCATTGCCACAGACCGGGACTGTAAGCTTAATGCGTACGACCGTCGCCAGCTACATCGGCGATTTCATTTCGCGCGGCCGTGAAACCGCTTTTGCGCACCGGCGGGGGTTGAGGGTTGCGCGTTGGTCATACGAACAGGTTGCGACGACCGCTTTTCAATTCGCGCGTGAGCTGGCAACGCGCGCGATCGGAAAGGGTGACCGCGTGCTGCTGTGCGCGGAAAACAGTCCG
>JBGPWS010000004.1:0-38646 GCA_041492345.1 Pyrinomonadaceae bacterium | reverse complement strand
CCGGCCGCGTCACTGAAGTCTTCGTGTTGCGCAAAGGGCAATGGGTAAATCCGGGCTGGCACATGGACAGCGGGAAGTAGAATCGACGGAGGTCGAGTTCGTCTACGGCGGAGCCGTGAACCCCGTCAGCGGATTCCCATAGAACGCATCAGTCTTCCAAGCCGTCTTGTCCCACGGGCCGTCCGAATCTCCTAATACCTGAACCGGCACGATCACACGGTCGGTGCCGAGCTTGTTACTCGTCGCGATGCCGTTGTCCACAATTTTTCCCTGAGCATCCACGGCGAATTTAATCGATCGCACCAGGTGACCTTTGTAGAGAATCTTGATTTCATAGTCGCCGGCGTTTTCGCTCATCATATAGAGCGGCCCGAACATGCTTTCGATCTTCTCTCCGGTTTTGTTCCAGGCGCGCACGCTTGGAAAGTTGCATTTCCAACGCGTCCAGACGAACTGGCCGTGCGGCTCTGTCGACTGCGTAGTGTTGTTCTCGACCTCAGTAGTGCCGCAGCTCGCCTTACCGACTTCCTCGCCTTCATACATCACCTTCCCGACTTCCTTGCCGTTATGAAAGAGATGCGGCTCATAGGGGGCGTTATATTCAGTGCGCGCCCAGAACGCGAAGCTGAACGATGGATAATTCCAACCCCGAACGTCATCGCGGTCATAAAACATGTAACCAATCGGCAAGTTCCAATCGTGGTCCACGTAATAGACAAAATGGTTCACATAGTCGGGCCCCGTCTCGTTGGAATGCACCTTCGCAGCTTTCATCTTGCCCGTGAAGAGCGTCACGTCGCCGCCCATCAATTCATTCCGCATCTTGATCGTGAAATTGACAGGCCCGGTGTAGGTGATGCCCTTGTTTTCCGTAATGCCGTCGCGGCCGCCGCACTCGGTTTCCCACCAGAAGCCTTTCTGCACCTCGTTTGTCTTGCAATCGAACTTCACCCACGCGCCGGTGCCGGGCACAGTGAATTCCGCATAGAGCTGGCTGCCGCTGGCGATTGGCCCATTAACGCGAAACTGCATTCTGGGCACCCAACTGAAGGTCTTGAAATCTCCTTTGTAGGAACTGAGAGTGAACGCCGTGACCTGCACCGAGTCTTTCTGAATTGTTGGCTGATCCTGCGCAAGTGAGTTCTGGGCGCAAGACAGCACGACAATCAAAGCAAATGAGGTCAGTACCGCGAGCGATAGCGACCGGGTTGGATTTGAGAAGAGTTTTTTAATCAAGACGACACCTCCGGATGATTTTCAATTTTCGTCGGGGGGTAGAGCGCTGAGAGTTTACAACGGAGGCGATTGATTCGTTAAGACCTCACGTTCGCCACAGAACGGGCAGTAGCCCGACCGTGAGGCAGCGCGTCAAGATATGCACGGCGTAGCCGTGACAGAGATCATTTAATTGAGTGAGCCCGTGAAGCAGGCGACAGTTACAGAACCGCGACCGGTGAAGAGCGGGTTTAAGATTGCGGCATAACCGCTAGCGATGTGACGAAGGCCCAGCCTGCGCCGGGCCTTCTTTTCGTCATATGCGATTGGCTACCAATTATCTGGGTAACTCATGGCAAACCTGCGGCATCGCGAATGGATGGAAGTCAAAGCGCGCGCCCACCACGATTGGCTGGTCGGAAACGACACGGATTGAGAACGATACATCCGTAACGCCATCAAAACCTGGCCCGCCTGCGACCGGCATGGACCAATAGAGATCTCTGGTGTTATCGGCCGCGAGAGATACGTTCACTCCATTTGCTTCGCCCGGATAAGTCCCTGGTGATGGTGATCCGGGAATGTTATGGCCGGCCAGATTGCTTCCGCTCTTGTCCAGGAAATTTACCGAGACGTTAGCTGTTGAAGCACTGCCGTTGAAGACGTACAGCTCGGCCGGGCCATTGCTACCGGCATTAGTGAACTTAGCCGGTGTACAGACCCAAACAAACGGGGGTCCGCTTGAAGATGATCCCGGAGGTCCGGCTGGCCCTGCTGGCCCGGTCGCGCCAAGCGCGCCGGTTGCGCCTGTTTGTCCTGCCGGTCCTGTGGCTCCTGCTGGTCCAATTGGGCCGGTTGGTCCTGCGGGTCCGGTTGGTCCGGGAGGACCTTCCGGGCCGGTGATGTCCCACGAAACCCGGGACTCGTTGTTGTGGCATGGGGTGCTCGAATCGACAAGACGCATCATTCCGTTACCGGGATTGATGCAAGCTTCGAGGACTCCAGGAGTACTGGCAGCGCGCATAGCGATCGGCACTAACACTGCACACGCGATAACCGAGATGCACGCAATGACACTTCTACGCGTTAACTTGATGCTCATATGGGGTCTCCTTTTCCTTTATATGGTTGGCTTTCCAAGGGGAGCCAGAAATCTATTGGCTTAATCTCGTTGTGTCAAGAAAAATTGGGGAAAGCAGCCTCGTGAAATTCACCGCATAGCGGTGACAGAGAATAGCCGGGGGTATGCGCGTAGTTCATCATCAGCTACATCGACTCTTGCGTCGATCGCTTTACCGAGCTTTGGGACGCGGACGTTGGTGCGAGCGAAGCAGACGGCAAGTTCGTGCCAGTGATTCGCCAGCTGATTGAGGGCGTCAGAAAAGCATACGAACCATTTGCTCCGGTCACTGCATCCGCTCAACCCACAGACACCTTAATCACAAAAGTCGCTCTCGGAACGTTCGGATGCTTGCCCGCCTGCGATCGCTATTTCATCGACGGATTCAAACGCGAAAAACTAAAGTATTCTTATCTGAACGATCGATTCATTAGACGTGTTATCGGCTTTTGCTTGGCGAATCTTGATGAACTCCGAGTGGAGCAAGCTGATATCGAAAAGAGAAGCGGGATGCGATATCCGCTTATGAAGCTCGTTGATATGTACTTCTGGCAAATCGGATATGAGCAAGAGACGAAAAAGAATTGAGCCCTCCCTCACGGTCGGGCTACTGCCCCGATCGTCTCTCGCAACTTACCTAACGTATTCCTACCAAACCCTGCACCGATTGGATCAACTTCTCTGAGTCATAGCCGACACCGTCTTTAAAAACGATCTCGACCTTTTCGATGTCGCTGATGTTGGCGGCAGGGTTTCCTTTCACGATCATCAGGCCAGCCCGTTTGCACCGCAAGTTTCTGGACCTTCTTACATATTCAACGAATCCAGTCCCGCAACTATATGCCGGACTGATGAAAGCAAATCTGCTCCGGTTATTTCGCGCTTAGCAGCGACAGCTCTTTTTCAAGCATCGCAACGACATCAGACAGCTCGCCACCGTGCACAAACCGAAGGCGCCCATCCTTGTCAATCACGTAGGTCTGGGGCACGGCGGTGACGCCGAACACAGTTCCGGTCACGTCTGATTGTGCCATGGTAAGCATGCCCCATTTGCGTTTATGGATGATCTCATTCACGTTCTTTAGTTCTGACATCACCGCCACACCAATCACGTTTACGTCCGGGTGGCGCCGCTGGAAGTCGAGAAGCCCCGGCATTTCCGCCGCACATGGTCCACACCAGTCAGCCCAGAAGGTCAGGACCACCGGTCGGCCGCGCAACGCCGCGTTGTCCAACTTCTGGCCCTTGAGCGTGATGAACTCAAACGCGGGCGTCGGACGATCAAGCGGCACAGGCTTGAACTCCGCCGCAGCCTTCGCGCGCCGCTCCCGGCTACGCGCCACGATTCGCTTTTCCAGTTCTGCGCGCGTCCCCATTTTTCCACCCAGAAAGAATCGTTCGAGAGTTGCGGTTGGCCCGCGACTGCTCTGCTGCGGCATCGTCGCGGCTTCCAGGTATGCGGTAAGAGCTGCTTGCTTGCGACCTGCTTTCTCGTACATCTCCCCGAGCTTGAGCGCTACCTTCGTGCTTTCATTCATTATTCGAGCGGCAAACTCCAGGTCCGCGATCGACGCCGCTATTTCGCCGCGTTGCGCCTGCGCCAGTCCGCGGTAGTAGCGCATCTGCGCGAACTCGCGATCGAGCCGGGCCTGATCAGGCGCTGGGTTGCCCGGATCGGTCGCCGCACAACTGACCATGAGCCGGCGGATGATGCCGGATCGTTGGATGGTACTCTTCACCTGCCCCTAGCATAACTCGATCGCGTTGGTAAGCAGTTCGACTGCTTTCTCGGGTTTGATTTTTTGATCTACGTAGAAACGGCCCATCGCGGCGAGGACGTCGGCGACTCCTGGCTCAAATCCTCGCCATGCTTCGAAAGCCTTTTCCGCGGCGGCCTCGTCTTTGATCTCATAAGCTACTGTCCGGAAGAGTTCAGCGTACGCCGATTGGGTGTAGTCATGCTGAGGATAGCTCTGAAGGAATTCGCGGTAGAGCGTCGCGCGCCGCTGCAAGTCTTTCTCTTCTCTGATCTGGCCCCACTTGAGCTCTCCAATGATCGGTGACTTCGGATTCAGCGTCAGCAATGCCGTCTGAGTCTTGTCGAATAAGGAAGTCGGTAGCCGCCGCTTCCAGTTCGACACAAACCGCACGGCAGCGGTCAGGGCTGGCTCGCTATCCTTCTGGTCGACAATGAACTGTTCGATTTCGCCGGCAAGCTTCGCGTATGCCGCGTCGGTTTCCCCGGCCTGCTTCATTTGGTAGCGCCAGACTTCGGACGCGGATCCGATCCTGTCCGGGTGACGCTTCATGTCATCTTCGAGGATCGATATACCGCGGGGATAGTCCACGGCCCGTTGGATACCCGGCGCAAGCACGTCACCAGCATAACTGGCTGCCAGATAGTAGGTGGCCATGGACGTGGGCTTGCCGTCGTCGCCGCATGAAAGAATCTGCCAATAGTCCCCTTGATTGCTGTCGACGCGGTCGTTTTGATCTTGTACAAAGAAGATCAGGAACGACCAGTACGCCTCAAGCGGGATAGTTGTTTCCCACGCGCCATCCGCAGTGCGGGACATAGCGAACGTGCGTTGGCTGTTGGCGTAATACGACGCGTTGATAGCCAGACTTATCGTCAGCGATTCCGGCGCCGTAAGCTTTGCTCCCGGCGCAGCCGGGTTGTAGCGAACCCGCACTGGCACGGTGGCGCTGCGTTCGCCGGGCTTAGCCGGTCGCGGCGGTTCAACTGGACACCTTGGTTCGATCGTCACTACACCCGCAGGCTGAGATTTATCCGCGGGCGTCTGAGACACCGCTGGGTTCTGTTGTCCGGTCTTTGACACACCAATCGCCTGGCTTGGACACGTTGAAGGGATCAGGAAAAGTAACGCGCCAATACCAACTCTTAGAACAGTATTGAAATTCACCCGAAGACTCATAGTCGACTCCCCTTCTGCATAGGCCGAATGAAATCTTATTCGGAGCCCTCCTGACGGTCGGGCTACTGCCCCGGTCATGTGCGGCAACCTGCCTATCGTATCCCTACCAATCCCTGCACCGATTGGATCAACTTCTCTGAGTCGTAGCCGACGCCGTCTTTGAAAACGATCTCGACTTTTTCGATGTCGCTGATGTTCGCGGCGGGATTACCTTTCACGATCATCAAGTCAGCCTGTTTGCCAACCGCAATTGATCCGATGCGCGCGTCTTCGCCGAGAAACTTTGCGCCGTTGAAGCTGGCAATCTTGATCGCCTCTAACGGCGTGAAGCCGGCTTCGACCAGCAGCTCGACCTCGCGCAGGTCGCCGAAACCAGCCACCACCCCGCCGTTGCCGGTAGGATCGAGGCCGGCCATTAGTAAGCCGCCGGCTTGGACAAAAGCGCGTTCGAATTCCATCGACTTGCGCACCAGCGCCGCCGAGGGCGAATCGGCCGAGATGCGCGATCGCGCCGTCAGGTAACGCACACGCGCGTCGGTGTTCATTACATTAAGCATGCGGGGATTCAGGACGGCGCTGGCGGCGCCAATCCCGCTTTGCGTCAACGGCGCGCCGGCCTCGAAGACCGGCAGCGTTGAAGTGAGCGCGACGTTCTTTGCCACCAGCGTGCGAATAGTTTCCTTCACCGCATCGCCGTTGAGATCGAGCTGCCGCAGACTGGCGGAGACCGCGGCGCCGGGACACTTATCAGGCTGTTTGTTGGGAACGAACTCCGAATCGGGGAGTAGTCCATGCTCGAGATTGTCGATGCCGATCTCGGCCGCCTCGCGATAACCGATCGAGCACAGGTGACCGGTAACTTTCAGCCCGCGCTTGTGCGCTTCTTCTACAGCCGCGCGCAGCTCGTCGCGCGTGATGTTCATGTAGGCTTTGAAAGAGGTCGCGCCTTGATCGGCCCAGAAGTTCACCATGCGGCGCGCGTCGTCAGGGCCTGTCAGTTCGTGCATCACGGGCGTGAACGAGCCGCGTCCTTCCAGGTAGGGCGCCGTGACGTGCATCTTCGGCCCGATTACCCGGCCGCTATCAATCAGCCGCTTGATTTCCAGATCGGTGTACGGCGCGACGCTGCCGGTGGTGCGAATCGTGGTGACGCCGTTGGCGAGATAGAGGCGCGGAAAGCTGCTCCCCATGTTCGAGTACATTGGCGGCGCGCCGCCCATAGGAAAGAACATGTGGTCGTGCATGCCAACCAATCCCGGCAGGACGGTGTAGCCTTTGAGATCGAGTATCTGCGCGCCCGTCGGCACAGTCGCAGTTGTGCTCGGCCCAACAGACTGAATCTTGTTGTCAACGATAACGATGGTCTGATCTTCGAGCGGCGCGGCGCCGGTTCCATCGATCACGCGTACATGCGTCAACGCGATCACCGGCGCTTCTACGCGGATGAACTGTTGGCGGTCGGACGGAGGCGTCTGCGCCAGGCAAACGATGAAAGTGCTGAACAGTAAGAAGAAGACGGTTATGGTTTTCATGGAGTTCTCCAACTGCGAGTCCGCGATAGAAAGATTAGCCTGCGGAGGAGTCTGTCGGGAAAAGCCGCGTAGCGGCGAAATGTTTATAGTAACGAGAGACTAATATCACATTCCAAGCTCCGATAGGAGCGAAACGGCCGTTCTGTCGCCCATAAATGGGCTACGGTTGGGAGGGTTGACTCTCATCTATAAACATTTCGTCCCTCCGGGACTTTTTTCCGACAGCCTCCAGCAATGCTCTCTTATCACATTAGGGGCTAATAAGATCAACTAACAGAGAGGGGCCAGATCTTCCGCGCCGGGAGTAATCAGGCGATGCGTGTTAGAATCAGAAGTTTGCCCAGAGGCGCAAATTTTTGAAGTCGCGCCCTGTAGCTTGATTATCATGACTGAACAAAGAAAAGACATTCGAAATATTGCGATTATTGCCCACGTCGATCACGGCAAAACCACACTGGTTGACGCGATGCTGCGCCAGTCCGGGACCTTCCGCGAGAACGAACAAGTCCGCGACCGCGTGATGGATTCGATGGATCTCGAGCGCGAGCGCGGTATCACCATCATGGCAAAAAACACCTCGGTACATTATCGAGGTGTGAAAATCAACATCGTCGACACGCCCGGCCACGCCGACTTTGGCGGCGAGGTTGAACGCGTACTGACGATGGTGGACGGCGTAATGCTGCTGGTCGATGCGGCTGAAGGTTGTCTGCCGCAGACGCGTTTCGTCCTGCGCAAAGCGCTGGAAGCTCGTCTGCCCGCAATCGCCGTCGTTAATAAGATTGACCGTCACGACGCGCGACCCGAAGAAGTGGTCAACGAAATCTATGAACTCTTTCTGGATCTCGACGCCACCGACGATCAGATCGAGTTTCCGATTCTGTATGCAGTCTCACGAGAAGGCACGGCGAAGAAACAACTGGCGGATGAGTCTCGTGACTTGCAGCCGCTGTTCGATCAGATCGTGGAGACGATTCCTGCGCCTCGTCAGATCCGGCAGGACAGTTTGCAGTTGCTGGTCGCGAATCTCGATTACAGCGATTACGTCGGGCGCCTGGCAATCGGCCGCATCTTCTCGGGCGAGATCGCCGTTGGCGATCAGGTAGCGATTGCGAAGCGCGACGGCACTATCCAGAAAACAAAAATCTCGCAGCTTTACATCTTCGAAGGATTGAAGCGCGAGCCCGCGGAGCGCGCCCAGTTTGGTGAGATCGTCGCGCTCGCCGGCATGGATGAGATCGAAATAGGCGAGACAATCACCAGCATCGACAATCCACAGCCACTGCCGATAATCGCGGTTGACGAACCAACAATCGCGATGATCTTCGGCGTAAACAACTCTCCTTTCTCGGGAAAGGAAGGACGGTTTGTTACTTCCCGCCAGTTGAAAGAGCGTCTCGAGAAGGAAGTTTTGGGCAACGTTGCTATCCGGGTCGAGCCGACTGAGTCGCCGGATCAATTCAAGGTGTCGGGTCGAGGTGAACTGCAACTGGCAATCCTGATCGAAATGATGCGGCGCGAAGGTTACGAGCTGCAGGTTTCCAAGCCCGAAGTAATCACTCGCCGCTCTGATGGGAAGGTCCTCGAACCGATCGAGTTGGTCGTGGTTGATTGCCCGGAAGAGTTCATCGGTGTCGTCACCGAAGCCCTGGGCCGGCGCAAGGGGCAAATGAATAAGATGGTCAATCACGGAACGGGCCGCGTTAGACTTGAATTCGAAACTCCGTCTCGGGGTTTGATCGGTTTTCGCAACGAGTTCCTGACCGAAACCAAGGGCACTGGCCTGATCAATACAATGTTCCTGCGGTGGGGCGATTGGCTGGGTGCAATGCGCGGGCGATCAACCGGTTCGCTGATTGCGGATCGCATGGGCGAAACGACGACGTATGCGCTCTACAACATCCAGGAACGCGGAACGCTGTTTGTGCGGCCGGTCACCAAAGTGTACGAAGGGATGGTCTTAGGTGAGAACGCGCGCGCTGTCGACCTTGATGTGAATGCGATTAAAGAGAAGAAGCTCACGAATATGCGCGCGGCTTCGGCGGACGAAGCGTTGCGGTTGGTGCCGGTCAAAGATCTTTCACTTGAACAGGCCCTCGAGTTCATAGCCGACGACGAACTGGTAGAAGTTACACCTAAGAGTATTCGGCTGCGTAAGCGGGTCTTGCGGGCGAACGAACGTCCGAAACGAAAAGACCAGTAGAGCTAGCGACCAGTCGTCAAAGCCTCGCCAGCCACTGGGCATAGAGGTTTCTGGTCTTGTTAAGCCATTCGCGATATTCATTTGGGTTGAGTGGCTGAGTTCCTTCGCCTTGTAGCTTTTGAAGCAAAACAGCTACTCATAATGAGTAGCTGTCAGCCTTTCTTGATTGTCCGGGATAAATCTGGCTCCCCACACTGGACACTCTTCGCAACTTTTTCTTACTGCCAACTTCGGAAATGCTAAGGGTATTCCAAACGATGCGTGGAGTCGTGTTGTCAGGAAGTCCATAATGGCTCCTAACACCATGCGAAACAATCAGCGCGGGAGGCGATCCCTCCTGGTAAACAGGCCGTCGCAGGTGTCCAGAGCGGAATAATGAACGATTGCAAATATCTGTTGAAGGCCCGGATTTTGCACCCTCCGCGCCCATCTTCGCGCAATGCATAGGTCGCTACTGTTGCACCAGGGTTTGTTTTGATTTTATGAGTTTCCGCATGCGCTACTTCGGAAACTCAGTTGGTAGAAAGAGGTATGCCTTAGGACAGGGATTTACAACGACTCGTTCATACGGTAGAAATTGAAACGTTGTTGTCCCACGCCCAAGTCGTCGGTTCCGATCGCAGTACCTAAGCAGCATAAATAGTGCCCACTTGGCCATCCAAGACCCGCACTCGGATGCTATTGTAATTACTGAATTACCGGAAGGACGAACGTGACGTTAGACACAAACGAAATATTGATCTCGCCGTATGGCGGCCAATTAGTTGACTTAATCGCTTCAAAGGAGGAACGCGAAGAGCTCAGGGCGAGTGCGAGCAAACTGGTGCGGTTGCAACTAACTGCTCGAAGTCTCTGCGATTTTGAGCTCCTGGCTACCGGTGGCTTTTCTCCACTCAAGACGTTCATGAACCGTCTGGATTATGACCGTGTAGTTGGTGAGATGCGTCTTAGCGTTGGCACTCTCTTCCCTATCCCAATCACACTCAACTTCAACGATGACGATGTGTCTATTCACTTAGACCAGGAGCTAGCTCTCACCGACAGGCAGAACAATCTCTTAGCAGTAATGATGGTGGAGGAACTCTTTGAATGCGATCGTCGTCAGGAGATGATGGAGGTTTATGGCACCACTGACGTCGCTCATCCTCTTGTAGCTGAAATGATGGCATGGGGGAAGCGGTCTGCTTCGGGTAAACTCCGCGTCATAACGCCGCCGCATCATCATGACTTTACATCACTACGTTTAGTTCCGAGCGATGTCCGGGAGCGGCTGAAAGCACTTAAGCGACGGAACGTAGTCGCATTTCAGACTCGAAACCCGCTTCATCGCGCACATGAGGAAATTACGAAACGAGCTGTTGATTCCCTAGACGGTACTCTCCTGCTGCACCCAGCAGTTGGAATGACGAAACCAGGAGATATAGATCACTTCACGCGAGTACGCTCGTACGTTAGCCTGGCGCGAAATCACTACGATCAAGACCGCACGTTACTGGCTCTCTTGCCACTGGCGATGAGGATGGCGGGCCCTCGCGAGGCACTTTGGCATGCGCTCGTCCGCAGAAACTATGGCGCCAATCACTTAATTGTCGGTCGTGACCACGCAAGTCCTGGCGTTGATTCAAACGGACACCCGTTCTATTCACCTAAGGCCGCGCAACAATTGGTTGAATTGTATGCCGCGGA
The DNA here is from genome assembly GCA_041492345.1 of Pyrinomonadaceae bacterium. Lineage (GTDB taxonomy): Bacteria > Acidobacteriota > Blastocatellia > Pyrinomonadales > Pyrinomonadaceae > UBA11740. The sequence continues at coordinate 27,954 of JBGPWS010000004.1, read as the reverse complement.
AACGGGCGTACATGCTGTTTCGTTCGACGAGTTAGTTTATCTTCCCTCCGAACAGCGTTACGAAGAACGTGTCCGGCTCAGGCCGGGCACGGCGATGATCACAGTTTCAGGATCCGAGCTCAAGGGCTTCATAGATCGGAACGAGTCCATACCCAGTTGGTTCATGCGACCCGATGTCTCGGCGATCCTCACAGCTGCTCACCCATCACGAAGCCACCAAGGCTTTTGCGTTTGGTTTACGGGGCTGTCCGGCGCAGGAAAGTCAACGACTGCCGAAATCGTCGCCGTCCGGTTGCTCGAATCCGGCAGAAGAGTGACCTTGCTGGATGGTGATGTTGTGCGGACACACTTGTCAAAAGGCTTGGATTTTACACGAGCCGGCCGAGATGCCAACGTGCGTCGAATCGCGTTTGTGGCATCTGAGATAGTGCGGCATGGCGGTGCCGTTCTGTGCGCGGCTGTTAGTCCTTACAGTGACACACGCAGCGAATGCAGTTTGATGGTAGGCTCGGACAACTTCATCGAAGTTTTTCTCGACACGCCTCTTGAAGTCTGCGAAGCACGAGACGAGAAGGGAATTTATGCTCAGGCTCGACGCGGAACGATTCAGAACTTCACCGGCATCAGCGATCCTTATGAGCCTCCGGTAACTCCCGACATTCACCTGGAAACGGTGTCCACATCTGCCGAGGCGAATTCCGAGATTGTTGTGCGATTTTTGATTGAGAGGGGATTCTTGCCGCGACCGTAATGTTTGCACTCTTTCTTGATGTCAAAAAAGCTATACGCCCAGGGACATGTCAGAGTCTGTTGGTTTGGATGGCCTATCTGTACCCTACCTCAGATGTATGCCGCATCGGACCAGAGGCTTCAGCCAAAATCTTGGCAAAACAATTGAACTCTCGGCTCTACACAAGTATAGTTACTCCCCATTGACACGGCTGAAGTTCTCACGAGGTTGCGTCCTTGCATACTCGATCAGGACAGACTGTTAGTTGAGTCTGCAGTTTTCAATCTGTTGCGACACCGGGATGATTCAGGATGATCCAGTCCTCTTTAGTGGCCACGTTGACGAAGCTTCCCGATCCCAACGGCGCTGAGCTTGCGGCCCTGCCAAGGTGCGTTGAGTGGCTGGAAGTACGATCGGATCTCGTGGGGGACCTTAATCCTGATTGGTTACGGAATCACTTCAGAGGTCGCCTCCAATACTCCTTGCGAAGTCGTGCCGAAGGCGGCGAGTATTCGGACTCGATGTCTGCACGCCACGGCCGAATGGCAATGGCAGCACGACACTACGATCGGGTCGAGGTCGAGTCCGGCGGAGATTTCCTTCCCAAAGTGTTAAGCAAAGTTCCGGTCGAAAAGCGTCTTGTTTCCTGGCACGGAAAAACTGACCATATCTCAGAACTTAAGTGTCGATTCAGTCAATTATCATCCGTACCGGCAAGCCAGTATAGAATGGTCAATACCGCTGCGAGGATCAGCGACGAGCTGACGCCCTTGTTATTGTTGAAATCACTCGGGCGCACCGATACGATCGCTTATTCAACTGGCCCGCTGGGATTCTGGACCCGTTTATTGGCGTTACATTTGGGAGCGCCTGCCATCTTCGGCTTGGTCCCTCAGGGTTCCGTCGTTGAGGCCGAACCGACGATCAATAAGTTAATTGTTGACTACGGCCTTCCCGAGCTGATCCCAGCAAAGGTGCTCTTTGCGATTATCGGAAACCCGGTGTTTCACTCGCTCTCGCCGCGTTTGCACAACGCTTCTTACCGGGCGATGAATTATCCGGCACTCTTCGTGCCCTTGCGGGTTGAGTCGTTCGATAAGTTCTGGCGCGAGGTCGTGGCTTCGAATGCGCTCGCCTCTCTCGGGCTGCCGATTAACGGCATGACCGTGGCGTCTCCACACAAAGAGGCGGCGCTGCTGAAAGCGAAGACGATTAGTCCAATGTCGCGGCAGGCCGAGTCCACGAACATACTGGTTAAGAAAAATGGCTGGTGGGAGGCGGATACAACGGATCCGCACGTAATTTTTTCGGGAAGTCATGAGCGAGATATCCAGGTTAGGCACAAGCGGGCCGCGGTGATTGGTTGCGGCGGCGCTGGTCGGGCCATCGCCGCAGCGCTGATTCAGGCAGGCGCAGGCGTGACCCTGGTCAATCGCGGGGCAGAGCGTGGCAATCACGCGGCTGATCTTCTGGGACTGCCTTACGTACCCTTGGCAGATTTTGTCGCCGATGGTTTTGACATCGTAGTTAACGCTACTCCGGTCGGTCGAGACAGCGACGACGTACCATTCAACGTCGAGCGGCTGAGCGATGAAGCTGTGGTTATCGATCTTGTCTATGGTTCCAAGCAAACGACTTTGGTCGACAGCAGTCGCGCTCGTGAGCACGTAGTAATCGATGGCCGCGATGTTCTTATGACTCAGGTGCGTCGTCAGTTCCGGATGATGACCGGCAAAGAGATGCCGACAAGTCCAGCACTCGACCTTATGGGCAGTCGCACGCCCGTCGTGCCGGTCAATCCCTGCAGCCGGCTTTGCGCAGAATGAAGGCTAACAAAATCTTGAGTTGAACGTCTGGACGTCAGACGATTCCGGCAAATTGAGCATGGTAGCTACTGATTCAAGAGACACTCTCCGCCAATTCGATCTTGAAATCGCTCAGCGGGAACTTATAGATCGCGTCAGCACGCTGGCCCGCGAGAAGTTTGCGCCTCGTGCTTCTGAGTATGACCGAACGGCCAGATTCCCAGCCGAGGACTTTGAAGATCTTTTCCGCGCCGGCCTGCACGCTCCCGCAGTTCCGAAGGAGCACGGCGGTCTCGGGCTTGGACCATACCGCGACGACGTCTTCACTCTCTGGATGATGACCAGAGAGATCGCCAAGGTCGATCTTTCGTTGGCTCGTTGCTGGGAGGGTCACGTTAATTCGCTGGTGCTGCTTGATGGAATGACAAGTGAAGAGCAAAAGACCCGTTGGTTTAGGGGCGTGGTCGAGCTGGGAGAAAAATGGGTAGCCTGGAGTGGAGAGCCTCAGGCGCGCAAACCGGGAGAACTCGTTCGTTTTGGGACCAGTCTGGAAAGAGTTGACGGCGGATACGTCATCAATGGAAACAAAGTGTTTGCGACGAGTGCGGGCGGCGCACAGTGGGCTATTCTCCTCGTGAATAGCGCCGGACCCGGGGGCGTTCGTCATGCGGCAGAGTCGGCCGCTTCGGATACGCAGCTAATGATGGCCTGCAATCTCTCGGACCCTACCGTGGAGATAGATACGGCATGGTGGGACCCGATGGGAATGCGCGCGACGGCCAGTCATCTGGTTCGCTTTCATAATACGTTTATTCCCGATTGCGATCTCATTGGATATCCCGGCCAATATCTCAGGGAGGGCTGGCAGACATGCTTCATTCCGCATTACGCCGCAACCTTTCTGGGCGCGGCCGAGGCCGCCTACGACTACGGCTTCGAGTATGTGACCACCCAGAACAAGGTTGCCGACCCTTACGTGCAGCACCACATCGGTCAAATGTCGGTGAATGTCGAGACGGGCCATCTTTGGTTAAGACATGTCGCGCGACTATGGGAAACGCGGAGATATGCCGAGGCCCAGATCGCCGGCAGTCGTGCCCGGCACGTGGTCGAACATTTGGCGGAAGACACCGTCAAACATTGCATTCGCGCCTGCGGTGCGCGTTCTCTGATCCGGCCCAGCGTCCTGGAACGCATTTACCGAGATCTTTCCTTTTATGTGCGGCACGACAACGACGACCACATTTTGGCGATGATCGGGAAATCGGTCCTGGGTCTTGGCCACGATCCGTCTTTCTACAAACCGTAGCAGCATGGTTGTAAAAAGGAGATCACGAGGTAGTGTCTCAATTTCGAGAATTCATCCGACCACACTCGCGTGACGTTCAGCACCAGACGGAAAACTCAAGTGTCAAATACGCACCGCCGATATGGTCTTAGAATCTGGGCGCTGGGCCTGGGATTCTATCTCTTCTACACCCCCTACAGTGGCTTGACCAAAGCCTTATCGAACGGACTGCTGCCAGGTCTGCACGGGCCGGTCAAGGGCACAGTGCTCTTGCCGATCTCGGCAATCGCTACCGTTGCCGGCATGCTGAGTTTCATCACCGTCATGGGCTGGTGGAAGTATGCAGGGCATCGTGAGTTCTTCGGAATCAGCGTTCCTTTCCCTCGCCGTCTCACCTTCTTGTCCGGGGTCTGCATGGCGACAATCATGGGGACGACAACGCTCGCCTTTAGCTTTGGCGGACTTTCCATAGTGCTGGTGCTGGTCTTACTTCGCGGCGGCACTCTGATCATTGCTCCGGTCGTTGACCGCATAGTCGGGCGGCGAGTCCGTTGGTTCTCATGGGCAGCCATGTTCATGAGCCTGACGGCCGTTGCGCTGGTCCTCAGCGATGCTCAACATTACCAAGTAACCATCGCCGCGGTAATCGATGTTGCCGCCTATCTAACCGCCTATTTCTTCAAACTGCAGTTTATGAGCCGGCTGGCAAAGTCGGATGAGAAGGGCGCAACCCTGCGCTACTTTGTGGAAGAGCAAATGGTTGCTGCTCCGCTCCTGGTACTCGTCGTGATTGCGATGGCGATCGTTGGGACCGGAGACGTGATGATGGAATTTCGATTTGGACTGACAACATTTCTTGCCCGCACCGATGCCATCTTCGTCGCGCTCGTGGGTTTGTTCTATGCCGCTCTGTGTATTTGCACCACATTTATTTTTCTTGACCGCCGCGAAAATACTTTTTGCGTGCCCATGCATTGCGGATCCAGCTTACTGTCTGGCTTTACCGCCACTTACATATTGGCTTATTTGTTTGATCAGAATTCGCCGAGCTCTGCTCAGATCACAAGCGCCGGCCTGGTGGTGCTCGCGCTCGGTTTTTTATCACCGTTGCACCACTTCGACCGCTCGCTGGCCAAACTGAAGAATGTGTTTGCGCAACTCGGCCTGAAGTCGCCTGCCTTAGTCGTGGGGGCGAAGAGTTCTCTGCCGGCGCGGCGAGTGCCAGTAGCGCGATCGGCGGCCGCCGGCTTACCAGGACGCGGGCCCGCTGGAAATTCTTACGGAAAGCCGGTCCGTCTGCTCTTGTTTGTGTGTAGCGGTAATACTTGCCGCTCGCCCATGGCCGAGGTTATTGCTAATGCGGAGCTTTCGGCGCGGCTGAAGATTTCGTTTGCGGGAGTAAACCAGAATGGCATACACGCCATCAGCGCCGGTATCTCAGCCAGCGTCGACGCGCCCATAACGCCTGACGCTCAGCGGGCTTTGCAGTCTTTGGGTTTTCCGGTTGTGCCACACCGCGCGCGGAATCTGACCGCTGACCTGGCCCATCAGGTCGAGAGAATCTACTGCATGACACAGGCACATCGAAGTTTCGTCATCGCCATGCTCCCGTCGGCAGCCGAGAAAACTCAATGTCTGGATCCTGAGATGGACGTTCCGGATCCCATCGGCAGTGGGCTGGACGCTTATCTGCAATGCGCGCGGAATATTCACACTCTGGTGCGCGCGCGCTTCGATGAACTCGACTTGGGGTACGGCGTGCAAGGCTAGCGCCGGGTGAGCACTGATCATTTACGGCCCGCGGCCGCAGCAATGATTTCCATCAGCGAGGCAGGCGATGACAGGCCATAAGCTCTCGTCCAAATGTTGGCCGCATCATTGCCGATTAGGATCATCGGAGTGTGGTCATTCTTGTCGGCAACCGCAACTCCAAACGCCTTGAGTAAAGAATCAATTTCGCGCTTGTCGCCGGTCACAAACGTCCACCCAGGTTCCGCGTCAAATTTTGCCGCGAAATCACGCAGTCTTTCCGGAGTGTCCGTCGCCGGGTCGACGCTGACGGAAATCAACTGTGCCTCGACTGCACTTGCCTTCAACTCACGCTGCACGCGGCGAAAGGTCGCGGTTAAGGGCGGACAGATCGTCGTGCAAGTTGTAAAGATAAAATTGATCGCGACAGTCTTGCCCTTGACCAGGTCAGCGTAGAAATTGATCCGGGAGCCATTTTGATCATAGACGCGAACATCCGGAATTCGGGAAGATGAGAAGGAATCAGAGCCGGTTTCAACTACGGGGAGGTTGTTTGTGGGTGTTGAGGTTGCGTCAACTTTATCCTCAATCAGTCTCAAGGCCATTCCGCACTTAGGACATCTTCGCCCGGGTTTTGTGGAAGTAACTTCGGGATGCATCGGACAGGCGTAACGCACAGCCTTGGGCTTCGGACTCTGCCGCGCTTTTTTCAAGGATTGAGCTCTGACCAGATCGGCAGCCGTCGTTAGCCCTGCGCCCCATGTGACACCGGCGATCAGAGCTAATACAAACAACCTGATGAACATTGGCTTGTTCTTCATTTGCCAGACTTGCTCCCGGCGAGAGTCATGGGTTCTAATTGATGTTGACCCATCCGCTCGCAGGCACGAACTGCTTCCTTTTTAGATCGATCGTCACCACATATGTCCCCATGGCGCCGATGCGGCGATTGGGTCCGTAAGTTATTTCCGGCATCAGTCCGGTAGAATACTCGTATAGCCCCTCGAGAACCCGGACAAGTCGCTCCCGACTTAAGTCCTTACCAGCCCGTTTCAAAGCCTCGACCAATATTTTAGCGGCCATGTAAGCGGAAATCTGGGCCGTCAAATGTTTGGTAGTTAGCTGGTACTTCTCGGCAAGCGCACTGAACTCTTTGATTCCTTCGGCGGTCTGATCAGCCGGAGTGTTGGGGAAAGAAAGAAAAACCTTTCCGTCGAAGCCGATGGGCGCACCGAAGATCCCGGCGCCTACTCCTGTGCCAGGCAAAAAGATCGTCGGAAACCAACCGAGCTTCTCAGACTCGCCCATGAGCGCCAGTAACTCCTCGGTGCTTCCCATGAAAAATATCACGTCCACCCTGGCCTGTCTCAGTTGTTTAACTATCTGACCGGCATCAAAGCGCCCGCCCAAATAGTCGTAAACCTGGGGAGCGTTCAGTGCGTCTTTCTTACTCTGTAGTTTGATGGCCGCGAGAACATTGTCATTCAGTTGGGTACGCGGATAAACCACTGCGACGGCCGAGCTTTTGAGCTCCGGCTTCGCGGCGATGAAATTTATGAGTGCTTGCGCCTGCCCATCGGCGCCGGCCAGTAAATAAAAAACTTGCCGATTTAGCGGAACACCGGTCTGGGGATCGAGCGTGAGCGGCCCCACGAGAGGCACTTCCCGCTCGGCCAGCATTGCCACGATCTCCCTTTCCGCTCCGGCGATGAAAGCAGCGGTCATCGCAAAAACGTGCTCGTCTTTGAGCAACCGCTCAATGTTGGCGCGCGTCGCTGCCGGAGTCTCAGCCGTTTCGATCGATTTTAGTTTCAGCCGCCGGTTGTAGATTCCACCCTGGCTGTTGACTTCAGCAAAGAAAGCCGCAGTTACAGCCTTCACTGCTTGTCCCAGCTCAGCCAGCGATCCGGACAGCGGAATCGCGGTCCCAATCACAATTTCGTCATCGCTGATTCCTGGATCCTTATCGTTACCCAATCGCTTCAAGTATACAAGGAGGTCCTCCAGATCCTCTCTTGGCATCTGATAGCGAGGCATAATGTTCAATAATCTGTTGCCTGCCGGATCGAGCCCCAACGTTATTGCGAACGCGAGTCCACGCTCGGTGTAGCCTGGACGCCGGCGTCCGCCGGAACCCGTCGCACCTAATGGGCTGGTCAACGAGGCCCAAGTCACGTTGGACGGACTGATACCACCCTCTGGCTTACCCAGGCCATCGAGCCCGTGACAATTCGCGCAGGCCATCGCACTACCAGGTACTTCGACCGAGCCCTGGCCAACGTAAGCGAGAATGTTCTTGCCGCAGGCACTGGTGCCCCGCAAGTAGATCTGTTTGCCGCGACTCTCCTGGGGCGTCAGGGGATCTTGTGCAGTTGCGGTGGCCCATCCGCCAAATATGAAGGTCGAAGGAATTGCCAGACCGATCAGCCAGACCAGTGTCTTTGAACTTGCTCGTTTCTTCATTTCGATGGAGACGCAGTTTACGGGGCGACCGGCGCCTGATCATTAAGGACGCTCTCGACAACTTTGACTAACTCAACGCTGTTAGCCAATCCGAAGGCTTTCTTCCAAAGCCCGGTGCGCTCGTTGCCGATGATGAAGATGTTAAGGTGGTCCTGTTTGTCGCTCACAAACTGGCCCAGCTTCTTCAGCGCGAACTCCACGTTCGCCCTGTCGCCAGTGAGAAAGTACCAGCCCGGTCTGGCATGGAGCCGTTTCGCGTATTCTTTCAAAACCGGCGGCGTATCAACGGTGGGATCCACACTGAGCGAAAGAATGCGAACATCTTTGCCGACGCGATCGCCCAGCGCCTCCTGCACCTTTTCGAGATTACGATTCATCGGCAAACAACTTCCCTGGCAGGTCCCGAAAAAGGAGTTGATGATGACGACTTTTCCTTCCAAAAGATCGGTGTATAAACGCAGCTTCTCTCCGTCCTGGTTAACCAGGATTACGTCCGTGAAATACTTGTGAGCAGCAGATTGCTCTGAAGCGCCCGCAGACTTCACCTGACTGCCGGTCGCTTGCGCCGAAATCGAAGCAGATCCGAAAACGAGAGCTAGTATTGCGATGGTCCAGTTAGCGGGCCTGTTCAATACTACTCGGTTGGGGTAATGAGCGATCACTTTACGCATATTCTCTCCCTGACTCTCCTCGAGTTTGTCGTTTTCGTTGCTCATTTTCGTGAACGGAATTCATCTTCATCGTCTGCAGCGTCAGCAGCGTCAGCGATTTCAACTAATTGACCGGACGGTCCCGGTGGAACACTGGAAGAACATATGGTACACGGCGGTCTCACGAGGGACAAACCTCTGAAAGAAACGGTAATGACCCGTTCAGAGTTCAAGCTTTAGCTTGCTCATTAATTACTCGCTCGTAAGTTAACAGCCTGAGGCTTAGCTCTGAACTCAAATGAGGCGACTGCCAACAAAACTTGCTCAAGCCTCAGCGCGCGTCTTAATCGTTGCCGTCCGAGGAACTTCGCTAAGACACTTCCAGTGACGGCGCGAGTGGAATTCGCAGCCTGCGCCATTCCTCAGGATGAGATTATTTTCGTTCTTAATGGCTGATACGGCCGCTTGCCTCGGATGTTTTGGGCTGCCTGCTCCATCTCGCTCCGCTTGATGTTCCCCACACAAGTCGGGTTTGCGCGGTTATACAACATCAGAACTTCGGAGATGTGCCTCGCTTTGCGTGTGCCGCTCATTTCCAGCATGGGAAACATGACGGCCAGGTCCTCGACCACAGAAAAATACTGCCCCTTTTCGTCTTTCAAATCGCTGTCGTCAACAAGATCCCATAACCACTTTTTCCAGGTACGCACGGCGGTCGCCAGCCATTCCATCTGACGAAAATCCGTGGCACCTTCCGGGTAAGCCGGGAGCCTGCCAACTATGTGTGCGACATTTGAAACCCAGCTTCCATAGGTCATCCAGCAGTCGTGCTCGGCATAGGTGTCGGCAATGATTTGCAACGCATCTTCGGTGTGAAACCAATCATCACCGTCGAGGATCACGATGATGTCTTCCGGCCCGGCGCGACTTCGTTCAATAGCGCGGACCAGATTAGCCGTTGAGTAAAGTCGGCTTTCATTTTGGGTAATTCTGATCCTGTCGTCCTTTTCCTTTCCCCGGACGGCCTCCTCGAGAGTCTTGTCGCCACAGGGATCCACCGTGACGTAGGCTTCCCATCGGGCATATGTCTGGGTTCTTAGTGAAGCGAGAGACTTTCCGATATACGCCTGGCAGGGACCACAGTTGACGATGACTTTCAGATTGGTTCGTTGTGCCGCGGTCATTCGAAACCCTCTCAATCAGGTCGGTGAAGACCCGAGCAGGTTGGCTGGAGTGTGAGGCGCCGCAGCTCGAGTTGTGAATATTCTCGGAGGACTACCTCATTCCCCGGGTGTGATAGATCGCCGTGAGTTGAACGCCGGTCTGAGGCGACCCAAACAAACCTGCCCGGCGACTTAGGACACGAATTAAATGTTGTCGCGACCACTCATTGCGGATCATATTTCGGAGCAACGTAACTCTTACCTCCACTCTTGCCGGTCTCGCCCCCTTCACGGTAATCACGGCCACCAAGCCCTAGCAGGAGGTCGTAATAAAGGTCCTCTGCCAGCCGCCGATCGATTCGAATTGTGATCTTGTCATCGTACCCGTAACCGCTATCTTTTTCATCAGCCATACCAGTCTCCTATTCGGAATTCTCCAAAGTCCGTGCTCAGTTAGGACGCCCCGCCGCAACAATTTGTGAATCCTCTCCGACTAATACGGGCCTGACAAGTTGGCTGGCAGCTTCAAGCACCGCCGTAACTCCTCTAACCGCCTCAAGCAATTAGAAACGAATTTGCCCGGCTGGTCTTCCGTTTCCCTGCTAGTCTGATTAAACTGCCTCGGGCTGGCCCCTTGCGTCTCGCGAGAATACCAAAGCAACAAGGCATGCTGGCAAAGTGAAAATGGCACCGGACATCAAAATGTCATACCCCCACATCCCGGACTCGCTCTTCTCAGTCCTCAAAACTGAATTCAACCAGGCGACCGAAGTTTACGATCTGTTCGATGAATTCTTCCAGTGGGGTTCTTACAACCGGGCCTACGCCTTGACGCTACTTGAACGAGCGAGAGGGGGAAACCATTGTTCGTGGACCATCCGAAGGCTGGCAACCCTGATGCTGGAGCATCAACTCCTCAACCTCTCCCTCGATAGCACACTGGAGTTCGATTTTGTGTTCGTGAAACTGGGAATCAAGTCCGCTGAAGGAGCTTCGTCGCAGGTCGACAGCCGCCTCTCGAAGGAAGGCTATTCCACGATCGAGCTACGAGATTTCATTGTCGAGTTTCGGCGCAAGCTCGAACGGCATACTCGAGTCAACAGTCGAGTCCGCGGCGCTGAAACTTCCGCCCGCGCTTTGGGCGACTTCATTCATCTGTCTCGTCGCGAATGCAAGCTCTCTCTGGCCCGTTATCTGTGGACTCCTGAGGAAGTGACCGAGTTGATTCTCAGGCAAACCCGGCTCTCGAGAGGGAGGAAGGATGGCAGACGAATGCTTCATCCTTATACCGAAAGCGAAACGGAACGAACGCTGTCCCTGCTTCCGGATTTCGAAGCCGACATCCTGAGAAGACTGCGGGGCCGGACGGAGATTTTTTGGGTCACGGACTCCACTTCTTCCGAGTTGAATTCTCTGGTTGAGTATCCTCTGACGACCGTCGTCCTCGTTATCAAGCCGCCTGGCAGCGATTGGGAGTTTGAGATTAAGCGGGCCGGAGCCAGAGGAGAGCATCCGCTGAATGTTATCTACACGCGCAAAGGAGAGCCCGTGCCGGTCACTCATCGGCTTCATGCCGGAAGCATGGGAGAATACCTCAGATGGGAAGCCAGCGCTTCGGCCTGTTGCGCCCGTCTCTATCGCCTCATACACGGACGGGAAGCGCCTATTTCAAATGCAGTTTCAGTGGCGACCATTTATAGCATTCCGGGCCAAGATCGCGATGAACACATTCTGCGCTACTTCACCGATCGCAAGGTGTTTGGAAACGGATTCGAGAGAATGCGCGCGGCCATGGAAGAGTCAATCACCGCATTCCAACTTGAAAAAGACTGGACGCCCCCCAAAGCAGACGGTGAGTTGGGGCTAACTGCACAGTTTCTTAGTTTCGTTGCGCCGGGCCAGGCATTACTAGTCGGCACAACCTCATTCCGGTTGGATCGTTTGGCGCGGTTTCTGTCTCCCGATGGTGTGCGGGAATACTTCACCGACGGATTAAGAGTTGAACATGACGACGCGGATGCGCAACGGTTTCTCGATGAAATCCTGGACGAAGTAATGGGCGTTTATGTTCCGCCAGCCGTGGCTTACGGTGGTCCGAAAGAGTATCTCGACGAAGCGTTTCGCGTTCCCGAAAACCGTCAACGAGCTAATATCAACTATCTCTCGATAATGCGTGAAATCGGCAATTTCTGGGGTACGCTGTTGGCCCTCAAGGGATTTAGCCGCGGCGAGTCCTTCGTGGCAAGAAATGTCGGACTGAAAAGCGTCTGGGAGAACGGGCAGTGGGTTGTGAAGATCATTTTCATGGACCATGACGATTTGGATATCGCCGGCAAGAATGCCCGAGAATTCTATCCCCGGGCGGTTTTCCCAGCCATCGAGGATGACGAGCTACTTATCTTCGGAGGAATTTACTGTGGCGAGCGGATAGTCGGCGCGGTAGAGTATCTTTGCCAGATTTACCGCGTCAGAGAGGAGATTGCTGCCGCGGGAACGAGTGCAATACATCAGGCGATGGCGGACGCTTACAAGCTAACCCAAAGAGCACTCATCGAAAACGCAGAGCTGCGGGCTTATTTTCACGAATCATTTCTCGAACGGGTCTGTGATTGCGATAAGATTGTGGCGAAATATCTGGCGGCCCGGCTTGAGCGCTCGGCGCTTGAGGCATGGAAAGCGAACACAACCGAATTCCTTAGCGGCAAAGGTTATCCGGCGTGGATGATCAACGATTATCTGTGCGCGGTAGACTCGTTCGATAGTTTTCTCGTCAAGTATTCCTTCCTTTACTGACAAGAGATTGACTCGAGTACTTCCTGTTTAGTTGTTCATACAGGCAATCCGGATGGTACCGGCCATTTTTGTCCTGGCCGCCGCGCCGCCAGAATTCATTCCATAAATGGATAGCATAGGTGGCCTCGTCGATTTCCCAGGTCGCGTTGCCATCCAGAATGTTTTGCCACTCACTGTAACCGATTGGACAAAACACGTAATAACGCTTGACGTATTCTTCCAGTGAAAATTTTCTTATTGCTTTCGCAATCAACTTCGGTCCAACCTCTCCCCAAACCAAGTCTGCCGGGTTTTTCCGCTGACAAATGTCCCAGGCGTAAGCCAGAAGCTCGCTGCCCGCCGGTGCTTTGATTGCGCCGCAGTTAATGAAATCATTGCCAACTGCTCTTTCGGAAGAAAAAACGTACTGATCGGGAAAATCAAACGGCCTCAGGCAAACCAGATCAGAATCAATCCACCAGCCGCCTTTCTCCAACAACAATTTATAGCGAAAGAAGTTTGAGAAAGCTGAATAGCTCTTGTGTTCCTGATACTGAAAGATCATTGAAGCGGGCAAAATCTCTGCACCGTCCTTAACTATCGTTCCCTCCGGAATATTTCCTACGTGATCATAAACATATAGGTGATACTCGTGGCCGTTCTTCAAGAACGATGAGATGGAGAGGTACTCCATCGTCGAAAGATCGGACCCAATCCATAAACCTTGCACTATGGTGTTCATCGTGCGAGCGTCGCGTTCACGCCTTCCCATTGAATTATCAGGACTACGAAAGCCGGCTCTATCGATTCTATTGGTCGGCTTCGAGAGCATCGCGAAGGAGATCTTCCCACAGACCCATGACTCTTTGCATGCTGAAGCGCTCGAGAACTTCTGGAGCTCGACGCGCCAAATTTTGCCGCTCGGATTCATCTTCCATTAAGCGGTTCAGAGTGCTAATCAGCGCTCCGACATCTGAGCCGGGTACCAGCACTCCATCAATCCCGTGTCGAACTATTTGGCTCGGGCCGGTAGGACAATCAAAGCTTACCACCGGGAGCCCGCAGGCCATGGCCTCGAGCAAAACATTCGGGAATCCTTCAAAGCGCGATGACAGTACAAACAAATCAGACTGGCGCATGACTTGATAAGGCTTTGGTGTAAATCCATGGAACTGCACTTTCTCACCCAGACCAAGGTCATCCGCGAGAGCTTCCAGCGATTCCCGCAGATCTCCCTGCCCCCAAATATGCAATGACCAGAGAGGCTGCTGCGGCGCAACCCTCGAAAACGCCTGAAGCAGGAAATCAAACCCCTTTTCATGCTCCAGTCGGCCCATCGCCAAAAGTATTTTCCCTTGCTTTCCGGGTTCACCAGTCTCAGAGGCGGAACTCCCAGGAGGTAATACTGCATTAGGAATGACGCTGCACCTCCGCCTCACTTCATCGCAAAAATACGTTGATGATTCCTTGTCCAGTACGACAATCCGATGTGCGTTTGGGTAGAGCCGATGGCGTAGGCCATCCCAACCTTCGTGACCCGTAGAAACTTGTCTCGGGTCGCACCTCTCAGACACGATCACCGGCACATTGAGTCGATATAGCGCCAGCAGCACCCGGATATTAGTTACATCGATAAACGAGATCACTACTTGCGGATCAGTCTTCAGGATTGCATGTCGCAGCGCCACGATGAGGACAAGATCCCTGAGAAGCACCGTTCGCTCACTCGGGGTCAAAGTCCTGAGCAGATCCCTAAGCGCTAGCAAGGATTCAACATCGGGTCGCGGATTTGTCGAAAGTACAGTCAACAAATCGCGATGCGTCACCTGCGGATGAAGATCGTAAGCAAAGGGCTTGCGCCCGTGAAATAAGGTCAGGATTGTCACCTCCCAATCCTTGTTAACCCAGTAGTTTGCCATGTTCGACACCACGCGCTCAGCACCTCCGCCTCCAAGTGACGAAATGACAAACGTTATTCTCACGATCCTGGTCTCCTGTGGTTCGATCACCCGGATTATCACGCAGCCGAAGAGACGATATCAAGGGTTTTGACAATGATTCGTGGAATTCACAAGATGCTGTCTGTGCTCGTCTTACTCTTGTACACAGGAATTCTGCTCCGGAGGCGTAAAGGTGCAAGAACAAGCCGGATATGATTCAGTGACTCACGTTCGATCCGCCGGCGATCTTAAACGCTGATTGAGCGTGTCCGGCATCTTGTTCGACCGGATGGTTAGGGCCCTCGCGGTGAACGCCAACTAAAGTATGCATCAAGCGCTTTTGAAATTGACTCAAATGGTCGACGGCCTTTTTAGGGTAAACCTTGTTAGAGAAGATCTCCTACTGGAAATCGAAGGACAATCTGGAGGTGGCGCGATGAGGAGTCATCGTATTGTTGGACACGGTATTTCTGCCATGGCGGGGATATTGATTGTGATTTCCCTGCCGTTGCTGGGCAATGCCCAAACGCCCGGCCCAACAACCACCGAAAGTCCAGCGACAGTTCAGACGCCCAGCCCGGCGGGTCCTCAGGAGCTGGATTCAGCAGCGCTCGCGCGCGGGGCATTGCCCGTCATTGTTAAGGAGGCTCCGAAGGCCGGCGCGGTCGAGGCGGTGGCAGACGCACCGCCGGAAAAGGCTGCTGATGCTGGCACTGCCACCTTGCCTGCCAAAACAAATGCGCCGGCGCCGCCTCCGGTTCCCTGTAGCCGGATCATCAAGGCGGATGTCGTGGCCTTTGATCAACCGTACATGTTCAATCGCTTGGGTGCTGCACGGCCGGGGGGAATGATTTATGCCTTGCGCGGAGATGTGCGGCCAATCACTGGAGCGACGCTCAGCCCCGGCAATGTTCAGCTCAGAGATTATAAGCGGGCGCGGCCGATAGTACTGCGTGCGAACGTAGGAGACTGCCTTCAGGTCCAATTCACCAATTATTTGAAGCTGCCTAACGATGGAAATCTGTATTTGCCCCCCACGACGACTCCGCCGCCGGCGGGTGCGGCTGTAAATCCCGATCTCTCTCCGGCGACGGTGACCGCTGGGATTCACTTCAACGGAATGCAGATGGCCGATAGCATCGCCAGCGACGGTTCGTTTGTAGGCGGCAACGCCAGCAGCCTCGTCGCGCCCGGCCAGTCGACGACCTACAAACTTTCTGCACCCGCCGAAGGAACGTTTCTGATCTACAGCATGGGTGCACCGATGAGAACGGGCCAGATCACGGCCGGTCTATTCGGCGCGGTCAATGTCCAGCCAAAAGGCGCCGAGTGGTACCGCAGTCAGGTGACCGCTAAGGACATGCAAGTCGCTTCGAACGGAACGACGCCTGACGGCCAGCCCAAGATCAATTATGACAAGACCTATCCCAATTGTCCGGCCAGCGATCCTCACGGCTTTAAGACTCAGTGCACCGACCCCAGTACAGGCCTGCCGCCTTTGCCTGTCTTGAACATGCTGGATTCGCAAAATAATATTCGTCACACCGATCTCACGGCCCTTATTACAGGTCCGAAGTCCAACGGTTACATGTTCGTCAATAACGGCGAGCCGGTTCTACGAGCAAACCCCGCCGAACCAAATCGAACTGAGCCTTACCGGGAGTTCACGATTATCTATCACGAATCAACGGCGGCAGTGCAGGCGTTCTCTCAGTTCTACGATAAGAAACTCGAAGATACGCTGCTGGAATCACGGGACATGTTTGCCATCAACTATGGCATAGGCGGCATAGGCGCGGAGATTATCGCAAATCGCTTGATGGTTGGGCCCATGGCCGACTGTGCTGATTGCAAGTTTGAAGAGTTCTTCCTCAGTTCATGGGCGGTTGGCGATCCGGCGATGGTTGTCGATGTACCAGCCGACGTGCCCGCCCCTGCGAGTGTCACCGATCCAAAAACTATTTCCACCACGACTGATGCGTTGATCCAAAACGAGTATTCAAATCCGCCACAGCCAGTGGGCGCTCCTGATCCAAGGCCGAAAGCCACCAAGGCGTTCTATCCGGACGACCCTTCGAACGTCTACCACAGTTATATAGGAGATCGTGTGAAGTTTCGGATACTTCACGGCGGGACCGGCATCACGCACGTACACCATCTGCACGCTCATCAATGGCTTCATTCACCGAACGACGACAACAGCACTTACATGGACAGCCAGATGTTGAATCCTGGTGCTGCGTACACGCTTGAAATTGATTACAACGGCAGTGGCAATCGCAACAAGACCGTTGGCGATTCTATCTTTCATTGCCACTTCTACCCTCATTTTGCAGCCGGCATGTGGGCGCTCTGGCGCAGTCATGATGTCTTCGAAGCAGGGACTGAACTCGGTGGTGAGGGTCGACCATTGGATACCGCGCGGGCGTTGCCTGACGGTGAGATTCAGCGCGGTACTCCGATTCCGGGCCTTGTGCCAATCCCTACAAACGCAATGGCGCCCATGCCCGCCAAGACCAAGATCGTCCCGGTATGCGACATCGGAGTGTCCGACGCGGACTGCGCTACTTCGAACGCGGGAGACCGCAAGAAGGTAATTGCTTACCGGGCAGCCGTGCTTGAGGCCAACAAAAATCCCGGTTACCCATTCTTCATTCCGGGCGTCGGAGGCGGGCGGGCCCCTCATCCACCGCTCGACTTTGCTACCAGTAGTGGCGCCACACTCGATGGCGGTTTGCCGCGGCATTTAGTTGTGAGCAGCCAGAAGACCGGTAGCGGCGAGGTAGAAAACGAGCAGCACACTCAATGGGACTTCACCAAAGATCTGAAGCGGCTGGCCGCCTTTAGGCTTCCCGAGCAAGGAACTCCGACTGAGATTGTGGCAATGAATTTTCATTCGGTATGCGAGCATCCCAGCTTTACGCCACTTGGCGCGCCAAAGAACTTCATAACCAATGGATTGCCACCACAGCCTGGCGCTCCTTTTGCCGATCCTGCCACTAACGGATATGACCCAGTGACGCACACCTGCCCATCGATCTTCAATCCGTCAACCTTCCGCCGTTACAAGGCGGCAGTTGTGCAAATGAATACGGTCTTCAACAAAGAGGGGTGGCACTTCCCGCAATCGCGGATGCTGACCCTGTGGCAGGATGTAACGCCCCTGATAAAAGGAGACCGGCCGCCTGAGCCCTTCTTCTTCCGCGCGAACTCGGGTGACGTCATCGAATACTGGCATACCAATCTGGTGCCGAACTATTACGAGTTGGATGATTTTCAGGTCCGCACACCCACCGATATTCTGGGCCAGCACATCCATCTCGTGAAATTTGACGTGACCTCTTCGGACGGGTCAGGCAACGGCTTCAACTATGAGGACGGAACCTTCAGCCCCGACGAGGTTCGCGATCTCATCAAGTGGATTAACAACCCAAACCAGATCACCGGCGGGCAGGGTTTGTTCGAATTCGACCCGTCAACCCAATGGGCCAACAAGACTGTGCAGACCCAGCTTCAGCCCAAACCGCCCCCCATCGAGATCACCAATGGTTTGAGCGATCCTTCTCACTACGCTGATTGTTCAAATCCCAATAATCCGGACAAAGGTATCTGGTGCGGTGCACAGACAACCGTGCAACGATGGTACGCGGACCCGCTGTTGAACCTGGCCGGAAAGGACCGCACGATCAGAACAGTGTTCACGCACGATCACTTTGGTCCCTCAACCCATCAACAAGTAGGCCTGTACGCTGCTTTGGTGGTTGAGCCGACCGGCTCGACCTGGAGGGACTCTCAGGACGGGACGTTAATGGGCACACGCTCGGATGGTGGTCCGACTAGCTGGCAGGCGATTATTAGAGCCGCGAACGTTAACGACAGCTATCGGGAGTTTCTCTTTGAGATCCAGGACATGGCGCTGGCTTATGGCCCGAACAGCAAGGACCAGAAGCAGTTTGCTCTCTCTCCTTATCCTTGTTTAGGGAAGACAACAGCCGACTGTAAGACTGCTATCCAGGGCGTCGAGCAGCAAGTTGCAACGGCAGTGCAGAACGGCACGACACCATCGCCGTGGGGATGGGCCGACTACCCCAATGCCATTAATCCTCTCTTTCCCAGTAATACACCTCCAAAATTTTTCCCGGTGTCGAGCATTTCCGGCAACATAATGGGATCGCAGTTATTGAACTATCGCAACGAGCCGCTTCCCAATCGCGTTATCGCAACCACCGGCCCGAACGCGAATCAGACTGCCGATGGCGCGCCGGGCAATCTGTCTCATGTTTTCCGGTCGATTGATCGACCAGAAACTCCGGCTGTTAACGTTCAGCCGGTGGGCGGCACCAACATTAATCCCACCTGCGTGAACACCGGCCAACCATGGGACGCCAAGTGGCCTTGCTTCACCTTTCCGAAGCCAATTACAAGCGGCATGAATCCATTTGATCCGTTTACGCCTCTGGCGCGCGTTTACGAAGGCGACAAGGTGCAGATCCGCGTGCTTCCAGGCGCCCACATGTCGCCGCTCTATTTCACAGTCAACGGCGTGAACTGGCTCTTCGAGCCCGGTACTCCCACTGACCCGACCGCGAAGAACAACTCCGGCTATCGCGCCACACAGCCGATGGGCATTTCAGAGCACTGGGAGATGCTATTCACCACGCCGTCCGCAACGGCCGCAGCAACCTCGCCCTGTACCGGTGCCGATGGTAAATCACAAGTTCCCTGCACATCTTCAGATTACCTCTATACCGGAAACGCTCTGGCCGTCGGTTTACAGAATGGCATGTGGGGACTTCTGCGTGCATACAAGAATCTGCAGAACAATCTCATGCCGCTGCCAAATAATCCGCCTGCGAATCAGCCGGGCGGCGGCGGCAAGCCGGTAGTCAGCGCCGGCTGTCCGGCTTATGCCACAAAAACGAGACATTACGATGTGACGGCGATCAATACGCAGCTCGTATACAACAGCCGTGCAACCGGCAGCAACGCAACTACGCTCACGAATCCGGATGCGATCATCTACGTCATGACCGACGATCTACCCAACCTCGGCCAAATGAAGATTGAACCGCTCGTGCTGCGCGCCGCGGCCGGAGAGTGCCTCGAGGTAAAACTTACGAATAAGGTCACTCCGACTGCCCCCGTCTTTACCACGGCTACAAACCCGGGTGCTCCATTTGGTCCGCAACTAAACCCAACTTATCCAACCGACTTAGCGAACTCTCCTCCCAACTTTACGGGCTGGCCCTTGGTGCCATCCAGAGCTGTGGGGCTGCACGCGCAGCTAATGTCATACAACGTCACTAGCAGCGACGGCATGAACGTCGGGTCAAACCCGGTGCAGACTGCTCCGGCTACTACGAGCGGTACTCCGGCGACGGTAACTTATCGCTGGTACGCGGGGAACCCGCCGACGGCGGACAATCCAAATGCAACGCCGATTGAGTTCGGCGCGATTGGGTTGTTTCCGTCAGATCCGCTGCTACAGCATCCGACCGGCCTGCTGGGTGCACTGGTAATCGAACCTAAAGGCTCGAGTTGGATCTGTGATGGCGGCGTGAAATGCGATGGGACACCGAATAACGGAACGATTCCCATCTCCTATGCTTCGGCAACCGTGACTAAAGCCGACGCCACCACCTTCCGCGAGTTCGTCGTCGTTACTCAGGACGACGCGAATATCACGCCCGGCGGCGCTGCCGCAATCAATTATAAAAGTGAGCCGATGGCCTTCAGGTATACAAACCCACCTGGACTTGTTTCACAAACACAGTGTCCGAACCTGAACTTGCCCTCAAGCAACGTCAAGATCGATATGAACAGTTGTCCCGGTGTGTGGAAATCTTTTGCCGACAAGTTGGTTCAGGCCGATCCGCAAACTCCCGTCTTCACCGCGAACGCGGGACAACCGGTACGGTTCCGCCTCGTGCAGCCGGGCGGTGGCACGAACGGTCAGGTCTTTACGCTGCACGGCCACGTTTGGCAGGAAGAGCCTTACAAGAACAACTCAACCGAGATCGGTGACAACCCGCTCTCGCAGTGGATCGGCTCGCGCGATAGTTATGGAGCGGCAAGCCACTACGACATTGTCGTCCCCAAGGCCGGCGGCGAGGGCGCAGTCCCCGGCGACTATCTCTACCGCACGTTTATCGGCGGTCAAATCGTAAAGGGAATCTGGGGCATCTTCAGAGTGGCTGATGCCTGTGGTGGTTCGCAGTGTCCTGACACCGTGACAATCACGTCCTATACGAAGACTCCCTCGAGCTTCAAGGTGCAGGGGACCGACACGGTGCGGCCGAGCACCGGCCTCTTTGCGGGCACGGTCAATATCTGCTCCGGCAAGGTTAATACGTGCAGTTCCGGGGACGCAGGTTTTCTTCATACCCAACCCGTTGACGCCCTCAATGGAACCTGGGAATTCAACAGCACGCAAAATGCGCCGGCTCAGGTGACCGCAATTTCACAATTCGGAGGCAAATACACCATCACCTTCGAGGCGCCGGTAGTGCCAACTGGAACGGCGGCTCCAGTGTCTCCTGAAAACAAGAACAACAGTACGGATCGGTTTGAGCAGAAACCATTGGGTACGCCCAAGAAACCGTAACCATCAGCCAAATTGAAGCAAAGGTGCAGGAGAGGCTCTGTCCTCTCCTGCGTCTTTTTAGAAAAGCATCCGGGTGGCATTCCCTCTTTTCGCTAAACTACAATTTGACTCTGTTAGCGACTCAGAAATCCATGGGCCCATCGTTAATCTCCCAGCGAGGAGAAACCGAGCTTGAACGAGGCGAAGAATGATGACCAAACCACGGCGGCGCATAATCGCCGCAGCCTAACCTACGAGATCCTCGGCACACTCGCTGAGATCGAGGCCATCGCCACGGCTTGGGACGCACTGTTGGACCAATCTCCTTGCAATAGGGCCTTCAGTTGCGCAAGTTGGTTTCTCGTTTCATGCAAGCTTAATAACGCTCTCACCCCTTATGTCATTGTCGCCCGCCAGGGCGAGGAAGTTGCCGGTGTCTTGCCGCTCGTGCTGATTAATGAGGGTTCAATTGCTGTGTTTGCCAGCGAGTTAAGTGACTACAACGATATTGTCGCGCGTGAAGATGATCAGTCTGTGCCGGCGGGCCTAATAGAATACGCGCTCTCTTCTACGGCCGGTCACCGTCGAGTCATTCTCGCTCGTGTTCGCGCTGATTCCAATTGCTGGCGCGCCGCGCGAGCTCTCCACCTGGCTGACGACTTTGATCACGTCTGCGAAGGACACAGCCGGCACATTCAGCTTCCCTCAGACTATGAGGAGTTTCTGCGCACGAGGAGCAGCAACCTTCGCAAAAGCCTCGGGCGCGCGCGACGAAATGCCGAAAAGGACTGCCTGGCCATCCACGAGCTTAAACCGGAGAGCTTTCCTCCGAGCCGTCTGCCGGAGGCATTCCTCTCGCTCAACTTCGATCGTTGGGGCCCGGAGAGTTATTACGAGTTGCCGTTTCCTCGATCTTTTGTGCGGAAGCTGCTGCCGCAACTCTTTGCTGAAGGAAGAATGCGAGCATTCGCGCTGATGAAAGACGAAAGATTGCTGGGCGTGGATCTCTGCATGGTTGGCCGAAACAGTCTCTGCACCTGGAACGGCGGCTTTTTGGCTGCGGCTGAAAAGTGGTCACCCGGAAATCTGCTGATGGCGGCGGGGATCAAGGCTGCCTGCGCCGCGAAGCTTGAAGAATATGATTTGTTGCGCGGCAACGAGTCGTACAAAACAAGATGGGCCAACGGCATTCGCCGTCTCGGCCGGCTCGAGTTCGACGTCAGAGCTTGACGTGAACCAAACCAAATGGACGAGACCTCAGGACCACCGCCGCTCCCCCATTCGGAAGTTCCGATTCATCTTTCCGCGCGCTTCATACCGGCCGAGACGGCCAAAACAGAAGCAATCAGAATCTTGCTCCAGCAGAATTACTTCAACAGGTTTCCCGAACCCTATCTGGCAACAGAGTTGGGGCAAAAAGATCTGGCGAACCATGTGTTCAATCGTTTGGAAATGGATCGGCGCTCGGTCATTCCCTGGTTGGACAGTGTCCGGCCCCTGAAAAATTCAAGTCTACTGGAGATAGGTTGCGGCACCGGTTGCTCGACCTTCGCGTTGGCTGAGCAGGGGGCCCGGGTCACTGCGGTTGACGTCGACAAAAACTCTCTGACAGTGGCGGAAGCACGCTGTAGCCTTTACGGGTTGGAGGCCCGGTATTTTCAGGCGAACGCCACCGAAGTACATCAATTATTTTCGGATCAGCATTTCGATTTCATAATTTTTTATGCGTCGCTTGAGCATATGACTCTCGCGGAAAGATTGATCGCGATGAAGAGCACCTGGGAGATGCTGGCTCCCGGCGATCTCTGGTGCGTAATCGAAACACCCAACCGGCTCTGGTACCATGACGGGCACACGTCGCTGTTGCCTTTCTTCTTTTGGCTTCCCGATGATTTGGCTTATCAGTATGCCCGCTTCAGTCCGCGAGATAATTTTCGCGAACTCTATGAGGACGGGAGCGACGAATCGATGCTTCATTTTCGCCGACGAGGACGAGGAGTTAGTTTTCACGAGTTCGAACTAACCATGAAACCGGTAGGACAGTTAAGTGTCGTGAGCCTTTCTGAATTTCAGCGAAAGCCAGGCCCGCCTGGAAAGCCGGCCATCGAAGAATCAATTGAAGATCGTTACGTGTCGTTCCTAAGGGAAATAGTTCCCGCGCTCCAGGAAGGTTTTTGCCAGCCGTCACTAAATCTGATTATCAGTAAAGACTGATCACATTTCACGCTGATGCGAATTCTTATATCCTCCCGACATCGATATCCGGCAAAGCTTGGCGGCATCGCCTCGCATCGGGTCTATGACGATCTGGCTCAGGGACTCGCCGAACTCGGTCATGAAGTCTACTACCAATTGGGAGAGGTGACGCAGCCCCTGCCGCAAGGAGTGAGGCCTACCGCGCGGCGTCGACGGGACGTAGACATCTGGCATTTGAGTCATTTCATAAATGAGTCAGTTGATACGGGCGGCAAGCCATGGGTCAGGACCTATCATGCGCCGAACACCGGAGACAAAGAAATCCTCAGCCGCATCGGAAACAATTTTATTTTCGTATCTCGATCGCAGGCCCGGTCATTTGCAAGTGATCGATTTGTGCTTAATGGCATCGTACCTTCAGACTATGTCTTTTCCGAAACCAAGGACGACTATTTCCTGTTCATGGTGAAGATGCTGGAAAGAGCAGAGCTAAAAGGCCTGCCGCTCGCGATTGCGCTGGCAGAAAAGCTTGGCTTTAAGCTCACCATTGCCGGATCGAGCGAGAATAAGACTCTGCAGGGCGAGTTTACCCAAATGTGCAGGTCGAAAGGAATAGAATTCGTCGGCGAAGTTTCCGGCGCCAGAAAAGCGGATCTAATTGCCGGGGCCAAAGGTTTGCTTTTTCCCACGATGCAGGACGAGCCATTTGGATTGGTCATCGCGGAAGCTTTGATCTCCGGCACGCCGGTCATTTGCAGCAATCGGGGGGCGTGCCTGGAACTGATGACCGAAGAAGTAGGTTTTGTATGCGCCGATTTGAATGAATATGAAAGAGCAATTGGGCGGATTTCAGAAATTTCTCCAAAGGCGTGCCGGGAAAAGGCATTTAAAGACTTTCACTATTTAAGAATGGCGGACGATTATGTGAAGGAGTACGGGAGAGAACTGGGCTAGCTAAGCCCTGGCCCGCGTGAGCACTCGCATGAAAGTAACTTTGGTAATCGCGACGATCAGTGGCGGCGGCGCCGAACGCGTCGCTACTAATATGGCTAACTACTGGGCGGCGAGCGGCTGGGAAGTTACGATATTGACAACAGACTTTAACGGTCAAACTCCTTGTTACGACCTGCATCCTCAAGTCACGCATCTCGATCTGGGTGGCCTGAGCGACAGCAGTACAGACTCACCCGTTATCGACTTGCTCAACGATTGCTCTGAATCTGAGCGCGCTGTTTTGCAGCCGGAAGCAATCGGTATCCTGAAGCTGCGCGAAGCGATTTCAAGATCACGGCCTGAAGTAGTGGTCTCGTACCTGGATCTCACCAACATCTGCACGCTTTTAGCGACTCGCGGGCTGGGCTTGCCAGTGCTCGTAAGTGAACAATGCGACCCAAACCAAAATTTCATAGGCGAGGAGTGGGAACAACTGCGTCGCCGCCTCTACCCGCAAGCCAGCTACGTTGCAGTATTAACCGAAGAGTCGCTCGACTACTTTTCATCGGTTCCCGGCATCCGGTCCCGGATCATACCTAATCCCGTGACGCCTCCGGTATTTTCCAACCCGGATGAAATGCCGCGTCGGGATCGCAAGACGCTGATGGCCATGGGCCGGCTCGCTCATGAAAAGGGATTCGATCTTCTGCTTCACGCGTTCGCTCTGGTCGCGAAAAAACATGCTGACTGGACGCTGGAGATTTGGGGAGAAGGACCGACTCGCGCTTACCTTGAATCAGGAATTCAGAAGCATGGTCTGGCGGAGCGAGCACTGCTGCCAGGGTTTACGAGCCAGCCTTTTGATGCCCTCAGGCGGGCCGATCTGTTTGTGCTTTCGTCGCTCGACGAAGGGTTCCCGAACGTGCTTCTCGAAGCGATGGCCTGCGGGATTGCAGTCATAAGCTTCGATTGTCCGAGTGGGCCACGTCACATCGTGCGTAGCGGTGTTGACGGCGTGCTGGTACCGCCGGGTGACGCTCAAGCGCTGGCGGAGGCTCTGGATCGAGCGATGGGAGACGAAGCCGAGCGGAACCGACTCGCCGCAAATGCGCCTGACGTGCTCGAGCGTTTCAGCCTGGAAAAAGTAATGGGAATGTGGGAAGAGTTAATCTTAGATTGCACCAGGCGAGGGAATAAAGTCATCTCGGCACGGAGCGCATCACAAGCCATCAGTGTCGTCGAGGCGCCACTTACTTTAAGCCCGGATCATCAATCGCTTCTGAGCGGGCTATTGAAGACGTGGTCCATCGGCATATATGTCGGCGAATCCCCTTTGCGGCTTCTTCCGGCGCCAGGAATCGAAAATCCGGTGCTCACGCAGTCAGATGTTTCCGATGTTCCCGTTTCCTTTGTCGCTGATCCCTTCATGATTCGAGCGGACGATGCCTGGTACATGTTCTTTGAAGCGAAGAACGCGCTCACGCGAAAAGGAGAGATTGGGCTGGCCATGAGCCAGAATGGGTTCGACTGGAGTTACTGCCAAATCGTACTGGCCGAGCCGTTCCATCTTTCTTACCCCTATGTATTTGAATACGCGGGCGATTACTACATGATCCCGGAGACCCTTCAGGCCAATCACATCAGATTATATAGGGCTGCCAGCTTTCCCTTCGAATGGATCCATTGCGCCGATTTGATCGAGGGGACCTTCGCCGACTCATCTGTTTTCCGCTTCGACGGCAGGTGGTGGATGTTTACGTGCTCGAGCCCATTCGCGCATGATGTCCTTCGTCTATTCTTTGCCGATTGTCTGCCGGGCCCATGGTCTGAACATCCGCACAGTCCCCTGATCCGGGACAACCCCCGCATAGCCAGACCCGCCGGCAGAGTTGTCGTATTCAGTGATCGGGTGATTCGATACGCCCAGGATTGTTACCCGAGGTATGGCACCCAGGTCCGCGCGTTTGAGATTTCCGAATTGACGCCGACGAGCTATCAGGAGCGAGAATGCGATGGCAGTCCCGTCCTGGGGCCGGGGAGCGATTGGAATGGACAGGGGATGCACCATATTGATCCGCAGCTGAACCCTGATGGGAAATGGATCGCTTGCGTTGATGGTCGCTTTAGTCCCCCAGTAAATTACCAAACCGGTTGATTCAACCTCTAAGGAAAAAAGCGATGCTCAGGATCAACGTCTATGCCGAAGACCGCGGCTGGCTGTTCGAAGATCTTAAAAAACATTTCCAGAGTCTCAACCGGATTCATGGTTTTGAAGTGACGATCTCCGAACAGCCGCTGATGACGGCTGACACGTGGGTGGCCCTGCGAACCAGCGAGGCGGTTTTCTCGCCGGACCTCCGGCGGACTGTGGTGTGTATCCACGACCTTCTGTTCGACAATCAGATGTATCGACAAAACGGCTCTCGGCGGGCCGTACTCCGCGCTGGAGCTTTGGTGCTTTCTCACCCTGATCAGCGCGCGATCCTTACTGATGAAGGAATTTCGCTTGAAGGAATCCCGATTCTTGAGCGGCCATTGGGCGCGCTGAACATCTTTACTCCCCGCCGGCAATTACCCGCCCGCTTCAGGGTCGGATGGATCGGGCGAGAACATCCAAGGAAAAGGCTGGGCTGGTTTGTTCAGGCCATCCTGGAACTCGGTCTCGGACCAGAGCAATTGCAGGTGGCGCTGATTGGATCCGGACTCGGCGACGCGGCCGCCGGCTTGCGCGCGAACGGAGTCGATTGCCGGCTCTACGACAGAGACTCACATGCGATCTCAACTTACCCGGAACTCTATCAAAATCTGGATTGCGTCGTGATTACCAGCACCACTGAGGCCGGACCTCTCCCTTTGTTCGAAGCACTGGCTACCGGCTTACCCGTCGTCTCAACGCCGGTAGGTTGGGCCCCTTTTTTTTCTGGACAGGCTCCGCGATATGTTCGTCTCGCTGGCGATGCTCAGGAGATCGCGGCCCAACTGAAACAGTTGAGAGTTCAAAGACAAGAAACATTCGCCAGCCGATTCGAGATTGCCGGCCTGGTAAAGCAGTGGAGTCTCGATGGCTGGCTTCTGGCAGTGCTCGAGCTGGCCGCCTCGCTGGCGTCAGCTCATTAGCGCGTCAGCAGAGTTCCACTAGTAGTAGCCATAGAGTTTAAGGTCCAGATTGAACTCCCGATCCAATTTCGCGTTCGATTCGCGGTGAAACTCCATTATCCTTTCGCGCTTCTTCTGGCTGATCAAATTGCGCCTGACATAGACAACTCTATCCACTCCGTTTTGCAGCACGTACCTGAGTGTCAGGCGGCGGTTGATGGCCCGCAGGATTTTATCGAGTCCTCTCTCCGAGGGGTTTTTGCGAAGCAATCGCGAAAGGGGTTTGTTGGGAATGAACTGGAGCACTCTGGATCCATCTCCTTCAACCCGGACAAATCTATTCAACGCTAACGCGATCCGGCACGAAAGCCACGAATAGCTTCGATTCTCTTCATGGTTTACCGCCGGCTGGAAGGGTTCAACGTTGATTCCGGCGGCCAGTCTATTCAGGAATGCAGACTGGTCACGTCGCAGCAACTCATAAGGGAGCACGGTCACGTTATCTTTGCCAAAATGCTCGACGTAATTTCTAACATAGCTGTACAAGTTGATTTGTTTGACATCGATGTTGGGTAGCCCGTGCTGG
>JBGPWS010000379.1:0-3867 GCA_041492345.1 Pyrinomonadaceae bacterium | reverse complement strand
GTTTCTATTCTAGGAACGGCCTAGCTATAATGGAAACTAAAAGATCTTATCCACGTAATAATCCTCGTTGATGCGGGGGAAAATATGGACATCAGGCAACTAAAGGCATTTGTAGCCATAGCTGAGAGCGGCACCTTCACCGCGGGAGCAGTGCGGGTCCACGTAACGCAGGCGGCCATCAGCATGCAGATCCGGCAATTAGAGACCGAGACACGCACACAGCTTTTCATTCGGGCGCCACGCCGCGTGATCCTTACAGAGGCGGGCGAGAAACTGCTCGAGCGCGCGTATACGATCCTGCGTGAGCACGATGCGGCCCTGGAAGAACTCGCCGCGCTAACCGGAGCTCATCGCGGGCGACTACGCATCGGTAGCGCGTCAGCGATGGTCAGCGCCGATCCTTTGCCGCAGATTCTCAAAGAGCTGCGTGGGACGCACGCGGGCGTCGAGACCTCAGTCGTCTCGGGAACCAGCGAGTCGTTGGTGAAACAAGTACTGGCCGGCGAGCTCGACGCGGCGTTTGTGTCATTACCCGTCGAGGCGCGCGGCGTGCAAACAGAACTTTTGAGCGAGGACTATCTGGTAGCGATTGCATCGCCCCGCCATCCAATGTCAAAACAAAAGATCGTCAGCGCCTACGCGCTGGCGGGTGAGAAGCTGATTCTCGGAGAGCGCGGTGGCAATACGCGACGACTCATCGATCAGTTTTTTGCCCAGGCCGGCGTGACCCTAAAGGTCGCAATGGAGTTGAGCCGGCTGGCGGCCATCAAGCGCATGGTGGAAGCAGACATGGGCGTCGGCATTGTGCCTTTGCAATCAGTGCAGGAAGAAGTGGCGAAAGGGACTTTGGTGCGCTGGTGGATCGAAGGCGCGCAAATCAACTGGCAGCTCGGTGTCGCTCGTTTAGTTGGCGGATATGAATCACCAATCCATCATAAGTTTTTGCAGCTTTGCCGCGAGCATTTCGCGCAACCCGCGGCGGTGACTTCGCCCTCACGGCAGAAACAGAAACAAAAGAAAAAAGCGGCCGTTTAGAGACGGGCAGTAGCCCGCCATCAAGACTTTCTCCCTTCTCCCATTGGGAGAAGGGTTGGGGAAGAGGGCGGCGGAGCCGATCATTCGCGGGCTTGATACTGAAACCCTCAGGCCCTCTCCCCGACCCTCTCCCAGGGGGAGAGGGAGGCTGGAGGGCTCGCTTTTAGCCACGACATTCCTTCAAAGCCTCGATCAATCTCTCAACATCTTCTTCGTTATTAAAAAAATGCGTCGCGACCCGAATGCCCTCCGGCTTTTCGGTAACCACAACTCCGCGGCGAAACAGATGGCGGACTACTTCACCGGGCTTCTCGACTTCGACGAGTGTTTCCGCTGAACCCGCGGTTTCAGTTTGCAGGGGTGAGAGAACCTTCCAGCCATTTTCGGCCAGACGCGATGTCAGCGAGCAATTCAACTCCAGCACGCGCGCCTGGATGTTCGCGGTTCCGATCCCGTTCATGAGGTCGACTGACGCTCCCAGCGAAAAGATTCCGGCGAAATGAGGACAGCCGAGCTCGACGCGCGCTGCGGTATCGTGGCGCGGACGAAACTCGTCGTTGCGCATCTCAAAAGGCTGCTCGACACTCAGCCAACCGATGGATCGCGGCAGCGATTGTTCCAACAGTTCACGGCTGAGATAAACAAAGCCCGACCCATAGCCGGCGAGCATCCACTTGTGGCCGGTCGCGCACAGCGCGTCGATCTTCATCCGCTCTACATCAATCTCAAACGCGCCTGCTGATTGGCTGGCATTAATGACCAGCGCGTGTTTACCCTTCATCTCGCCGAGTTCTTCGGGAGCGATCCGAAATCCGTTAGAGAATTGCACATGACTGAGCGCGATGATTCCCGTCTTGTCAGTCATCGTACTGCGAATGTCTTCGATTCGCGCTTCGCCCGCGACCGCCGGCAGCAGGTGCACCGGAATCCGGCGATGCATCCAGGGCAAAGTCGTGACGGGAAACTCCAGCTCGCTGGATATGACTTCGCCACGATCTTCCAGCGCATCCACGATCACGTTCATGCCCGACGAAGTATTCGTGGTGAACGCGATCTCTTCGGGCTCAGCGTTGATGAACTGTGCGATCTTCTTTCTAATCGTTTCGCGATCGGCGAGCCACTGATTCCAGTGCACGTCGCCGTCGCTCATCATCTTTTCGTAGTAACCGGCAGCGGCTTCATAAGAAGCACGCGACACCGGCCCGGCGGCGGCGCTGTTGAGATACGCGAGCTTGCCGGTTACCGGAAATTGTTTGCGGATGTCGTCCCAGTTGATCATCTTGAAGGCGAAGATACACGATGCCTGTCTTCGTAACCAAAGCCACGGAGTGGCGCGGAGTGTCCTAAATTGAAAGCGGTGTTCAGAGTACCAACTTTAGTTGGGCTTTTCTGCTGGAACAAGAACCCAACTGAAGTTGGTACTCTAAACACCGTCAAATTAGGACACAAGTAAATGGCGAAATCTTACAGTGGAAGCCCAACTAATTTGACTTCGCAGCTCCGGAAGAGCGAAATGTGGCTTCCGTCGCCCATGAATAGTCGGGAGGTCGCTTTAGTGAGAAAACACTTTTTCCTGTGCATCGTTCTGGCGGGGTCTTGTGTCGCCGCGACGATGCCAGGGTGGTCAATCGGTAAGGTTCAGCCTCCAGCCCCGTACGGGCCGTTGCCGTCGCCACGCCAGCTTCGCTGGCATTCCATGGAGTTCTATGGATTTATTCATTTCACCGTGAACACCTTCACCGATAAAGAGTGGGGCTACGGCGATGAAGCGCCCCCGGTGTTCAACCCCACCGACTTTGACGCGGAACAGATCGTCCGCACGGCGCGGGACGCAGGAATGAAAGGATTGATCCTGACCTGCAAGCATCACGATGGATTCTGCCTCTGGCCGTCGAAATATACGGAGCACTCTCTGAAAAACAGCCCGTGGAGAAATGGCCACGGCGATGTAGTGAAAGAGATTTCCGACGCCTGTCGCAAGTACGGACTCAAGTTCGGCGTCTACCTCTCGCCCTGGGATCGTAATCACAAAGACTATGGCCGGCCCGAATACCTCACCTATTTCCGAAATCAACTGCGTGAGTTGCTGACCGGCTACGGCCCTGTTTTTGAAATCTTCCTGGACGGGGCCAATGGCGGCGACGGCTTCTACGGCGGCGCGCGTGAGACGCGCCGGATTGATCGAGAAACCTACTACGATTGGGCCACGACCTGGCAACTCGTGCGTGCGTTGCAGCCGGATACTTGTCTCTTCAGCGATGCCGGGCCGGACGTGCGTTGGGTTGGCAACGAGCGCGGCGTCGCCGGCGATCCTGACTGGGCCACGCTCAACCGAGAGGATTTTGTTCCCGGTCGTGCCGACGGAGCGCGCTTGAATCGTGGCGACCGTCCGGGCACGGATTGGGTCCCGGCAGAATGCGATGTCTCGATCAGGCCCGGTTGGTTCTATCACCAGCAGGAAGACAGCAGAGTCAGAAGCGCCCGGAACCTGGTCGATCTCTACTACTCCTCGGTGGGCCGAGGCGCATCGCTGCTGCTCAACCTGGCGCCGGATCGTCGCGGCCGGATTCCAGCACCTGATGTGGAGTCATTACGCGAATTTCGCCGCGTGCTCGACGCCACGTTCGCGAAAGATCTGGCGCAAGGCGCGAAGGCAAGCGCGAGCAATAGTCGCGGGAATGGTGACCAGCAGTTCTCGCCGCGGAACGTGATTGATGCGCGGCGCGATACTTACTGGGCGACTGACGATCAGTCGAAGACGCCGGAGTTGATTCTCGATCTCGGCCGCGAAGTAACCTTCAATGTCGTTCGTCTGCGCGAGTATCTGCCGCT
>JBGPWS010000090.1:0-14009 GCA_041492345.1 Pyrinomonadaceae bacterium | reverse complement strand
CGCGCCTCTTTACGCGAAAGACCGCGATGCAAGCGCAGGGCCTCGGCAATCTGCTCCCCCACGGTAAAGACCGGGTTCAGCGACGTCATCGGATCCTGAAAGATCATCGCGATGTCATTGCCGCGGACGTTGCGCATTTCGGCGTTTGAAAGCTGCAGCAGGTTCTTTCCTTCGAACAGGATTTCGCCGGCCACAATCTTTCCCGGCGGCGCGACCAGGCGCATGATCGAAAGCGCGGTCATCGACTTGCCGCAGCCGCTTTCACCCACCAATCCGAGCAACTCTCCGCGATCGAGATGAAGACTGACGCCCTCAACCGCGCACACCAACCCCTCGCGCGTCTGAAAATACGTGTGAAGATTTTTGACTTCGAGTAGATGGGACATGGTGCTTATGTTTCCGTACTAAAGAATCAAGTCCAGTAAGTCAAACACTTGTTGACGACGGGTGTTCAGAGTACCGACTTCAGTCGGGCTCTTGATTGCGAACAACCCAACTAAAGTTGGTACTCTGAACGCCGCTTTCGTTTCTCCCTCGTTTTTCTCGGCGAGTTGAATCACGTTGACAGGCCTCGGAAATCGGCCATAGACTGACCGCGTTTTCGGCAAGACTCTATGGGCCATAACTTGCAGCTTCAGAGGTTCTCGCAATGCTCAACCAAAGCTTAACCGCAAAAAGAATCTTCCTCAATGCTTGTGTGGCAATTGTCGCCGCGCTCTTACTTGCGGCCGGCGCGTTTGCCCGCACGCAGGATCCAGTCGAACGGCAGCGCGCATTGGATCTTTACGAGTCGAACAACTTTGTCGCCGCTTTGCCGCTGCTTGAAAAGGTAGCAGCGGCCAATCCCAACGACGCGGAAATTCTCTCACGGTTGGGCTTTGCGCTTTACGCCAACTCCGCGGCCGAGAAAGATCCGGCGCAGCGTCAAAAGATGCGAGACCGTGCGCGTGTAACTCTAATGCGATCGCGTTCGCTCGGCGATAAAAGTAATCTCACCACGATGATCCTCGACGCGTTGTCCGCGCCGGATGCGACTCAGCTCCCTTTTTCGGACATCAAGGCAGCCGAAGCCGCTATCCGGGAAGGCGAGGCAGCATTTGTCAGTGGCGACATGGACAAAGCCATCGCCGCGTACAAGCGCGCTCTCGAGTCGGACCCGCATCTCTACAACGCGGCACTTTACGCGGGCGATGCCGAGTTCAAGAAGGCGTCCAACTCGACCGACGCGCAGTTTCGCAGCGACCATTTTGACGCCGCCGGAGTTTGGTTCGCGAAAGCAATCGCAATCAACCCGAACCGGGAAACGGCTTACCGGTATTGGGGTGATGCTCTGGATTCACAGGGCAAGACCGATCAGGCCCGCGACAAGTTTGTTGACGCGATCATCGCCGAGCCGTATGGCCAACGCTCGTATGTCGGTCTGACGCAATGGGCTGAACATCACAAAGTGACTCTCGGCCATCCAAAGATCGAGCCGCCTAATTCCACCCGCACGGAAGGTGGCCAAACGACCCTCTCAATTGATCCGAAGACCCTTAACAGTACTGACGGGTCGAACGAATGGCTGATGTACGACCTGACGCGGATCGCGTGGTCCAAGGCAGATTTCTTTAAGAATTACCCCGCAGAGAAGGTGTACCGGCACAGCTTGAAGGAAGAGGCGGCGGCGTGTCGAATGGTCGCAGAGGCTGCGGCAAAGGATCTGAAATCCGGCAAGGTCAAAGCTCTCGAACCCTCGCTTGCTATGCTGGTAAAGCTGAATGAAGACGGGTTCCTGGAAGCTTACGTTTTGTTCGCGCATCCCGATCAAGCCATCGCGCGTGACTATCCCGCCTACCGCGCCGCCAACCGCGCCACATTACGACGTTACTGGTTGGAAGTTGTGATTGCCGGGTAGTGTACGAAGCTTCCGACTATTCCTACTGCTAAAAGAAGTAGGGCGAGCGTCGAGAAGACCGCTCACCCTTTTTACTTTTACCTTTTGCCTTGTCTTATCTCCCCGGCGCCGGCTTGCGCGGGATCTTTTCGTTGCGCATCGCGGTCTGATAAACGAACGCGGCCATGATCGTCGCGGCCTGTTTCATGTCGTCGGCCTGAATGCGATCGAACACGTCCTGATTCGAGTGGTGCGTGCGTGTGCCGTATTCGATCTCGTCCTGGATAAACTGAAACGCGGGCAGGCCAATGGCATCGAACGACACGTGATCAGTCGCTCCGGTATTCGAAATCGATAGCGTTTCAGCTCCCATATCCCGAAACGGCGCCAGCCACTGGCGAAAGAGCGAGCGTACCGCCTCGTTGCCTTGCAGGTAGACACCTCGAATCTTGCCCGTGCCGTTATCGAGATTGAAATAGGCCGAAAGTTTGTCGTACTCCGGGCCGCGGGTGATATTCCGAGCCGTGCCACCGTCGAGCATGCGCGCAAGGTTCGCGTCCGGCGAGTCTTCCACCTTGCCAAAATGCTGGGCGACGTAGGCTTCCGAGCCCAATATGCCTTGCTCTTCACCGCTCCACAACGCGACGCGAATGGTGCGACGTGGTTTCAGATTCAGCGCCTGCAGAATACGCACCGCTTCCATCGCCACCGCGACACCCGCGCCGTTGTCGGTAGCGCCCGTGCCGGAGTGCCAAGAGTCCATGTGTCCGCCAACCATCACGAATTCATCCGCTTTGTCCGAGCCCGGGATTTCGGCCACAGTGTTGTAGGCCATCAAGTCGCTGTCGTTGAACTGGATCGCCAGATTGACCGTCATCTGCACCTTCTCGCCCGCTTGAATCATGCGCGCGAGGCGATTGTAATGTTCGACTGCAACGACAATTTGCGGGACGATCTGCGGCGCGTTCTTGTCATAGGGATGGACTTTGCCCAGGAACAAACTCCGGATTGTGGCCAGCGGCGAAGACAGATCCAACTCTTGCGGCACGTCGGCGCCGGAAACGAAAAGCGTGCCGCCATCGCCCTGGCTTGCGTCGATCAACAGGGCCGCCCCTTCGTCGCTGAAGAACTGTAATTTCTTCGCGGCGAAAACCTGATTCTTGATGAAGGTTTGAAATTGCGGACTGTCCATTAAACGGCGCGCTCCCGGCCCGCCTGGCTCTGGTGCGTCGGCAAGTTCGAGTAACTCCTTTTCCGTCAGCCGCGTCCCCAATGCCCCAAAGTGCGCTTTGACTTCCCGCATCGAACTGGTCAAAACGATCTTGCCGCGCAAACTGCCCTTGAATCGCTGCAGATCGTTTTCATCTTTCGCGTCAACATAGACGACTTCGCCGCCGGTGACGCTGACACCAGGCGACCAGGCTTTCGGATAGGCGGTGAGCGGAATAGTTTGCGGCGCGACGACCTCCGCCGAAAAATCCTTCAGCACCCAGCTCCGGCCAAACGGCCCCCATGCTTCGAGGTGAGCGTTCTGCAAGCCCCACTTGGTGAACTGGTCGCGCGTCCATTCGTTGGCCCGCTTCAGATTGGGCGACCCCGTCAGGCGTGGGCCAATGACATCGGACAGGTAACTCAGGGTAGCCATTACCTGCGAGCGGTTCAGGCCTTCGTCCCTGATGCGCGCGATCGGATCATTTGGTTCGGGCGTGGTCGACGATTGCTGAGCGGGCTGCGGTTGAGTCCCTCGCGTCGCTGCCGGCCGCCGGGCAAAGGTTGCGCCTGGTGCGAGTAAACAAAAGACTAGCAGCCCGACTGCCGCCTCACGTCGTTGCATCATGATCGTTCTCCTACTCAGGTTTAGCAGTACCTGGTTCGCTACGATTGGTCGCGTTAATTGTTCGACAGGATAGTACCGCAGGAAATCGGGAAAAGTCTCAAGGACCCTATCAGCCCGGAACCAGTTCAGCACACGAAAAAAGAGGCAAGCCGAAATACGACTTGCCTCTTTTCTAACGTTGGCCAAAGTGACAATTGATTACCGACCCGGCGCCGGCTTGCGCGGCAACTTCTCGTTGCGCATCGCGGTCTGGTAAACGAACGCGGCCATGATCGTCGCGGCCTGTTTCATGTCGTCGGCCTGAATGCGATCGAACACGTCCTGGTTCGAATGGTGCGTCCGTGTGTCGTACTCGATCTCGTCCTGAATGAACTGAAATCCCGGCAAGCCGATACCGTCAAACGATTGATGGTCAGTGCCGCCCGTGTTTGAAATCGTAATCGTGCTGGCGCCCATGTCGCGGAAAGGCATCAACCACTGACTGAACAACTCACGCACACCCTTGTTGCCTTGCAGATAAATCCCGCGAATTTTTCCAGTGCCATTGTCCAGATTGAAATAGCCCGAAAACTTTTCGTATTCAGGAAGCGTGGTGAGCTTGGCTGGCGGATTATTCCCGCCGCCTCCGCCAGGGCCGAAGCCACCGCCACCGCCGCCCCCTCCTGGGCCACCCTCAAGCTTTCCGAAGTGCTGTGCGACGTAACCGCGAGACCCGAGAAGTCCTTCTTCTTCACCTGTCCACAAAGCGATCCGGATCGTGCGACGCGGTTTCAGTCCCAGTGTCTGAAGGATGCGAACTGCCTCCATCGCCACAGCCACGCCCGCGCCGTTGTCCGTCGCGCCCGTACCCGAGTGCCAGGAGTCCATGTGGCCACCGAGCATCACGATTTCATCTTTCAAATCGGAACCGGGAATTTCGGCAATAGTGTTGTAGCCCATGTTGTCCTGATCCTGGTATTCGACCTGCAGGTCAACCGTCATCTTCAACTTTTCGCCTTGTTGCATCATTCGCATCATGCGGTTGTACTGCTCTGCCGAGACCGTCATTTGCGGAACCATTTTCGCTTCGGCTTTCGGGTCGTAATACGAAAGACGCGTCAAAGTGCGCATCTCCTCAATGCTCTTGGGTATCGGCTGTGCCACCGTTGCCTGTTGGACAAAAATAGTTCCGCCCGTACCGCGAGGACTTACATCGACCAGCACCGCCGCGCCTTCGTCGACAATCATGTTCATGCGCTTGGCTGTGAAAACAGATTGTTGGAACTGCTGCTGCGCCCGTTCTTGAGGTGTCATTTGTGCGCCGCCGGCCCCTCGCCCGCCACCTCCGCCGCCACCGAATCCGCCTCCCGATCCGGGAGGATTCGCGTTTGCCAATGCCAGCAGGTTTTTTTCGTCTCGGCGTGCGCCCAGAGGATCGAACAAAGCCTTAACCTCTACTGTCGGAGAGATCAAAATGATCTTGCCCTTCAACTGTCCTTTGTACTTCTCGAGGTCGGCCACGTTTTTGGCATCGAGATAAATGACATCGGCCGTCACCACGCTGCTTGGTTGCGGTGCCGGCGCCGTCATTTTCTGCTTGCCCTTCGCAGGGGCAACCGCTGCTACTGCGGGCATCACTTTGACTCCGGGCGACCATGCTTTCGGATAAGCAATAAGCGGAATGTCTTGCGGTTCGACAATCTGCGCCGAAAAATGCTTGAGCGTCCAGCCGCGTCCGAAAGGACCCCAGGCTTCCAGGTGACCATTTTGCAATCCCCACGACGTAAGCTTGTCTCTGGTCCATTCGTTTGCGCGTTTCGCGTTGGGCGACGCGGTCAAGCGCGGGCCGATCACATCACTGAGATACGAAAGCGTCTGCATTACCTGCGAGCGATTCATGCCTTCGTCTCGGATGCGGACGATGGGATCGTTCGGATCGGGGGCGGGCTGTTGGGCCCCAGGTTGCTGGCCGAAAGCGGCGTACGGGACGAGCAAAGCAAGCAGCAGAAGGGTGGCGGCAAATTGGCGTCGAATCATTGGAGAGACTCCTATTCAAGTATTTGGTTTTTGGAAAACTGCTCGTTTGCCTTTGAGATTACCTGGGCCAAACGGACAGACAAGCTTTAGTTGATTGACGTTGCTTATACTAGGAAAGTTACAAAGTTTCAAGCGGTTGAGGATGTCCGCAGATTACGCAGATTTCACAGATTGGATGGAATTCAGCAAACCGTTCGGATGCAATCGCCTTCCGTGCAAGTCTGTTGATGGTCGCTGCGGTCTTTGAGTTCGGTTGATAATCTGTGTTATCTGCGCAATCTGCGGATATCTGCTCCTGAGGTCGGGCTACTACCCCACTCTGATTTCAGGTTATGATTGCCGGCGAATTACGCTCAGAGCTAACTCAATGTCTTCAGCCAAAACCCAACCGGCCCGCGGCATGCGCGACTTTCTGCCCGCCGACGTGCGCAAACGCGAATACGTTATCGGCGTGATCAAGGAAGTGTACGAGCGCTACGGTTTCGAGCCGCTGGAAACTCCCGCCGTCGAAAACATCGAAACTCTGATGGGCAAGTATGGCGAAGAAGGCAATCAACTCATCTTCAAAATCCTCAAGCGCGGCGAACATGAAAAGACCGGCGAGGCCGATCTGGCCCTTCGCTACGACCTGACCGTGCCTTTGGCGCGGGTCGTCGCGCAATACCAAAACGAGCTGCCAAAGTTTTTCAAGCGCTACCAGATTCAACCAGTGTGGCGTGCCGACCGTCCCGCGCGCGGCCGCTTTCGTGAGTTCTATCAGTGTGACATGGACGTGCTGGGATCAAAGTCGATGGTGGTTGAGGCTGAGTTGATTGCGGCTGCGAGTGATGCGTTGGTCGCGTTGGGCTTCAATGATTTTGTGGTTCGTTTGAATCACCGCCAGGCGTTGGCGGCGGTGCTGAACAATGCCGGCGTTACGGTGGAAAAGCACGACGACGCATTGATTGCTCTGGACAAGCTGGACAAGATTGGGCCGGAAGGTGTTGAAAAGGAGTTCGCTGAACGTGGCATCGAGGAGACCGCAGGTAAGCGCCTGCTCGGCTTCTTCACGGCGCTCGGTTCGCTGGAGCACGCCGCCGAGATTGCCGCTGGCGAAGACCCTTTAGTAAAGCGCGCGGCGCTGAATAACGCGATCCTGGGCCGGCTCGTCGAAGCTGTGGGTGACAATGAAACTGGCGCGCGAGGAGTTGATGAATTGCAATCGATCATGGCATGTGCTGCCGCGAGCGGAGTTGCGTCGCGGATGAAGATCGATCCGGCGCTGGCGCGGGGACTGTCCTACTACACCGGCGCGATTATTGAAATCAGTGTTGCCGATCTCGCGGGCAGTCTCGGTGGTGGCGGGCGTTACGACAACCTGGTCGGGATGTTTCTGGGCAAGGATGTTCCCGCGTGCGGATTCTCTCTCGGGCTGGAACGCATCATCGTCGTGATGAGCGAGCGCAATATGTTTCCGGCCGAGTTGGTTTCATCGCCTGCTGATGTGATGGTGACAGTTTGGAATGAAGACTCAGTCGGCGAATCGATTGCCCTGGCCGCGGAATTAAGAAGGGAAGGCTTGCGGGTCGATCTCTACCCTGAACCAGACAAGATGGGTAAACAGTTCAAGTACGCTTCAACGCGCGGTATTCCGTTCGTAGCCATAGTCGGTGATGATGAGCGCGCGCGCGGAGAGGTTGCGATCAAAGATATGAAATCCGGCGAGCAGCGATCGGTGAAACGCGCTGAAGTTGCCGCGGCGATTCAGGTTCTGGGGGAGAGCGTCAGGACAGCGGCGCTACGCCGGGATAAGGACATGGGCAGCAAGCTCGCGCTTAAGGACGACCGTGAAGAATGATTCAACCAGCCGGCGAAGCCGGCGTTAGCGTAAAGCCTGGGGCGTAAGCCCCAGTAAGCAGGTCGGAAGAGAGAACAAGCTTGCGAAGCGAGCGGCAGCGGAGATGATGAGAGGCATTCGTGAAAGGCTGGCGCCCGTTCCACGGGCTTTCGCGCCAATGCTGATACGTATCCTGGGGCTTACGCCCCAGGCTTTATGCTTTCGCCTGCTCCGCAGGCTAATTGACCAACGCTATGATCAATAAACCGCTCGGCCAACACTATCTCGACGACGCGCTGCAAACATTTCGCGACTACAAGCAGCTCGCGGAAGGCGCGCTGGCACAGATTGGCGACGAGGACTTCTTCAAAACGCTCGATGAAGAAACGAACAGCATTGCCGTCAACATGAAGCACATGGCCGGGAACATGGTCTCGCGCTGGACAGACTTTTTGACTACCGACGGCGAAAAGCCTGAACGTGACCGTGATCTGGAATTCGTGATGTTGCCGGGCACCACAAAAGAACAGATGGTTGCTTACTGGGAAAAGGGTTGGAAGTGCGTGTTCGACGCCGTCGAACCCTTACGGCCAGACGATCTCTTGCGCACCATCATGATTCGTGGACAGGAGCACACCGTGGTGCAGGCGATCAATCGCCAGCTTGCGCATTATGCTTATCACACGGGCCAGATCGTTTATCTCGCGAAGCATTTCAGATCGGCTGAGTGGCAGAGCCTGAGCGTGCCACAAAACAAGTCCGCCGAATTCAACGCCTATCTCGAGCAGAAAATGAAAGAATTTTCGGCGACTCCGCGCGAAAGTCGTTTGGCTGAAGTGATGGACTTCGCGTTAAAGAACGCAGAGCATCAGACGCCGCAGGTTGCTGAGGCGAAATCGGCCACAGAGACACAGAGACACGGAGAAAAGGCAGATCAGAATTGATCAGAAATACCGATAAGCCCGACCCTTGCCCTGATTTCATCTTTCTCTGTGTCTCTGTGGCTAACCAGTTTTTCAGCAGCCTGCTAAGGAGAGAACATGTTCCTCGGCTTGCGCACCGCAGTCTATCACGTTGACGACATCGAGAAAGGCAAGAATTGGTACAGTGAAGTACTCGGCGTGAAGCCTTACTTTGACCAACCTTTCTATGTCGGTTTCAATGTCGGTGGTTACGAACTTGGTTTGCAACCGAGTGAAGGACAGAGTGGAGAAAAGGCCGACGGCGCGGTCGCGTATTGGGGTGTGGAAAACGCGGCAGACGCTTTCAAGCGAATGCTGGAACTGGGCGCGACGATTCATGAAGAAGTTCAGGACGTTGGCGGCGGAATCAGAGTAGCAACTGTCAGAGATCCTTTCGGCAACATCTTCGGAATTATCGAGAATCCGAATTTCAAGATTCAATAATGGTCACCCGACTTCATCACGTAAACGTTACGGTTCCGCCCGAGCTGGAGGCCGCCACGAAGGAATTCTATGGCGCGGTCCTTGGACTCAAGCAAGTGCCAAAGCCGGCCGCCTCGCGCCAGAGCGGCGCCTGGTACCAGATCGGCGCGACGCAATTGCACTTGTCGGTAGAAGATGAGGAACTCGCTCCGCTGAGTTCGCGCCACATTTGCCTTGCAGTTTCCGATCTGGGCGCTGCCGAGAAAACATTTCGCGACGCGGGCGTAGAGATCATTCCTGACGCCCGGCCGGTGCCGGGAACGCAGCGTTTCTATGTGCGCGACCCGGGAGGGAATCAACTCGAGATAGTGCAGCAAAAACAGAGATGAGCTTTAACTTTATCAATCCTGAGTCACTCGGCACGCCACGCGGCTATTCGAACGGCGTCTTAACCGACGCCGGCGGCCGTCTGCTTTTCATCGCCGGACAAGTGGCCTGGAACCAGCAACAGCGCATCGTGAGCGCGGATCTGGTCGAACAATTCGACTACGCGCTGGCCAACGTGATAACCGTCGTTGCCGGAGCTGGTGGTAAACCGGAACAAATCGCCCGTCTGGTGATCTATGTAACTGACAAGAGCGAGTATCGCGCGCGCATGAAAGAAATCGGTGAACGCTATCGCGCGCGCATGGGCAAGCATTTTCCGGCGATGGTTCTCGTCGAGGTCGCGGGTTTGTTGGAAGATCGCGCGCAGATTGAGATTGAAGGCGTTGCGGTGCTGTAACACAAGCTGCCAGCTTGTGTGATAACCGACAGAGCTGCGCAGGCTGGCAGCCTGCGCTACATCTTATGATCAATCCAAAAAGCTTTCTCTATGAACAACGCGACGGCATCGCGACGATTACGCTCAATCGTCCGGAGCGTCTGAACGCAATTACCTTCGAAGTCTATCGTGAGCTGACTGACGCGTTCGCGGCGCTGCGTGATGAAAAGGACGTGCGGGTGGTCGTGATCACCGGCACCGGACGCGCGTTTTGTTCGGGCGGCGACGTGCGCGACATCATCGGCGAGTTGCAAGGTCGAGATGCCGAAGGCCTGCTGGAATTCACTCGTCTGACCTGCGAACTGATTCGTAACATGCGTCTGCTGCCGAAACCGGTCATTGCGAGTCTGAACGGAACGACTGCCGGAGCCGGGTCATGTATCGCGCTGGCTTCTGACATTCGCATCGCCGCTGAAGAGGCGAAGATTGCCTTCATCTTTGTGAAAGTCGGACTGGCGGGAACCGACATGGGCGCGACTTATCTATTGCCGCGCGTGGTCGGCCTCGCGAAAGCGACTGAGTTGTTGATGACCGGCGATTTCATCTCGGCGCAGGAGGCCGAGCGGATCGGCTTGTACAATCGCGTCGTGCCGCGCAATCAATTGGAAACAGCGACGCGCGAGTTTGCCGAGAAGTTAGCGCGCGGTCCGGCGCTGGGACTGGCCAAGACAAAAGAAATGCTGAACCGCGAAATGCACATGGGTTTTGAATCCGGTCTGGAAGCCGAGGCCGTGGCGCAGGCTCTTTGTATGCAGCATCCGGACTTTGAGGAGGCGCACGCGGCGTTTCTGGCGAAACGGCCGGCGAAGTTCAAGTGATTGCCAATTGCCGATTGGCTTTACGCCAGGATCGTAACGGTCTGACGAAAGTTGTACTAGTTTCAAAATCGGCAATCGACAATTGGCAATCGGAAATGCTCTGATGGATCCCTTCATCGAAACAACTCCGTTCTTCTCTGCTGATCACCGCACGCTGGCGGAGCGGGTGGCTGAGCTGGCCGAGCGCGAAATCGAAGTGCGCGCCGGCGACGACGAGCAAGACGTCGACGAGGCGGTGCGCAGTTACGTCATGCTGCTGTTCGAGGCGGACCTGTTGCGCTATGCCGTGGCGACGCCCGGTCAGCCGTTTGATCTGCGCTCGTTCTGCATCATTCGCGAAACGCTCTCGTATTCATCTTCACTTGCTGATCTCGCTTTCGTGATGCAGGGACTGGGTACTTACGCGATCAGCCTGGCGGCAACTGAGCATGTCCGCGATTTCTGGCTGGCGCGCGCGGCAAATGGCAAGGCCATCGGCGCTTTTGCTTTGACTGAACCAGGCGCCGGTTCCGACTTGGCCGCGCTGAAGACCACGGCGCGACGCGAAGACGACGCGTACATCATTGATGGCCGCAAGCGCTTCATTTCAAATGCCGGCGTGGCAGACTTCTACACGGTGTTTGCCCGCACCGGAACGCGCGCTGATGGACGCGCGGAGATTTCCGCCTTTGTAATCTCGGCGCGCATGCCGGGATTCAGCGTGGCGGAACGAACCGAGATGATGGCGCCGCATCCGATTGGCGAACTTGAATTCAAAGGCTGCAAAGTGCCCGCGGAAGACATGATTGGCGCGCAGGGCGATGGACTGCGACTCGCGCTGCAGACGCTGGATATGTTTCGCGCCAGCGTCGGCGCCGCCGCCTGCGGCATGGCGCGGCGCGCGCTCGACGAAAGTATTCTGCATGCAAAATCGCGCGAGCAATTTGGCCGGCCGCTGGCAGGGCATCAGTTGATACAGGAAAAGCTGGCCGACATGGCAACCGAACTCGACGCCGCGCGTCTGCTGGTGTATCGCGCTGCCTATT
This sequence comes from Pyrinomonadaceae bacterium, assembly GCA_041492345.1. GTDB lineage: Bacteria > Acidobacteriota > Blastocatellia > Pyrinomonadales > Pyrinomonadaceae > UBA11740. Next base: position 2,413 of record JBGPWS010000090.1, on the reverse strand, counting down.
TGAAAGATGCGGGCGCTGAACGCTCGACCCGCGAAGCGAGCCAGGCGAAGCTGTTCGCTACTGAGGCAGCCGGTCGCATCATCGATCAAGCGGTGCAGATTCACGGCGGCACGGGTCTGGTGCGCGGCACGGTCGTCGAGCGGCTCTATCGCGACGTGCGCGCGCTCCGTATTTACGAAGGCACTTCCGAAATTCAAAAGCTGGTCATCGCGAATCAACTCTTGAAAGAGTGAGCATCAAAGCAACTTCCGAAGGTTCTGCTTCAGAATCCCATCTCGCGCGTCGTCTCGGCCTGTTCGACGCGACGATGATCGTGATGGGCGGGATCATCGGCGCGGGCATCTTCACCAATCCTTACGTGGTCGCGCAGCAGGTGCACACGCCGCGGCTGATTCTGGGAGCGTGGGCCGTGGGCGGACTAATCGCCTTGTCCGGCGCCTTTATCTACGCCGAATTGTCTTCACAAAGTTCGGTTTCCGGCGGACAGTACGTTTATTTGCGAGACGCACTTCATCCTCTGGTGGCTTTCAGCTATGGCTGGAGCTTGCTGTTCGTAATTCAGACGGGCGGGATGGCCGCGGTGGCGCTCATCTTTGCGAACCACGTTTTTGAATTAGTCGGGGCGCGAGTAACGGATTTGCGCGCGGCTCTCTTGGCTTCGGCCGCGCTGGCCCTGCTGACGATCATTAATTGCATCGGCGTGCGCGCCGGCAGCGTGACTCAGAATGTTTTCATGATCCTGAAACTAATTGCGATCGCCGCCCTGGTAGCATTTGGCTTGACGATTAACAGCCCGGCTCAAAGTGCGGGAGTGGCGATCCACACTGCCTCGTCCGCGACGCTATGGCAGTCGCTGATCGCCTTTGGCGCCGCTTTGATCCCGGCGCAATTTGCCTATGGTGGTTGGCAGACGGCCTGCTTCGTCGCCGGCGAAGTGCGCGAGCCGCGTCGCAACCTGCCGCGCGGATTGCTGTTCGGCGTGTTGGGAGTGATCGTCGTTTATCTTTCGGTGAACTACGTCTGTGTGCACGCTCTGGGTGCGGAAGCACTGGCGCAAACCAAAACCCCGACGTCGGCAGTCATGCGCCTGGCGCTCGGCGAAAGAGGCGCGCGCTTTCTCGCCGCCGGTATCGCGATTTCCACGATAGGATTTTTGAGTCAAAGCATGCTGACCGCGCCGCGAGTTTATTTCGCGATGGCCGACGACGGACTTTTTTTCAAACAACTCGCCTGGCTTAATCGCGCTCGCGTACCGGCAGTAGCAATTGCACTACAGGGCGGCCTCGCCATTGTGATTGTGCTGGTTGCCAGCCGCTTCGAACAGATTCTGAATTACGTCGTGTCCGTTGACGTGGTGTTTTTTGCCCTGACGGCCGTGTGTGTGTTCGTATTCAGAAAACGTAAGCAGGGTCGAGGTGACTTCTTTCGCATACCGGGTCATCCGTTCACCACCGCTTTCTTTATCATAGCGTGCTGCGTCATCACGTTTAGCGTGGTCTATAAAGAGCCATTCAATTGCGCGATCAGCCTGGGGATCATGCTCGCGGGCGTGCCTGCATATTTCGTCTGGGCCTGGCTGCGAAAACGTCGAGTCGAGCGCCAGACTAAATCTGTTTCGGGTTAACAGAAATGAACACGCAATCCATCTACATGAATTGGGCCAAGACGCGCCCGAAAGTGAAATACGATTTGGCGCTCAGCGGCATTCTTAATCTTCCGTTCGCCGAGCTGGGTGCGAAGATCGAAGATCTGGATCTGAACGGCGACAATGCCTATGGCTACCGGCCGCTGGTCGATGCGCTGGCCGCGCACAGCCAGGTCCCGCCTGAGTCTGTCGTCACGATTTCCGGCGGCACCTCGATGGCGAACCATCTGGCGATGGCCGCAGTGCTCGAACACGGCGATGAAGTTTTGATTGAAGAGCCGACCTACGAACCAGTCCTCGCCGTCGCCAAGTATTTCGGTGCGGAGATCAAACGCTTCCCGCGATCGTTTGAGAACGGCTATCGGGTGGATGTTGAAGAAATCGCGAAACAGATCACGCCACGCACGCGGCTGGTTGCGCTGACGAACCTGCACAACCCGAGCAGCGTCCTGGTCGACGAAGAAACACTCCAGAAAATCGGCGGGTTGGCGCGCGAAGCAGGGGCGCGAGTGCTGGTCGACGAAGTCTATCTCGAAGCGATGTTCGAAGCCGCGCCGCGATCTTCAGTTCACCTGGGGCCGGAGTTCATCGCGACTAGTAGCCTGACGAAAGGTTACGGTTTGAGCGGATTGCGCTGCGGCTGGATTCTGGCCGAGCCGGACATCGCGCAACGAATGCGACTGCTGCACGATATTTTTGGGGCGGTAGGGCCTCAGCCATCCGAGCGGCTGAGCGTCGTGGCGCTGACAAAACTGCCAAAGTTCATCG
>JBGPWS010000234.1:0-7414 GCA_041492345.1 Pyrinomonadaceae bacterium | reverse complement strand
GGGACCAAATAACTGTCGCGGGTACTTGCGATGAATGAAGATATCCAGAAAATCCTTCCGCAACTCCTGGTCTCGAGCCACGCCGCGCAGCATCTCGAGCCTCACCGGCGAGATCGTGCCGCGCTTGCCGATATCGGCACAGAACCAGTAATGCTGTATGGCGTCTTTGTCGCGCCAGCGCCACCAACTGCGCAATGCGGCGTCGCGCTCTTTCGGATTTCCGAACCCGCGGACGATGGCCGCCGATAGCTTCTCGACCTGCCGAAGCGCATCTGAAATGCCCTGGCCCGGGGTCGGATCTTTGAAATGACCAGAGTCGCCGACCAGCACCCAGCCGGGGCCCGTGGCCTCACGGAAAAAGCCTTCGAAGCGTGTAAGACCGCGGAATTTCGTGACGCGCTCAGCGTTGGCGAGGAGTTCGGCCACCGGGGGACAACCTACTACGGCCCGCTTGAACCAGCCCTCGCTGTCGGCCCGGTACGAATCAAAGTATTCGACCGAAGGACACAAAGCCACCAGAAAGAGATCGTCGTCGGCGGGGGCGGCGACGACGAAGTCATCACCGAGGCGATGGTAATAGAGCTTCGGCACGGCCTGCTGCGGGACGCCGCGGAAGTAGGCCCAGGAGCTGATGCGCTCACTCGGAATCACATGATAGCGACGGGCCTCGGTAAGGCGCGCTATCGTCGAATTCCGACCATCGGCGCCGACCACGAGATCGGCCTCGATCGTGTAGGTCGTTCCGTCGCGACCTGCGACCCGTACGCCAGCGACACGGCCGTTCTTCTTGACCAGTTCGGTCACTCGCGTGTGCAGGCGCATGTCGGCACCGGCCTCCCGGGCCTTGTCGACGAGGTGCACATCGAGCGAGATGCGCCTCACACACAACATGGCCAGTTTCGGATCGTTCTCGCGCAGGCGTGCCGGCCCCGAGAGATCGACATCCTCGAACTTCATGTAGCAATTGCTGAGGGGCGGGGCTCCCGACGCCAGCACCGCGTCCATGACGCCGAGCTTTTGCAGTACTTCGATTCCGCTGAGTTGGAACATGTGCGTTGAGAGCGTGTCGCTTGGAAACTCCGCCTGGTCGACCACACAAACCGATAGGCCGGCGCGCCTTAGAAAGGTGGCCAGCGGGGAACCGGCACAGCGGGCACCGACGACGACCACGTCGAACCGTTCGCTCGTATCAGGGGACATGCCAAGCGACTCCCTGTCGCGTTCGAAGAATTACGGTGAATTCAGCGGGTGTGCGAGGCGCAGGCCCGTGGGAACTCAGCCAACAATGTGAGGCGAGACAATATAGTCACTCCCTGAAAAAGTCAAGCAAAAGCTTCTGGTGTAAAGTGTTCTGGTGATACGCAATAAATAATGTAGCCTCTAAAGTAGCAAACAGCATCTAGAGCGGGTAACGTTCAAGTAGTCTGGGTAACTCGCGAGCCTCAAACAAAACTTACCAAAAATCTGACGTTGCCTGTTGCATATCACACTGCAAAGCACACAAATCCCGCAGCAGAAAGATCTTGACGCCCTAGCGGGCGGGCGGAGACTCCCGGCCTTTACCTGATCGTTGGCTGGGAGCTGACGGACCTAGCTGTAGTTATCCTTTCCGCTGGCAGCCTCGCCCTTCTGGGGTTGCTCACGGCATGTCCCAAGTTACCCAAAGTGGTGCGCTGGCGCATACCGGGAGCATCAGGCGAGAGCAAACTGGATGTCAAACTCCATGTCTATCCGTCAGCAAACAAGAACAACCCAGTAGCAGTTGATTTGGTTTTGGTGTCAGACAAGAACTCCAGGATCTTTACGGTCCAGGTTGGAGTGTTTCTGGATCAGAATGAAGCTAGTCGTTTCCTAAGAGAAATGGGACGGAAAGGATATGCGCCTACGTTTTTTGCCGACCGTGATTCCGAGAACCGTCAGTGGTACGCGGTTCGGATCGGCGCTTACCCCGACGAGGACCAGGCAGCAAATGCAGCCGCCAATCTTACCAGGCAGGAAAAGATTAAAGCGGTCGTGCGGCCTTTAGGTTCGCTTTAGTTGACGCGACCCGATCCTGATACTCAAGAACGGCAGTCCTTTTTTTAAGCTCAAAGGGGACAGGAATTGTGCTGGACGGAGGCCGGGTTCGATCCCCCTCTGCTCCACCAAACAAACTCGTCCTCAATTAATCGGACGGTAGGAATCCAGCACCTTCATGTAGTTCGCGCGCTCAAAGGCGGCGGGTTCGGCGCAGTGCTGCTGGCTCATGCTGCCGATCATCTGGGCCACCGACGCGTACTCGTGCTCGTCCATCCAACTCTCAATCTCTTCCAGTATCTCTTTGATCCGGCGCACCCCATTCTGCAGCAGTTCTGAAGCCATCATCGTGACCTTGGCGCCGGCCATCAGACCCTTCAGTACGTCCTCTGAGGTGTGCACGCCCGTGGTGATTGCCAGGTCAGCGAGCAGACGGCCGTACAAGATAGCTACCCAACGCAGCGGCAAGCGCAACTCGTTCGAATTGCTGAGCACCAGACGTGGTGCTACCTGAAGCGTTTCGAGATCCAGATCGGGTTGATAGAAACGATTGAAGAGGACCAGCCCGTCGGCGCCTTCATCGACCAGACGTTTGGCGATGTTTCCCAGAGAGCTGAAATAGGGGCTGAGCTTCATCGCGAGCGGGATCGTCACCGATCGCTTCACGCTACGGAGCATGTCCAGATAGATATTTTCGACTTCCTGGCCTGGCAGATCGAGGTTGGTGGGGACGTAATAAACATTCAGCTCCAGCGCGTCGGCGCCCGCATCCTCGATCAGGCCGGCATAGTTGATCCAGCCGCCGGCAGACACACCGTTCAGGCTGCCGATGATCGGAATGTCAACCGATTCCTTGGCTCGCCGTATCAGGTTCAAATACTGGTCGGGCCAGACATTGTATTCATCCATCTCCGGAAAGAAACTGAGAGACTCGGCAAAGCTGTTACTGCCGCTGCGCAGATAATGATCAACGTAGAAACTGTCGAAGGTGATTTGCTCTTCGAACAGCGAGTACATCACGACTGCGCTGGCGCCCGCGTCTTCCAAACGCCGAATGCTGTCGACGCTATGCGAGAGCGGTGAAGAAGAGGCCACGATCGGATTTCGCAACACCAGACCCAGATAGTTTGTGGTGAGACTCATAGTTAAATCCCTCGAGTTTCAAGTTCCTGGTTTCAAGTTTCAAGTTCGCGTTCAAGTTAATGTCTTCTTAAATCGAACTCCCTTACGGTCGGGCTACTGCCTCGATCTGAACCTGAAACTTGAAACTTGAAACACCTCACGGTTTCATCTCGGCGAGTTGCTTGTATTGTCGCCAGCGATGGTCGACCGACTCCTGCGCTTTTCCCAAAAGAAACTTCGCCGCCTCCGGATTGCTCTGTAGCAACATTCGATAGCGACCTTCGGTGTAGATATAGTCCTGCAGTGGGATCTTCGGATCGTGCGAGTCAAGCTGAAATGGATTCTTGCCCTCGTCGGCGAGCTTCGGATTGAAGCGATACAGCGGCCAGTGACCTGACTCGACCGCCAGCTTCTGTTGATGCATGCCCTTCGCCATGTCGATGCCGTGCGCGATGCACTGACTGTAGGCGATGATCAGCGAAGGCCCTGAATGAGCTTCAGCTTCGAGAAAAGCTTTCACCGTATGCGTGTCGTTGGCGCCCATCGCTATCTGCGCAACATAAACGTTGCCGTAACGCATTGCACCTATCCCCAAATCCTTCTTTGCCGTCGGCTTGCCACCGGAAGCGAATTTTGCCACCGCGCCCAGCGGGGTTGCTTTCGAAGCCTGCCCGCCGGTGTTTGAATAGACCTCAGTATCGAGCACGAGGATGTTCACGTCCTGGCCGCTGGCCAACACATGATCCAAGCCGCCGTAGCCGATGTCGTAAGCCCAACCATCGCCACCGACGATCCAGACGCTCTTTTTCACCAGCGCGTCGGCGACGCTCAAAAGGTCGCGCGCCTCAGGCTCGGTGCGGCCGCTTAGTTTGGCTTTCAACTCAGATACCAATTCGCGTTTCACTGCGATCGGCTCTTGATCTCCATTAAGAAGACTGTCGGCCAGCGATTCGCCAACCAGTTCGCGCATTCGTTCGACCAGACTCCTGGCGTAAGCGCCCTGATGGTCGAGCGCCATGCGCATGCCGAGTCCAAATTCAGCGTTGTCCTCGAACAACGAATTGCTCCAGGCCGGGCCGCGCCCTTCGCGATTGATTGTGTAAGGAGTTGTCGGCAAGTTGCCGCCGTAGATGCTTGAACAACCGGTCGCGTTCGCGATGATTGTGCGATCGCCGAAGAGCTGAGTCATCAGCTTGATGTAAGGAGTCTCGCCACAGCCTGAGCAAGCTCCGGAGAATTCGAAGAGAGGTTGCAGCAACTGCACGTTTTTGACTGAACTGAAAGTGAGATCGCCGTTGCGGTAAATCTCAGGCAGCGTGAGGAAGTATTCCCAATTCACGCGCTCGCTGTCGCGCAGAGGTAGCTGCGGCCGCATGTTGAGCGCCTTTCGCGAAACATTGCTCTTGTCCTTGGCCGGACAAACCTCAACGCAGAGCTGACACCCGGTGCAATCTTCGACCGCCACCTGAATTGTGTAGAGCTGATCGGGAAGCTCGCGCCACTTGGCGGGCATGGTCTTGAATCCGTCGGGCGCGTTTTCGAAATCGCTTTGATGACAAACTTTCGCGCGAATCGTCGAGTGCGGACAAACCAGAACGCACTTTCCGCATTCGATGCAAAGGTCAGTTTCCCAAACGGGAACTTCTTGTGCAATGTTGCGCTTCTCCCACTGCGCCGTGCCGACCGGATATGTCCCATCGAGAGGTAAGGCGCTAACCGGCAGCAGGTCGCCGCGGCCGGCAATCATCTCAGCAGTGACGTGCTGAACAAACTCTGGTGCTGCCGCTGAGACCGCGGGTGGCAAGTCAGTAGTGCTGGACGCCTCAGCCGGTATCGTCACTTCATGCAAATGCGCGAGGGCGGCATCGACGGCCGCGAAGTTTTGTCGCACGACCGGTTCGCCGCGCTTACCGTACGTCTTGCGGATCGATTCCTTGATTTTTGTGATTGCTTCTTCGCGCGGCAGCACGCCGCTGATCGCGAAAAAGCAGGTTTGCATAATCGTGTTAGTGCGATTGCCAAGCTGATTCTCTTTAGCTACAGCGTACGCATTGATGGTGTGGACCTTAATCCGTTTGGCGATGATCGTCTCTTGCACTGAGCGCGGCAGGTTGGCCCAGACTTCACCGGCGTCGTAAGGGCTATTCAGTAGCAGCGTGGCGCCATCTTCGGCCGCATCGAGAACCTGATAGCGGTTCAGGAAGTCGAACTGATGGACCGCGATAAAGCTGGCGCGCTGGATGAGGTAGGTGCTCTTGATTGGCTCCGGTCCAAAGCGCAGATGCGACACGGTCATCGCGCCCGCTTTCTTGGAATCGTAAACGAAGTAACCCTGCGCGTAATTCGGGGTCTCTTCGCCGATGATCTTGATCGAATTCTTGTTCGCGCTAACCGTGCCGTCGGCGCCCAGGCCCCAGAACAACGCGCGGACTTGTCCTTCGGGCTCGGTATTGAAATCAGGATCAAAGTCGAGGCTGGTGAAAGTAACATCGTCGACGATTCCGACGCTGAAATGATTTTTGGGAGCAGGCTTGGCTGTTTCGTCGAACACGGACTTGACCATCGCCGGCGTGAACTCCTTCGACCCAAGTCCATAGCGCCCGCCAACGATGCGCGGCATGCGCGGAAGAGGAGAACCGTCCTTCACTATGGCTTCGCTGATCGCCGTCACCACGTCCTGATAGAGCGGCTCGCCGGCGCCGCCCGGTTCTTTTGTGCGATCTAAGACCGCGATTGTACGGACGGACGCGGGTAGGGCTGAGATAAAACTGTCTACGGAGAATGGCCGGTACAGACGGACCTTCAAGAGGCCGACCTTTTCACCGCGCGCGGACAGCGCAGTTACGGTTTCTTCGGCTGTTTCGCATCCTGAGCCCATCATTACGATGACGCGCTCGGCATCCGGCGCGCCCACATAATCAAACAACCGATATTGCCGGCCGGTGAGAGCCGCGAATTTGCTCATGATGCGTTCCACGATCGCGGGGGTTTCCGTGTAGAGCGAATTGGCCCGCTCGCGCGATTGAAAGAACACGTCGGGATTCTGTGCCGTGCCTCGCATCACCGGGTGATCGGGCGTCAGCGCGCGCCGGCGATGAGCTTGCACCAGTTGGTCGTCGATCATCGCGCGAATCTCTTCGTCAGAGAGTTCCCGGATCTTCATCACCTCATGCGAAGTGCGAAAGCCGTCAAAGACATGGAGGAAGGGAACCCGCGCTTCCAGGGTTGCGGCCTGAGAGATCAAAGCAAAGTCCATCACCTCCTGGATCGAGTTGGCGAAAAGCATCCCCCAACCGGTCGAGCGCGCGGCCATCACGTCGCTGTGATCGCCGAAAATCGAAAGAGCATGCGTGGCCACCGATCGCGCGGCGATGTGAAAGACGGTGCTGGTCTGCTCGCCGGCGATCTTGAACATGTTGGGGATCATCAGGAGCAGGCCCTGGCTCGCAGTGAAGGTAGTAGTCAGGGCGCCGGTTTGCAGTGAGCCATGGACCGTTCCCGCTGCGCCGCCTTCGGATTGCAGTTCGCGCACCAGCGGCGTCATACCCCAGATGTTCTTTTCATCGCGGGCGGCCCAGGTGTCGGCCGATTCACCCATTGGCGAAGACGGAGTAATCGGATAGATGGCTATCACTTCGTTGGTTTTGTAAGCAACGTGCGCGGCGGCGTCGTTGCCATCAATTGTGACTGTGCGGCTAGTCATGTTTCCCAGTCGTCTCCCTACTGACTCGATACTTAGTAATTCCGGGGAACCCTATTAATAAAACCGCCGCAGGCGGCCCCTCCCATTGAACCGCCTGCGGCGCAGACAAGGAAGCTTAAATCCCTGACACGTGGTGGATCTGTCAGTTGACCTTCACGTTAATCTGTTTAGGTCTCGCTTCCTCGCTTTTCGGCAGCGTTACGGTAAGTACGCCGTCCTTGAATTCGGCGTTGATCTTCGCAGCATCGACGTACAGGGGAACGTTGAAGCTGCGCATAAACTCGCCATAACGCCGCTCGACGCGGTGATAATTCTCGCGGTCGGTTTTCTCTTCAAATTTCCGTTCGCCACGCAAGGTGAGCACGTTCTGCTCGATCTTAACTTCGACGTCTTCCTTCTTGACCTCGGGCAGCTCGAATTTGATCACGAGTTCCTTGTCGGTTTCGAAGATGTCGCAAGCGGGCGTCCATGCCTTTAACGGCCAGTAGTTCTCTTCTTCCGGCGGCATCGACCGAAACATGGCCAGTGGCTCCTCAAACAGACGCTCCATGCGATTCGGGAAAAGACGGAACG
>JBGPWS010000305.1:0-5527 GCA_041492345.1 Pyrinomonadaceae bacterium | reverse complement strand
CCCTTAAAAATTTAGCAGCGGCGATTCGGAACTCAGTGGAGGGCGGTAACTCGCCTCGACGGCGGGTCGAGAAAGCGGCGACGAGTCGCCCCACTCCAAACGATGACAATCTCACCGGGTACAAGACTTGGTCGTTACGAAATCCGCTCAAAGATTGGCGAGGGCGGGATGGGTGAGGTGTATCTGGCTCTTGATAAGGAACTCGACCGCAAGGTTGCGATTAAGATTCTTCCTGAAACTCTGGCCTCAAACCAGCAGCGACTACAGCGATTCATCCAGGAAGCAAGAGCCGCCTCGGCCTTAAATCATCCGCACATCCTCACAATCTACGAGATCGGCGCCGCCGGCGATTCGCGTTTCATCGCGACTGAGTTCATCGACGGAGATACCCTGCGCGATCACATTCGCGCGGGACTGAAGTTGATGGACAGCCTCGAGATTTTGATTCAGGCCGGCAGCGCGCTCGCGGCGGCGCATGCCGCGGGGATCATCCATCGCGACATTAAGCCCGAAAACATCATGGTCAGGCGGGATGGTTTTGTGAAGGTGCTGGACTTCGGTCTTGCCAAACTCACCGCCGTTGACTCGGCAAATGTTGATACTGAGGCGCCGACAAGATTTAAGACTGATCCAGGCACAGTCGTTGGCACAGCCATTTACATGTCACCTGAACAGGCGCGCGGACTCAACCTGGACGCGCGCACGGACATCTTCAGTCTCGGCGTCGTGCTGTACGAGATGGTGGCCGGGCGCTTGCCATTCGAAGGATCGACATCAAGTGAGGTGGTGGCCTCGATTCTCAGTGAGAAAGAGCCGCAGCCCCTGGCGCGTTATTCACGTGAAGCACCGGCCGAACTGGAACGGATTGTCTCGAAAGCGCTGCGCAAAAACCGTGACGAGCGCTATCAGACGATTAAAGACATGCTACTGGATTTGAAGAGTCTGAAGCAGGAGTTGGAATTCGAGAGAAAGCTCGAACGCTCCCTGCCGCCAAAATCGCAGAGCCCGGCGGACACGGGAGAGCAGGCAGAAACGGAAACGGTTATGCCATCAGCGGCGCGCCCGACTGCCGGCGAGAGAGAGCTGACGAGCGCGATTATGCTGAACCAGCGAAGCGTCGTCATCGCCGTTGCCGCGTTATTGATCATCGCTGCGGGAGTCGGATCGTACTTCTATTTTACACGGGCACGCAGTGGTGCGATCAACTCCGTCGCTATTCTGCCCTTCGTCAATATGAGCAAAGACCCCAACACGGAATATCTTAGTGACGGAATCACGGACAGTCTCATCAATTCGCTTTCTCAGTTGCCCAACATAAGGATGATCCCGCGCGGCTCCGTCTTCCGCTATAAAGGGCATGAAGTTGACCCGCAACAAGTTGGGCGCGACCTAAACGTGCAAGCCATAGTGACCGGCCGCATCACGCAGCTTGGCGACAACCTTTCGATCAGCGTCGAATTGGTGGACGCTCGGACCAATAGCCACACCTGGGGCGAGCAGTACAATCGGAAGCTTGCTGATATTTTGAACGTGCAGACAGAGATCGCTCGTGAAATATCCGAGCGGTTGCGCGTCAGACTGAGCGGCGAAGAGCAGAAGCGGATTGCCAGACGCTACACCGATAACGCCGATGCCTATCAGCTTTATCTGAAAGGACGCTACTTCTGGGATAAGCGAACCGGGGACGGAATGTCGAAGGCCAGGCAGTCTTTCAATCAGGCAATTGAGCTGGACCCAAACTATGCTCTCGCTTATTCCGGGCTGGCCGATACGTACCTGTTTTGTTATTGCCCGCTGCCGCGCAACGAAACAATGCCCAAAGCGAAGGCCTACGCTGAGAAGGCGCTGGCAATTGATGATTCACTGGCTGAGGCTCGCACGTCGCTCGCGTTCGTGAAGATGAATTACGAGTTCGATTGGTCCGGTGCCGAGAAAGAGTTTAAGCGGGCCATTGAGCTAAGCCCCAACTACCCTGTCGCTCATCAATTCTATGGCGGATGTTTAGTGCAACAGGGACGGACAGAAGCAGGCCTTCGCGAATGCAGACGAGCCCTGGAGCTCGATCCTTTGTCGCTGGCGATCAACTGGTATTTGGGACTGAACCTTTACCATGCCCGCCAGTACGACAAAGCGATGGAGCAACTCCGCAAGACGGTCCAGATGGAGCCCAACTACCACTTAGCCCACAGCTCACTGGGAAGCGTCTATCTGGAAAAAGGAATGTATGCGGAAGCTCTCTCAGAGTTTCAGACCGCGAGCAAGCTCCGGGTAGAGCCTGTCGTGTCAGCGTCTAAACTGGCAGTTTTCTACGCAGTGTCAGGCAACAAGAGTGAAGCGCGAAAGATACTCGATGAGTTGAAGCAGATGCCACCGTCTGATGAAAGTCCTTTGCTGATAGCCAGAGCTTATACTGCGCTTGGTGAAAAGGATCGGGCTATCGAATGGCTTGAGAGAGCATACCAGGAACGAGCTTTCAGCGTGTTCTTTCTCAAAGTCGATCCAGCGTTCGACAGCCTGCGCTCCGATCCACGCTTCGCTGACCTGGTGCGGCGCGTGGGACTCTAGGAGGACTCCGGTGCTTTGGGGTGCGGGGACTTCACCGCTTGGGTATCGCGTTTCGGAACCATCGACGTTGGCTTAGAGTTCGGCCGGTTATTTTTCTGGGAACAATAGAAGAGCGGTGACAAGTCACCGCCCTCCAACTTATGACTCTTACTTCGGGAGTACATCTGGGCCGCTACGAAATCCGCTCGAAGATTGGCGAGGGCGGGATGGGTGAGGTGTATCTTGCCGAAGACACGCAATTACATCGCAAGGTCGCCCTGAAGGTCCTTCCCACCGAAGTGGCAACCAATCAGGATCGGATGCGCCGCTTCGTTCAGGAGGCGCAGGCCGCCGCCGCGCTCAATCATCCGAACATCGCGCACATCTACGAGATCGGTGAGGCTGACGGCGTGAACTTCATCGCGATGGAGTTTGTCGACGGCCAGAACTTGCGGGAGCAGGTTCACCACGAAGAAATTGAGCTGAAGACCCTGCTCAAATACCTGCTCCAGGTCGCCCAGGGTTTGAGCAAAGCCCACGCGGCGGGAATTGTGCATCGTGATCTCAAGCCGGACAACATCATGATCACGCGCGACGGCCACGCAAAGATTCTCGACTTTGGTTTGGCAAAGCTGCTTGAGACAAAGCCGGAAAGCACGGCAGAAGCGGCCGAAGCCGCGACCGTTGTGATGGCGGTTCAGCATTCGACACCGGGCGTAGTAATGGGCACAGTCGGCTACATGTCCCCCGAGCAGGCCCAGGCGAAAACTGTTGATCAGCGCTCAGACATCTTCTCTTTCGGCTGCCTCCTTTATGAAGCCGCCACTGGTCGAAAGCCGTTCGCCGGCGACTCAATCATCGACACGCTGCACAAGATCATTCACGAGCCGGCGCCAGCCATCACTGACTTTAATCCTTCAGCTTCGCCTGATTTGCAGCGCGTCATTCGCAAGTGTCTGGCGAAAGAGCCGGAGAAGCGATACCAGACGATCCGCGACACCGCCAACGATCTTGAGGAATTGATCGAGGAGATGAAGGGCGCAAGCGACACTGAGCGCTCTGTGGCGCCTTCAGCAAACGCGGCGACGAGCAGGGAGACAAGAAGCACAGACGACGACGTGCACGCGGAAAGCACCGTGTCAGTTACCCGGGAGTCTGCCTCGAGCGCAGAATACATCGTCTCCGGAATCAAGCAGCATAAACTCGCAGCAGTGGCTGCGCTTCTGGTGCTTATCGCCGGTGCAATCGGTCTCGGCCTTTATCTGCACGCGCGAAACACCGGAGTCGCAATCGAATCAATCGCGGTGTTGCCGTTCGATAATCAGAATCACGATCCGGAAGCCGAGTATCTTTCGGACGGTCTGACTGACAGCATCATCAACAGCTTGACGCAGCTTCCCAATCTGAAAGTGATCGCCCGCAGCTCTGTCTTTCGCTACAAAGGCAAGCAGACGGACCCCATCGCAGTCGCGAATGAGCTGGGCGTGCGTGCGGTGTTAACGGGTCGGATCATGCAGCGTGGAGACCGCCTGACAATTGGTGTGGAGTTGATTGACGCTCGTGATAACAAACAACTCTGGGGCGAGCAGTACGAGCGACCATTGTCAGACCTGCTCTCCGTGCAGCATGAGATTGCGAAGGAGATAACCAGCAACCTGCGGTTAAAGCTTTCCGGCGCAGAGCAGGAACGTGCGACGAAACAGTACACGGAAAAGCCAGAAGCCTATCAGCTCTACCTGAAAGGCCGCTTATATTGGAACAAGCGCACCGGCGAGGCGATTAAGAAATCAATCGAATATTTTGATCAGGCGATTGAAAAAGACCCGGGCTATGCACTGGCCTACGTCGGCCTGGCTGACTGCTACGTTGTACCAGCCAACCCGCAGCCGCCGAGCGAAAAAATGCCCAAAGCCAGGGCGGCAGCGATGCGCGCGCTGGAATTAGACGAGACGCTTGCCGAAGCACATACCGCCCTGGCCCGCGTCCTGGCGGTATACGATTGGGACTGGGCGGGCGCCGAGAAGGAATTCAAGCGCGCCATCGAGCTGAATCCCCGCTATGCGGGAGCTCACCAATGGTATGGTGGATATTTAGAGATGATGGGCCGCCCTGCTGAATCTCTCAAAGAGAGAAAACAAGCCCTGGAACTGGATCCGCTCTCCCTCACCATCAACTTTGAGCTGGCGTTGGCCTTCTACTACGCTCGCGACTACGACCAGGCGATCCAACAATTCCAAAAGACTTTAGAGCTGGACGCGAACTTCCCGCTGGTGCACGCACACCTTCCAGCGGCTTTTGAGCAAAAGGGGATGTATGCTGAAGCGATCGCTGGATTTCAAAAAGGTATCACCCTGAGGGGAGGCACTGAATGGTCATTTTCAATGTCTGGGCTCGGCCACGTCTATGGGGTGTCAGGCAAGAAAGCTGAGGCGCGGGCGGTGCTCGACGAACTGAAGCAGAGGTCGCGACAAGAGTATGTGCCGGCAGATAGCATCGCCCTCGTCTACGAGGGCCTGGGCGAGAAGGACCAGGCTTTCACCTGGCTGGAAAAGGCTTATGAGGAGCATGCGTTTAAAATGGCCTGGCTTAAAGTGGACCCACAATGGGATAGCCTCCGCTCCGACCCGCGCTTTGCCGACCTCGTGCGCCGCATGGGGCTGTAAGAAAAGTTCAGAGTTCAAGCATTAGCTTATGTGTTTTAAGCAGCAGCAATCTAAAGATTGAACTCTGAACTTCTTGAACTCTAAACTTTCGGGTATGACTCTTGCCAGCGGAACAAAACTCGGTCGCTACGACGTTGGCCTAGAGTTCGGGCGGTTATTTTTCTGGGAATAATAGAAAAGCGGTGACCAGTCGCCGCACTCCAAATTATGACTCTTACTTCCGGAGTACACCTGGGCCGCTACGAAATCCGCTCTCTGCTTGGCGCGGGCGGGATGGGTGAAGTGTACCTTGCCGAAGATACGCAGCTTGGCCGCCGAGT
>JBGPWS010000119.1:0-12193 GCA_041492345.1 Pyrinomonadaceae bacterium | reverse complement strand
GGTCGTAGAGTTCAAAGTTTTGGAAGTCGCTGACTAGGACATAGCGGGGAAGTTCGTGCTCTTTGAGACCAGGAAAGTAATCGAGAGCTTGTTGTTTGGCTCTGGCTAGATCGCGACCGGCGCTTTTCTGTTCAACGAGAAGGACGCCTTTCCAAAACAGATCGAGAAAGCCACGCTTCTCTCCGAGAAGCTTTACCGGTTCCTCGAAACTGGCGACGCGCCGGCGAGTGACGCCAAAGACTTCGAAGAACTCGTTGTAGAAGGTCTGGCTTTCGCCTCTCTCGTAGTGGGCGTCCTTCCACTCCTCGGCGAAGTGTGCGGCGCGAACTCTTATTTCGTTCCAGCTAAGATGCATAGGCGGTAATCCGTGGCCGTATTGTAACTCAGACCTCCGCGAACCCTGAGGCGCATTGGATTCAATCAAGTCCGCAAAGCGGAAGAACGAAAATAGCCCAGCGATTCATCGCTGGGATCAGAAGCGTGAATGAAAAGTCAGTCCGTGAAACGGACGACTGAGGTTTCGAGTCGCATTTGAAAAAGCGACAAGTCACCGCACTCCATATCAGTCGCCCGCTTCACGGGCTCTATTTGCTTACACTGCCAGTGATCCCAGCACTGAAGTGCTGGGCTACTTTCAAGCGTCCGCTCGCGCGGACTCGACAGAGAAAACACTAATCCAACACTCACCCATATCCTTCTTCAGCAACCCTCCTAATACCGCCAGCTCTTCAAATCCGCTCCGGGCGGCGCGCTCTTCGTGATTCGCTCTACGATCTTGGGGGCGTAGAACTGATGGTAGCGGAGTCTGGAGATTGCGTTGGGGCGCGTGTGATCGCCGCCGTGCTCGGCGCGGGGTTCGTAGTCGACTTCGCCGGCATAGTTAGGGTTCTTCGTCGTCTTGAGAAAGTCGTCGACCAGATACACGGCGTTATTCAGAAAGTAGTTGTCGGCCTCGCCGACGTAGATGTGGATCTTGCCTTCGAGCTTCGCTCCGAGCTTTAACCAGTCCCGCTTCATGATGTAGCCGAGGGTAAAGTGGCCAACAAAACAATTCGAGTCCTGGAGGGCGGCATAATATGACGTTCGCTTCGAGGGCTCCCGTCTTCATTGGTCGCGTTAACCACAGCTCGCGCTGTGGGCTATTGATATGACGTCGGCTGCGCCGACTGGTTGTTCCGCTGAAGGAGGGAATTCCTTGCAAAAATAGTTACTTGAGGGTGCTGCTAGTATTCCCCATACTTCAATGAAACTCCCCAACTTCGAGAGGGCGCTCGTTGACATCACAAAGCTCCGGGACTATTCGCTGAATCCCGAGCATGAGTCCGGCGGGCACAAGGCTAGGGTGTTCCGCGCAGCTTTGGGGTTGACGCTGGACGACGCGGAATGGTTGCGGGTTGAGCTGCTCAGAATTGCCAGCGAGCAGAACGTGGTACTCGGCGACCCTGGACCGTTCGGTCAAAAGTATGTGATCGATGCCGAGCTTACCTTCAACCATCGGACCGCTATTCCGGCGAACGGCCTGGATCATCGAAAATGGCACTGACTTCCCGCGGTTGGTAAGCTGCTACGTGAAGTGAGGATCAGTAGGATGGACGGAATCAAACATCTTGGAGTGGTGGCGCTATTGACTGATAGGCCGGAAGCCGGCCTCAAACGCGGCGATGTCGGCACTGTATTGGAGGTGTTCGAAAGCAATGAGCATCATCCCGGCGGCTGCACCGTTGAGTTTGTAGATGAGACGGGCAAAGTTCTCGCTTTGCTGGATGTGACGAACCTGTCTGAAATTGTGCCGCTCAACTTGAAGCTACGCGCTGCTTAAGGTTCGCTCAAATAAATCAGTGCAGGTTGCCGTCAAACGCGGACGCGAATGTGAGCAAAGAGTCCGTGAAGCGGACGGCTGAAGGCTAGAGCAGCACGAGCGAGATTCAGTCGCCCGCTTCACGGGCTCTATTTGCTTACACTGCCAGCGATCCCAGCACTGAAGTGCTGGGCTACTTTCAAGAGTCCGCTTACGCGGACTCGCCGCCAATGCTCTATCCAGGCAGCCTCAAGTTCTCACTGGGACAGCGTGAAAAGTTTTCATCCGCAGTCCGCAAAGCGGACGGACGAAAATAGCCCAGCGATTCATCGCCGGGATCAGAAGCGTGAATGAAGAGTCAGTCCGTGAAACGGACGGCTGAGGTTTCGAGTCGGTAGTGGTGCAGTTTGACAGAGTGTCACGGGCGTCCCGCCCGTGAATCACGCGCAAGATGCGCGTGCCACATTCAAACAGCATCACTACCTTCGAGTCGCATTTGAAAAGCGGTGACAAGTCACCGCACTCCATATCTGTCGCCCGCTTCACGGGCTCTGTTTGCTCATATTGCCAGTGATCCCAGCACTGAAGTGCTGGGCTACTTCCAAGCGTCCGCTCACGCGGACTCACCGCCAATGCACTATCCAGGCAGCCTAAAGTTCTCACCAAATTATTGCTTCCCCTAGAGACATCGCGCTCAACTTCTCTTATAATACCCACGCACCCGAACAACTTAATCAACAGCAGGAGATGCGACGATGCTGATCAGAGATGTCATTCGTGATCGTGAGCCTTACTCGATGAAAGCCACGGCGTCCGTGATGGAGGCGGCCGAGTTTATGGCGGAGCGAAAAATCGGCGCCGTGTGCGTGCTCGATGAGGAAGGGAAGTTGATTGGCGTCTTCTCTGAGCGCGACCTGCTGAACCGAGTCGTCGTGCCCAGGCACGATGCGGCTACGATGCAACTGGGCGAGGTGACGAGCCCGCTGCGCGCGGTGATTCGTTGTGACGAGACGCCGCAGCAAGCCCTCGAGCGCATGGAAGAAATCGGTACGCGTCATCTGCCGGTCGTGGATGGTGAGAAGTGGGTCGGCATGCTGTCGATGCGCGATCTGTTGAGAGTGGAGCTGACCTCGCACGGCGATGAGATCAAGTTGCTGCATGAGTATATTCAGCAGTGAGCAGTGGGCAGTGGGCAGTGGGCGGTGGGCAGGAGGCAGAAGGCAGAAGGCAGTAAGCAGAAGAAAAGGGTTCACGCAAAGGCGCCAAGGCGCAAAGGGGAATCCGCAGATCACGGTGACCAGCGCCGTTAGGCGCGCAATATTTATAGACCGCGACCGAACCAAATTCCCCCGAGCTCCGTAAGGAGCGACACGACATTTCGCTCCTAAAGGAGCTTTGATTGTCATAACAAACCTGGTGCTATAAACATTTGGCTCCTGGCGGAGCCCGCAGAGAATGAAAGTTTTCATGGGGCAGCGTCGTCAAACTAGTGAAATGAGATCCACGATTTTTGCAGCGTTGTGTTCGCTCGCCGCGTTCGCATTGGCGTGCAGCCATCCGCCGCCGGGACGAGGCGCGGGCGAGTTTGAAACCTCTGCGCAGACACAAACCAGCTTCAAGGTCGAAACCGTAATCCCCAATCTCGAAATTGTCTGGTCGATCGTTTGGGCGCCGGATGGCCGGATGATTTTTACCGAACGGCCGGGGCGTGTGCGCGTCTATGAAAATGGCAAGCTGCGCCCTGAGCCTCTCTTCACCGTTCCCGATGTCGAGCCAAAAGGTGAAAGCGGATTGATGAGCGTCGTGTTGCATCCGCAGTTTGCTGCCAATCATCTGCTCTATCTTTCCTACGCTTACAACACTGGCGGCCAACTCGTGCGCGTGGTGCGCTATCGCGAAACGCCTGGCGGCTTTACCGATCGCAAAGTCATCATCGAGAACATTCCGGCGGCGCAGTTTCACGCCGGATGCCGCCTGCGTTTCGGACCCGACGCGAAGCTTTACATCACGACGGGTGATGCGACGCAGCGCGAGTTGGGGCAGCAACTCGACTCGCTGGCGGGAAAGATTCTGCGTCTCAACGACGACGGCACGGTGCCGAGCGATAATCCATTCGTCGGACAAGCGAACGCGCGGCCGGAGATTTGGACCTACGGGCATCGCAACCCGCAAGGCATCGACTGGCAGCCAGGCACAAACTTCTTGTGGGAGACGGAGCACGGGCCGAGTGGCTTTGATGGACCGGGCGGCGGCGACGAAGTCAACATCATTGAACGTGGAAAGAACTACGGCTGGCCGGTGACTCATCATCGAATGACTCATGAAGGCATGGAGTCGCCGATTCTGGAGTACACACCGGCGTGCGCGCCTGGGAGCGGAATGTTCTATCGCGGATCATCGTTCCCGCAGTTCAAGGGCAACTTCTTCTTTGGTTGTTTAGTCGGTGAACGGATCATCCGCGTCGTTTCAAACGGCCGGACCGTCGTCAGCCAGGAGAACTTGCTGGAAAAGAAGTATGGCCGGATCCGAGATATTGCTGAAGGGCCGGATGGGTTGATTTATTTCTCGACGTCGAACAGGGACGGCCGCGGTCGGCCGGCGCAGGATGATGATCGGATTATGAGGCTGGTGCCGGCGAAGTGAAAGTTTGGAGTACCGCCTTTAAGGCGGAATCAATGCAAATGACCGCCTGAAGGCGGAACTCCAAACGGACATTCGGTCGCGAGGCGTAGCCTCACCAATCACGAAATCCTCCGAGACGGAAAGGCGGAGCCTTTCCGCACATCAGGCGGCCTAGCCGCAAACGCCCTCCCTCACGGTTGGGCTACTGCCGGGCTATCCGAACCAGGCTAAACTTTTTGGGCCAGGACTGCTGACTTGCTCCAGCCTATGGCCTGGAACCTGGGGAAGCGATAGTGGCTGACCACCTGAAAGTATCTGTCAGTGGTTTCAGAAACTTCATGTGGTGGGTGGGTCTTGAATCGGAATAGCATTTCGAGGAGCGTCGTTATCGGTGTCGGGCGCATCGGCAAGTGAAGCAAATGTCCGCCGGGCGCAATCACGCGCGCCAGTTCACTCAAACCCTCGTCGAGCGGCACATACTCCAACACGCCGCTGGTCAAAACCAAATCGAAAGCTTCGTCCGCAAACGGCAAAGCCAGAACGTTGCCCTGTGCGAATCGAACCGGCTGTTTGCTTTGCTTCTTTTCGACGTACTTCTTCGCGGTGGCCATCGATGAAGCGGAAAGATCAAGGGCCGTTAGTTTGACCGGAACTTTCAGGTTCCTCAGCAACGCCAGGGTCAAGGTTCCGGTACCGCAGCCGGCATCCAGAACGCTGGCACCGGGGAAAACCGACAGCGGATGAGCCTCGAAATATTGATCGAGCGAGCGCCCATAACCATTCAGTTTGAACGTGAGATCGTAAAAGCCCTCGATGCGATCATAGAACGAGCCCGCCCGGGCATGGTTCTTGGTTGCGGTCAGTACGTATTCGGCCATCTGATAATTGCTGGTTATATTGGAATCTACGCGGTCATTGAAACCTAGTCGGGCCCAGCCGTCAAGCAATAAGCAACGAAAAGCGTCGCGCCATTCTATCCCGCCTGCTCGCAATTACTCAAACGAAACCTCGGCCAGTGGCGAAATTGTCTAAAACTCAGGCTGATCTGCAAATTCGGTCGCAAGAACTGCCGGTTCGTCGCGTTCTGCAAACAAAAGTTGTAAGTCTCGCCAGGGAGGAGAATAAAACGAATGCTGAAAAGAATGTTGACGGTTTTTGGTTTGATGATGGTCCTCGTGATTTTTGCAGGTCTCGCTCTCAGATATGGTTCGCGCAGCGCTCAGGCAACCAGCAGCGAAGCGAACTCGGTCCCGGAAGAGTCTTATTCAGAACCGCTAATCGCTGAAAACGGATTCTCAGTAGAGGTACTGGTCGACGGGCGTCCGTCGACAGAGTATGCAGCGCGCGGGCGCCGTTATGTTGAGGCGCTGGAGAATGCCGAGTACGAATTGCGCATTCACAATCCGACGGGTGCGCGCGTGGCCGTGGCGCTGGCGGTTGATGGCCTGAACTCAATTGACGCGCGCCACACCAGTGCCTGGGATGCGCATAAGTGGGTGATCGAACCTTATGGAACGATTCACGTGCGCGGGTGGCAAATGAGCTCGGAAAACGCGCGGCGCTTTTATTTCACTACCGAGCGCGATTCTTACGCCGCCAAACTGGGCCAGACGTCTAACCTTGGTCTGATCACGGCAGTGTTCTTTCGCGAGCGCCGGCCGGTTACGATCATGCCGGTGACTCCGTCCGAACCACGACCACCCTACAAAGAAGAAGATCGGATGAGCTATCCGCGTGCGGCTCCCGAATCAGGCACGGCAGGGGAATCTTCGCGCGGCCAGGGCAGTCGCGACGCACAGAAGAGCGTGCGTTCTTATCCGCCTCCGGATGATGAATCAGCGGCGACCGGTATTGGTCGCTCGGTGCGGAACGACGTGCAGTGGATCAAGATGGATCTGGATTCGCGGCCCGCGGGCGAGATCACCATCCGCTATGAATACCGCGCGGCATTGGTGCGCCTGGGAATCATTCCGCGTGATTATTCGAGGCCGGACGTGCTCGATCGCCGTGAACGCGCGCAGGGTTTCGAACCACGCTATTGTCCACAGCCGTAGGTCTGGATCTCCCTTCTCCCCTTGGGAGAAGGGCTGGGGAAGAGGGGAATAGTCTGAAGAGAGCGGCCGACCGGTACTGACGCCCTCTCCCTGCCCTCTCCCAGAGGGAGAGGGTATTCAGAACCGCGCTCACCAGCTCAGCGTCTCTTCAGATCTGAAGTGTAGAGCTGCTGGTAGGCGCGGTAATAGGACATCACTTTGAAGACGTAGTTCTTTGATTCTGTGAACCCGACCTCCGCGGCAAAGACGCCTTCGTCGTTTTGATTTGAGCGCCCGAGCCAGCGCGCCACGTTGTCTTCGCCGCCGTTGTAAGAAGCGGCGATCGCTTCCGGCAATCCCGCGAACATGCGCGAAAGCTGGCTCAGATATTCACTACCGACTGCGATGTTGGTCGCGGGCTGATAAAGCGAGTCGTCAGTGACTTGATTGATGCCCGCGCGTTTCGCATATTTCTGGGCGGCGTCGATAGTGAGTTGCAAGAGGCCACGCGCTGCCGACGGCGATTTTGCGTTGGGCTTGAAGGCGCTCTCCTGTTTCATGATTGCCAGCACCAGACGCGGATCCAGTCCTCGCTTCTTCGCTTCACTAACAACCTGCAAACGGTAAGGCGCCGGGTAATCGGCGGCGGCGGCGGCCAACGCGGCCTGGACGGATTGTGTGCGCTCGGCTGCTTTTTGGCGTGCGGTCGGATCGTTAATGGCGGCCAACCTGTTCGTTGCCAATCCGCCGTAGTACGAACCCGCGTTGTCGGGAATCATCAAATAAGTGCGAACGGCGTCTTGAGTTCGCCCGCCACGCTCGAGTGAATGGGCTTTCAGATAGAATACTTCGTCGGCATTGGTGTTGGTGCCGGTCGGAAAAGGTTTCTGCAACAGCTCGTCAGCCGTTGGCACGGCGTGCGGCCAATCCCCCAACGCAATGTCCAGCCTGAGCCGCGCGAAGATGGCGTTGTGCTCTACTACATTCCCCGCGAATCTCTGGCGGGTGCGATTGATCCAGATGATGGCGTCTTGTGGGCGCCCGGCCTCGCGATAACCGTCGATGATATTCAGGTGGGCCGTGTCGATGCGCTCGCCATTGGGATATTTCTCCAGGTACTCGGCATAGCGCGCAGCGGCTTCGGCGCCGCGGCCCATTCGCAATAGCGATGACGCCGCGAAATTCGCGCCTTCGCGTCCTTCTTTGGTCTGCGGATAATCGTGCGCCAGCTTCTCGTAAACCTGGCGCGCGTCTTCGTAGTGGCGCTCCTGATAGTAAGAACGCGCAATACCGTAAAGCGCGGCGGGCACGTTAACGTCGTTGGGATAATTGTCGATAACCGCTTGCCAGTGTTCGCGCGCGGGCGCGAAGGCGCGGTTCGCCATGTAGACACCAGCGCGGCGCATGTGCTCGGCGGCGGTAATCTCCGGCGCGAGTCTTCCGTTTGCCGAGCGACCGGTGCGATCACTGGCGCGGACAGCGTTGAGCGTCGCATCGGTTGCACCCTGCGAGTAGGCCAGGGAAACAAAAGCGATGGCCAAACAAAGGCCTGATAGTCTATGAAAAAATGTTGGCGATGGTTCCGATGATTCCTCAGCCCGGCCCATTTGCTTGATCCTCTTCCACGATCTCGTAACTCGTAACAATCTCAGCGCTGCCACGCAGCGTCGCGGCCACGCTGCAGTACTTCGTATCTGAAAGCTCAATCGCTTGCGCGACTGCCTGAGCGGAAACGCCGCGTCCGGTCACGATGTGCTTCACCTGCAAACGCGTGTAGCTGCGCGGGAAGTCCTCGCGCCGCTCTCCGCTTACTTCGATGCGATAGCCGGTAACCTGTTGCCGCTTCTTTTTCAGAATTGAAATCACATCCACCCCGGTACAACTTCCCAGGGCGATCAGCAGCAGTTCCATCGGCGTCGCGGCGGTGGCGCGGGTCGAATCCGTTTCGATCGCCTGCGCGTGTCCGGATGGGGTAACGCCAACGAAAAAATCATTGCCGGCGAAATGAACGATAGCTTTGGTGTCTTTGTTAGCCACTTTGTTATTGACCGCAGCCTCGGAGAATTCAAGAAAAGAATAACATGGCCGTTTTCAAAACGCAGATGGAGGGCATTCTGGGTAGTGTCTTAATTGAGTGATGAGGTCAGTACCGGGAGCGGTAGCGACCGGGTTATCGTCCTGGCAAACTTGACCTTGGCATGGATTGAGACCCGGTCGCTACCGCTCCCGGTACTGACTGCGTCATCCTTTAAGGCGTGAACTCCTTACGTAGTTCGCGTTGAGTATCTTCGCGAAGCTGTTGTTCCTCGCGCGCGTTTTCGAGCGCCAAAGGGACATGCTTTCGCCCTTCGTCCAGCCGTTGCAGCATGTAGTTCGTTTCGGTCCAACTGGCGCCGCGACTGGCGGCAGCTTCGATCATCTGCAAACGTGCTTCGGCCTCAGCTCGGCGCGATGCGCCTTCCTGCTTGAGAGAATCCAGCCGCGCGCGATCGCGGGCCAGCTCTTCAAGCAAAACCGCGGTATCAGGCGCGTTCAAATATCGCGCCCGGCTGATGCGCCTTTCCACCAGCAGCAAATCCCGGCGCGCGCTTGACGTCAGGCGCGACGCATTCAGACGCAAGGCCAGAGTTTCGCGATATGCATCGGCGAGCAAGGGCTGCTTTTTCTCCATCTCTTTCAGCGCCCGTCTTTCACCGCTCGTTAGTTCCGAAAGAAAATATCCAACTTCGTCGGCGGTAATACCATCAGAGGCAAGGTGGTCGCGAAGCTGTCGTGCCCATCTGCGTCTAAAGAACAGGATGACGATCGCGATAACGATCGCCGCAATCAGCGCAAACGGGATTGAGGTAAGGGCCAGAACCAGGTACACGGTGGCCGCCCCGGTCAACAGATAGGCGAGCAGAAAGGCTGCCGGCGGGCCGACGGTCACGGCAAACAGAGCCAGCCATGGCGCCATCTGCCAAAGGCGCGCCGCTTTTCTTTCGCGGACGGTAAGTTTGCCTGATTGATCGCTTTCTTTCATAAAACCGACCGAGGCTTCGGTCCCGGCAAAGCCTACCAGCCGGGTCGAGCTTGGATTTTCGTTACCGGGAATCATACCTTGGTGCCGAACGACAGGCCAGTTCACGGGTACCGAAAGCCCGCTTTCCCGCCCGGCGGCCTTGTAATATGATTGGCCCGGTAGTATTAGAGGACGACGATGATCAAAACCGGAAAGACTAGAACGCTCCTGATCGCAGCGGCAGTTTCTCTTTTGTTGACCGGGCAGTTCGTTTCAGGCCAGGGTCAGCGCGATGGCCGCAACCGCGGCGGGGCAAAGCCGGTCACCGTTCCTGTCACTATCAAGGTTCGCCGACCGACACGCGAAGTTGAAATGCGGTTTGTGGATTATGTCCTTAAGGAGGATGGCGAGCTGCAGACTATCCTTTCGATGCGAGGAGCTTCAGAAAACCCAATCACCCTGGCGATCCTGATTCAGGACGACCTTGTTTCATCGGTGTCCACCGAGGCGAAAGGGATAGCGAACTTTGTTCGACAGCTCCCACCCGGGTCACGCGTAATGATCGGCTATATTCGAGCCGGTTCACTCGACGTTCGGCGCAAATTTACCACTGACCTGGAAAAAGCGGCTAAGGGTCTGCGTCCTCCAATGGGACTGGCGAGCGCCAGTCCTTACAATCCATTTGTCGAGGTCATCGAAGGGTTACGCCGCTTTGATTCCCAACCCTTGGGCCGCCGGGCGATCATTTTGGTTTCAGACGGATTGGATATTTCGCGCGGTGTGGATAGTTCGTCTCCCGGGCAGAGTTTGGATTTGCAGCGGGCCATCAACGAAGCGCAACGGCGCAGTGTGGCGGTCTATTCAATCTATGCGCCATCGGCCAATGGTTCCGCTACTCTATTCGGGGCTAATGGCCAAGGTTGCCTGGAAAGACTTTCGAAAGAAACTGGTGGGCGCGCCTTCTTTGAAGGGACCGGGGCCCCGGTAAGCTTCGATCCTTTCATCAAGGAGATCGACGCCTCGCTTTCAATGCAGATCGCTTTGACTTATCTTTCGACTCATCCCGAAAAAGGATTTCATCGCCTGGAGATCAAACCGCTGCAGCGCGAAGTGGAACTCCGGCATCCGTCGGGTTACCTAAAGTAAGCCGCGCAATGTTCCTTTGAATTGCCGCCTGGCGCCGGCGCATCTCTTTTATCTGCATTTGCAAATCGAGCAGATGCAGATCCAGCATCAACCGCAGATCGTTGTTCAGCTTCAGCCCGCGCTCGAAATCCTTCTGCGCTTCGCCGTGCTGCCCCTGCGTCTGATGGGCTAAACCGCGTTCCGCATACACCAGCGGGTTGCGATCGTCGAGAGAGATGCTCTTGTCAAAATCCGCAATCGCGAATTTAGGGTTGCCCTCGATTAGAAAGGCGCGTCCGCGTTTGAAATAAGCTTCGGCGTCGTTCGGATTGATCTTGATTGCGCGGTCAAAGTCTGTGAGAGCGCCATCAAGATCCAGACGGTTCGATCTGATGTAACCGCGATTAAGGTAGGCCTCAGTGATGTCGTGGTTATTCGTAGCCAGCTGAGGATCCAATTCGCAGGCAGTCTCGTAGTCTGTGATAGCACCGTCAAGATCTCCGCCGGCGCGCTTTGCTTTGCCGCGATTCAGATAGGCGTCTGCCAGCTTTGGATCAATTGTAAGCGCGCGATCGTATTCCACAATCGCGCCTGCTATGTCGCCTTTACTAAACCGCTCGACACCCTGTTTGACGTATTTCTTTGCGGATTGCGTTTGTTGCGCAGAGGCATTTGGTGGGCAAGCCAAGAGACCAAGAATCGCGATGAACAAGAAGCGCTTCATGGTTACCTCCGTAAGAGAAAGGCGTCACGGCTTCTTCCGAGGCAGGCCGTGACAGCGCGTTGCCGTTAATCTTCTACTGCACAGTCGCGGGTAACAGAGAACCGCGTGGATCTGAGGCGATGGCCATGCCATCTCCCATTCTGCCAATCATCCCATGAAAATGAATCTCGGTGCCGGACAAAACCAAAAGTACGTCACCAGCCTGATACCGCGGGTCGTCAAGTCCGAACCGAATTACTGTCGCCTGGCCATTCTCGTGTTCGAGGGTTTCGAATGAAAAGGTCTCGGCGTCTACTACATAAGTCTGTACGTGCGTTGCTGTTCTCTGCGAATCAGGCATGAAATATGTCCTTTGAATTAATTGTTAGTTTAAATGGGGCGGCTAGTCGGGTTCGAACCGACGACCTCCTGAGCCACAGTCAGGCGTTCTAACCAACTGAACTATAGCCGCCAGATAGCATCCGATTAGTTCAAATCAAATTGTCATCTAACTGACTGTTTACACTAGTCATTCGATTTGTTCAAGTATGCGCTTAGTGTACTAACTTTAGTTCGAGGTTCCTCAGTCAATCAAGCCCGACTGCGCGTGGTTACTTTGACCGCTGTCAAGTGACCGCCGGCCAACTGCCGCAAACTAACTCGTAAGCGTTTGAGTCTGGCAAGTTCGCTTAAGTTGCAGTATTCTTCGCACGCCAGAAAAACCCGGTCCGCTGGAGCTAGCCATGAACACGAAACTGTCCCTTCCTAGGGTTTACGCTTTTGCTCTGTCTATCGCCACCGTTGTAACCCTGTGGCAATTCTCATCCGGAGTACACGCCCAGAAGGCTGCAAAGCCAAAGACTGCCCATCCGCCCTCAGCCGCCGGCAAGAAAGCCGCCATCAAGACGGAG
>JBGPWS010000356.1:0-4416 GCA_041492345.1 Pyrinomonadaceae bacterium | reverse complement strand
GGAGACTACACAGTAAAAGCGACCTTCACGGAACCGAAGTTCATGAACCTCAATACCCACCCACACCCTTACGGGATTGTAATTGCGGGGAACGATCTGGGAACGGACCAGCAGAGTTACTTGTACTGTGCGGCCTATGGTACCGGCAACTTCATCGTGCGCGGTTTCGGACCAGCGCCATTTCAAATGAATGGGCCGCGTGGTGGTCCCGATCCTGCGGTGAACAAGGCGGCCGCAAAGGGAGAACCGGTAACCCAGGAGATTGCGATTTCAGTGAAGGGTGACAAGGTCGAGTGCGCCATCAACAACAAAGTCGTCGCGAGCTATGACAAGTCTGCGCTGGTAACCGCAGGTAAACTCAAGTCAACAGACGGTGTGTACGGCATCCGCTTCGCACATAACACCGAGGCGATCGTGACCGGCCTCAAGGTCACGAAACCTTAGGAAGCTCGCTGTCAGGAGTGAGGTGTGTGATTGAGGAACTCCGATTTGCCCCTCATGGCGTTGAAGTGCTTTTTGTTTTCTAAACCAACAAAACACCTATGGAAAGGCGTCGGTGACTTAGATTAGTTGAAGTTGACGAGCCAGATCTGTGGCCGTCTGTGGCCGACCACCTGGGTCCTTAGCCAGGGCATGCATGATGGCCGCTGATATCCTCCTGGGAATCGCCAGCGAAGGCGGCAGTAGCGGTGGGGCCTCGTACAAATGCTTGTTGATGATTCCCGAGACCTTTTCGGAAGTAAAAGGCCGCTTGCCCGAAAGCATTTCATGGAACATCGCGCCAAGGCTATAAACATCTGAACGCGAATCCAGTGGTTGACCCAGGCATTGTTCAGGCGACATGTAAAAAGGCGTACCCACCACCGTACCCGCGGGTCCCGTACCTGCGTCGGTCACCAGTTTAGCAAAGCCGAAATCAACGACTCTCACACTCTCGAACTCGGAGTCATCATCGGGCGCCACGACCAGAATGTTTTCAGGCTTGAGATCGCGATGGATAACCCCCTGCCGATGCGCCGCCCCGACGCCCGCACAGGTCGCGCGCATCAGCCGCCGGGCACGCTCGACAGGGAAGTGATCTTCGCTCTGCAAAAGGTCACGAAGAGGCGTGCCTCGGACGAACTCCATCACAATGAAGGCTGGAATATTGTCATCATCTGTCTCGCCGAAATCATGAATTGTAATGACGTTTGGGTGATGTGCGATCGCAGCGGCGCCGGCCTCTCGGCGAAACCGCGAGCGCGCGTCGTTGTCCGTAGCGAGTTTTCGCAGCAGGACCTTTACGGCAACTTCATCTCCGATATGAACGCGGCGAGCACGGTAGACAACGCTCATGCCACCCTCGCCAACGCGGGCAGTCAACTCATATTTGCCCTCGATTATCTGACCGATGAGCGGATCCGGATTGACCAGGCGTACGGTGGGAAGCGAAGCAGAGTGGTGTTTTTCATAGTATGGGTGCAATCCGCCCGGCAAAGTCAGCGGCAGGCCGCAGTCCGAACAAAAGAGCGCGTCTTCATTCAGGAACAACTCGCATTCGGGACAAAAGGGATAGGCGCCTCGCAGATCCAGGAGCATCTGATCCAGTTCGTCCTCGATTATTTCCAAACCGCCCTCTCCGGTTGAAAAAATCCGCAGCCTGCGCTGGGTATCAAACAGATAGTACGCAGGAACAAAGCCTTGCTCGTTGCGGAAGGCTTCACGTAGCTTCTGCTCGTTATCGAGCGCGCACGGCTCCGTCAGGTTGAGCCTCGCGATTGCGTGGCGCACTGCTCGTGTGTCCCTCTCGTCTTCACGGCGCGGCAGGTGTACGGCGATCACCCGCAATCCTTCGCGCTTCCGGCGGTCGCGCAACTCTGCCACCTGCGGCAGATTGGCTTCGGAGATTTCGGATTTGACTGACCAGAAATGAACGAGAGTGGGTCGGCCGATTGCTTCCCGAGCTTTCGGCGTTGCCTGGTTGAGCCACTGAGTGGCTCCCTCAAATGACGGCATCGGTGTATCGATCTTCATGCGATGCGGAATATTAGCACGAGCGGGAGGAATGAGTTTTCGCCTTCGCGCTCAATGCGGACGAGACGTCCGCGCTCCCAGCAGATATTGGGCAACCTTTTTAACGGTTTTCTCGTAGGCTATTGAAGGGGCCAGGTTAATCGAGGCCGATTATTCCCCTGATGCGAGGCGTGAATGAAAAAGTTTTCGATAAAACTGAAATAGAATCCGGTTTCAGCCGTCTTTATCTTAGAGCAGAAAAAAACGAAACGGAACCAAGGGTTCTTGCACTAACTGATCAGGAATCGCGCTAACAAGTCAGGGGGATGGTTATGTTGAAAGTACACGCCAGGAATTTGGGGACCGTCGCTGTCCTGTGCCTGCAAGGGCGAATTGTGAACCTTGAAACTGAGATTCTGCGCAAGGCCGTGCATTCCATGTCAGAAGTCAGCATAGTTATACTCGATTTGGCACGAGTAACCAGGGTCGATGCCGGCGGCTTGGGCGTGATGCTGGAATTGCGTGAGCAGGTTCAATCAAATGGAATCGGCTTCAAACTAATGAATGTGAGCAAACTGGTAGGTAGGGTGCTGGCAGTCACGCGCCTGGATTCTGTTTTCGAAGTTACCTCCGGAGTGGAATTGTTCCCCGCGGTCTCGCGGCGCCGACCCGCAGCAGTAATGGAGCTTGCGCCCTGTGCCTAGGTCCCGCACGGTAGCGCTAACGGTCCCGGCTGGTACAGAACCGCGAGCAGTAGCGAGTGGGATAAAGACTCAACTGTCAAAAGAATGTGGTCGTCCTTCGAGGTCGGGCGGGAAATGAAATTAGTCTCTGACTGACGATCGCGTACGTTGAATTCTTATCCCGCTCCCTACCGGTCGCGGTTCTGTAACCTAAGGCGGACTTAAGTGTGATCTCGACGAACGATGACCAGAGACATGTCGTCTTCCAATGAGCGCGTGGCGGCGAAATCCTGAACGGCGCCCAAAACCGAAAACAACATCGTGTCGGCAGAGCCGGTTTGCGCGAGGCGCAGTTGTTGCTCGAGACGCGCATAGCCAAACTCTTCCTCGGCGTCATTGCGCGATTCGATGATGCCGTCGGAGTAAACCATCAACGCATCGCCGTCTCCCAGTTCGAAAGATCCACTGACGTACGAGGCGTCGGGAATCACGCCGAGCAAGAGCCCACCTTCCGACAACGATTCCAATTGGCCATTGGCGCGCAAAAGGAACGAAGGCGGATGTCCGGCGCTACAGTAGTTGACCATTCCCGTTACCGGATCCAGCTTTGCAAGAAACAGGCTGGCCAGCGGCACGACTGATGTCATTCCGCAGATGTCGCGGTTCACGCCGGCAACGATGGCTTCCGGCGCCGAAGTAACGCCGGCATGCGCTGAAACCAGGCCCACCAGATGCGGGGTCCACATCCCAGCCGCCAGACCTTTGCCCGAGATGTCACCCAGCGCGAGGATGACGCCGTCATTTGTTTCTTCGACCGTGAAGAAATCACCGGGCAGGTGACGCACGGCGAAAATCTCGCTGGCAATTTCAAAGTTTCCGTGCCGAACCAGACGCGGCGCGCATAGACGCCGGTGCACCTGTGCCGCTTCGAAAATCGCTGTGTGCAGATCAGCGTAATCCTGCTGCAGCGCGGCGAGCTTAACTTCCAACTCCTGCCGGCGCGCCTTGCTTGAACGCTTTGGTCGCGGCGGGTACACACGCGTGTCGAGGGCGCGCTTGGTGCCTAAGCTTCCTGGGAAGAGTGACTGACTCATGAGACCTCACTTAACCTACGAATTTATAACCACTGCCGTGAACGGTAAGTATGAAACGCGGCTCCTCTGGATTTGGTTCCAGCTTTTGCCGGAGATGGACGATGTGCGTATCGACCGTGCGCGTGTTCGGATAGTTGTCGTAACCCCACACGGCGTCGAGCAGCCGATCGCGGCTCAACGTTTCCGCCGGATTGGCGATGAAGTACGTGAGCAACGCGAACTCTTTCGCCGAAAGATCGATGAGTGTGCCGGCGCGTCGTACTTCGTTGGCGCGGATGTTGACTTCGATATCGCTGAATCGATAGACCTCCGGCGCCGGCGCTTGCGGCGAGGCGCGTCGCAGCACAGCTTTCACGCGCGCCATCAATTCGCGAATTGAAAACGGTTTGGTCACGTAATCATCGGCGCCCAGCTCAAGGCCGACGACCTTATCGATCTCCTGGCCGCGCGCGGTCAACATGATGATTGGCAGTGCTGGGCGCTGGGCCTTTAGCTGTTTGCAAACGTCCAGGCCGCTCATCTGCGGCATCATTACGTCAAGCACGACGAGATCGGGATTGTCGGCGAGGGCGCGGGCGAGGCCTTCTACACCATCGCCGGCGCTGATCACGTCATAGCCTTCGTACTCAAAGTTGTCACGCAGGCCG
>JBGPWS010000055.1:0-16957 GCA_041492345.1 Pyrinomonadaceae bacterium | reverse complement strand
CTGGACACTGCCGAAACTGAGTTTCAAAAAGCAGTTCAAGTCGACGGCGCTAACCGCGAGGCACGTTTCATCCTCGCCAGTTTTTATCTCGTCAACCGGCGCTTCGACAAAGCCGAGGAAGCTTACAAGGCACTGGCTGAACTCGATAAGGACAAGCCTGAAGGCCGTTCGGTCCTGGCTGATTTCTATTCCGCCACGGGCCGCATGGACGAGGCCCTGGCGATCTACAAGGAAATCGTCGCCAAGTCGCCTGACTACACCCAGGGTCGTTACCGGCTCGCCGAGATCATGTTGATGCGTGGCGATGTGGCCGGCGCCAAAAACGAGATTGCAAACATTTTGAAGAACGACGCGAAGGATCGTCAGGCGATCATCCTGCGCGCGCGCATTGAAATGCAAAGCGGAGAACCGGGCGATCTGAAAGTCGCTATCGAAGATCTGCGCGAAGTGCTCAAGCAGGAACCGAATTCACGGCCCGGTCTGTTTTTCATGGCCGAAGCCAACTTCCGGCTGGGCCAGATCGATCAGGCGCGCTCGTTTGCCGGGGACCTCGATCGCAACTATCCCGACTACCTGCCGGGAAAACTGATGCAGGTGCAAATCAATCTGGCCAGCGGCGATGCCAAGTCGGCCTTGCAGTTGGCTGGCCAGCTTCAGGATCGGTTGGCGAAAGCCGCGCCGGATCGCGACACGTCGCCCCAGATGTTGGCTGACCTGCGGGCCAACACGCTGGTCGTACACGGCTCTGCGGCGCTGCAACTGCGCGACACCAGGACTGCCCGTCAGGATTTTCTGGCGGCGCGTGACGCGGCACCGCACAGCACCGACGTGTACGTCAATCTCGCTTCGGTAGCGCTGGCGGAAAACAAACCCGACGAAGCAATCACGTTCTATAACAGCGCCCTGGCGATAGACGGCGCAAACTTTAACTCGCTGCGCGGTCTGATCAGTATCTATGCCGCGCAGAACCGCATCGATCAGGCCCACGCGCGAGTTGATCAATCCCTTAGCGCCCAGCCGAACAACGCTTCGCTGCATTTTCTGAAGGGCCAGGTTTATGGCTTTGAGCGGAACGCGCAGGGAGCCGAGGCTGAATTCCGGCGCGCGCTGGACATCGACGGGAACTATCTAGCGGCCTATTCGGCGCTGGGCGCGCTGTTCGTAAACACAAATCAGCAGGAGCGCGCGATTCAGGAATACCAAAAGATCGTCGAGCGCCGCCCTGAGAATGCCGCTGCTTACACCTTGATCGGCATGCTCGAAATGAACCGGCAGAACTTTGATGCGGCAGCGGACTATTACCGCAAGGCCCTGGCCCGGGATGAGAACGCTGTTTTCGCCGCCAACAATCTGGCGTGGATCTATGCCGTCTACGGCAAGGGCAATATGGACGAGGCCGTACGGCTGGCCCAGAGCGCCGTGCAAGCCAGCCCCGAAGTGCCGAGTTTTGTCGATACGCTGGGCTGGGTCTACTACAAAAAAGGTTTGTATGGAGCGGCCGCCGAGCAATTGAAGAGAGCTGTTTCGGTTGACGAGGCAATCGCGAGCAAGAGTAACGGCATGCCGTCGGCTACATATCGCTTTCACCTCGGAATGGCCCTGGCCGCCAAGGGTGACAAGGCCGGCGCCCGGCGGGAGATCGAAACCGCTTTGCGCTTGAGCGAGAAGACAAGCTTCCCGGAAGCCGACGAGGCGCGCAAGACGCTGGCGACGTTGTAATACAGAGAAAAGCGCATAGGTCCTACAGGTCAAATAGGTCCTATTGACTGATACAAGGAGCACCAACCATGAGTGTTGAATTTCGACCGCGCAAACTGGGCGAATACGCGAACATCGCGCGCAAGCGCAAGTGGCTGATCCTGCTGCCCACGGTGGCGATCGGACTGGCAATCGCTTACGCGGTCTATCGCCTGCCTGACGTCTATGAATCGGTGACGCTGATTGTCGTCAAGCCATCGACGCTGCCCAACTCTGTCGTGCCGACGATTACCGAAGAAACACTGACGCGTGAGTTGACCAGCATTTCTCAGGTGGTTACCAGCCGCAGTTCGCTGCAACCGTTGATGGAAAAGTACGACCTCTATCATGAAGAGCGCCTGCGCGGCGAGCCGATGGAATTGCTAATCGATTCGATGCGCAAGCAAATCAAGGTTGAGGTGAACACCAGCCGCAACGAGATCACGAACGGATTCAATATCACCTATCGCGGTCGCGATCCGAAATCAACCCAGATTGTCGCCGCCGAACTAGCCAGCAAGTACATTGATGAGCAAACCAGAGGCACCATCAACAACGGCACCTCCGCCAAACAGTTCATCGAAGAACAGGTGCACACGGCCAAGGAAGAACTCGACACCATCGACAACCAGCGGCTCACTTATCTACAGCAGAACATGAACAATCTGCCGTCTCAGTCACAGGCGCTGGTCGGTCGTCTGACCGGACTGCACGAAGAACAAAAAGCGCTGATTGCCGAACAAGGCCGCCAGCGTGATCTGGGCGCCGCTTATCGCAGCCAGCTTGCCGACATCACCAAGAGTTACGAACAGGAGATCGTCCTGGCCGCCGAAAACACAACCGATCCCAAGACCACGCAGGCCTGGGCCGAACTGGTGCGGCGTCGATCGGAACTCGAGGCCGCCCAGCAAAGTTTGTTGACGCAATACAAGCCGAAGCATCCGGACGTGGTCGCTAATCAGTTGCAGATCGATTCGGTCAAGCGCGATCAGGACCAGATGATCAGTGACTGGAAAGCGCATATTGAGGAAAGAAAGCAGAAGCTGACCAAGTTGAGTGATCCGCGGCTTTTGTCGCTGAAAACCCAGATCGCAATGGTCGACAGCGATTCCGATAGGACCCAAAAGCTGCTCAGTGAAACGAGCGCGCAGATTGCGGATCTCACTGAACGTATCAACGCTATTCCCAACGCCGAGGTCGGCCTGGAAGCGATCGATCGCGAATATCAGACGAAGAAACTCAACTACGACAACCTGCTGGCCCAGCAACAAAAGATCGTCGTCGGCGCCGACGCCGCCAAAGATTTTCAAGGCGGCGGTATTCAGGTCGTCGACCCCGCTAACCTGCCGGAACGCCCGGTCGCGCCCAAGCGTTTCGCTTTGACCGCCGCCGGATTCGGCATCGGCATGGCGCTGGGTTTACTGCTCGCCGTTGCTGCTGAGCTGCCCAAACTGTTTACGATTCAGACTACTGAGGATGCCAAGCACTACACGGGCCTGCCCGTCCTGGCTTCAATTCCTGAACTATTAACCTCGGCAGAAGCTCGCGCCATTCCCCGTCGTCACCAGCTCGCGATGGCGGCCGGAGTTGCAGCGGCTTTTGTCACCATCCCCGCGCTCGTATTCGTGCTGCGGGCAACGCATGTGCTGGAAAAGTTCCTGCTGTAACGTGAGTGGCACAGACTTTAGTCTGTGTTGCTGGCCGAGGTTTCACAGACTGAAGTCTGTGCCACTGTGGAGGAGATATGTACGCAGAATTCTACGGACTGAAAGAATTGCCATTCGCGCTGACACCTGATCCGCGCTACATCTATTTCACCCCGTCGCATACCGAAGTGATGGCCAACCTTCACTATGGGATCGAAAGCGGCAAAGGATTAATCGTGGTCACCGGCGAAGTCGGCACGGGAAAGACAACGATGCTCCGCTGGGTGATGCAGCGTCTGGATCGCACGGTGCAGGTCGCCTACATCTTCAATCCGCGCCTGTCGGTACCGGAGTTCTACCAGCACCTGGCCGCGCTCTTCGATATTAAGAACTGGGAAAGCAAGTCTGATCTATTGATCGAACTGGGCAAGGTCCTCGAGTCGCGTCACAGCCGCGGCCTACGCACCGTTCTGATCGTCGACGAAGCGCACGGCCTTTCAACCAGCGTGTTGGAAGAGGTGCGACTGCTTTGCAATTTCGAGTCTGACACAGCCAAGCAATTACAGATCATTTTGACGGGCCAGCCGGAACTGCGCGCGGTCCTGAACAATCCCGATCTGCGCCAGCTCAAACAACGCGTGGCCCTGCGCTGCGACGTCAAGGCCCTGCCCAACGTCGAAGAGACCGCGCAGTACATCAACAGTCGGCTGAAAGTTGCCGGGGCTGCGCGCACCGATATGTTTTCGCCGGGCGCCGTCGACTACATCTTCCGCTGCTCGGAAGGTATTCCGCGCAATATCAACAACCTTTGCGACAACGCTTTGCTTAATGGTTTCGCTGCGGGCGAACCCATCATTAGCCGCGCTGCCGTCCAGGACGTGGCCGAAACTTTCGACGTGTTGCCGCGCGTGCAAAAGATTGAAGAGCACGAAGCGCCGGCACGGATTTTCCACGCCGCCGGGCGGGCAGAACTCTGGGCCGCAGGCAACGGTGAGGGAAATGGTCACGGGAACGGCAATGGCCACGGGAATGGAAACGGCAACGGAAGCGCGAATAAGAGCGCCGGCGTTGTTTCGATGGATTGCGATCACTCAGCCCGCGAATTTCCTGCCGCATTGACTACTTTGGAACCTGACATCGTCATTAACGAGTACCCGCGATCGAACGAATCTCCAACCACCATTGAAGAGCTGGGATCGGCTTTCAGCCGTTCTGGTCTCGGGAGGGGGAACAATGGGCAGAGTCTATGATGCGCTGAAGCGCGCCGAGTCCGCGCAGCGCCATTTCAAACCTACGAAATCTTCAGTTGGCCGCAACGGCAACTCGGATAACGTCTCGTACTTCGTTCCGAAGCACGCTGACGAACATCCGTGGGAGGGTTCGCCCTTTACCGCCATGCCCGCGGCATTCAACTCAGCGTCCACTGCGCACACGGACGAGGCGACCGGCGGGCCGGCACTCCCCGGCGGACCAGCTTCCCGTGATGCTGGGGCAACCTTGGGCGCTGTAGGATCGACGCGCGCTGTCGAGTTCTCATCGCGAGAAGTCTCGGCCGCGCGCGTCGAACCACATCTGGTGGCTATCACCGAACCACGTTCACCTGAATGCGAACAGTTTCGCTCTCTGCGGACCCGTCTGTTACAGGCGGGTGAGCGCGAACGCAAACGAGCCTTCGTAATCACCAGCGCGGGCGTTGGTGAAGGCAAAACTCTAACTGCCCTGAACCTGGCCTGGCTTTTGGCCCAAACCGACGGGGTGAAGGCCCTGATCATCGACGCCGATCTGAGACAGCCCTGCGCCGCCGATTACCTGGGCATTGAAACTGAGTGTGGCTTGTCGGAAGTACTAACCGGCGAAACCCGGCTGAACGAAGCGATCATCAAGCTGGAACCGGCGGGCCTGCATCTGTTGCCTGGCGGCGCCGCGCGCGAAGATGTCGCAGAGTTGCTCTCTGGTCCGCGCTTCGGTCGCCTGCTTGATGAAGCTCGCAAGCATTTCGACTACATCATCATCGATGCGCCGCCACTCGGCGTATTCACTGACGCCAATCTGCTGATCAATCGCGCCGACTCGGCAATTCTGGTCGTGCGGGCTTCCAAGACGCGCTATGCGGTGGTCGATCGTCTGCTCGAGCAGTTGCCGCGCGAGCGCTTGCTCGGCGTAGTGCTCAATCGCGCGGACACGAAGCCTGAGGACAATACTTATTACTATCAGTCGCACCGGCTGCACTCGACGCCGGCGGCTGTCGAGGAAACAGTTACCGAGGATCACCAGGTCGATGGAGAACCTGAGATGATTTACATCGAAGAGGATGGTGTTTCTTGAAACCTCCGCGCTTCAACGCACGCATGGTCCTGTTACTGCTCGCCGAAGCGATGTTGCTCTTCGGCGGTGTGATAGTCGCCGTGTACGTGCGTCTGGGCGCGGTCGATGCCGAAGATGCTCTGATCGAGCGTAACGGTTTTTACAAAGCGGCGCTGGCCACGGTTTTCTGTCTCGCGTCGTTCTATCTTTTCGATCTTTACGATTTCGTCGTCATGCATGATCGGCGCGAACTGGTGCTGCGTCTGCTGCAAGCGCTGGGTCTCGCCTGGGTAGCGTTGGCGCTGATCTTCTACGCCCTGCCGCAGGTAATGATCGGACGGGGCGTTTCGTTGATTTCTCTGCCGCTCGCTTTGTTTTTGATGGTTGGTTGGCGCTTGGCGATTCGCTGGGTGCTCGGTCATCCGGAAATTGGCGAGCGCATTCTGATCGTGGGCTCCGGCCCATTCGCCGTCGAGATTGCCCGCGAAGCGCTCGGCCGTCCCGATGCCGGCTTTCGCGTGGTTGGCTTTGTCGACAACGATCCGGCTTTAGTCGGCAAAAGCCTGATCAATCCAAAAGTAATTGGCTTGACCTCAGAATTGGGATCTTTGGTCCGCAGCGAGCACATCGATCGCATCGTAGTCGCCATCGGCGACCGGCGCGGTCAGTTTCCTACTCAGGAACTACTGCGGTTAAGTCTTTCGGGCGACGTTTCGATCGAGGAAAGCGCGTCCTTTTATGAGCGGCTGACGGGTCGCGTGTTGCTGGATCTGATCCGGCCGTCGTGGCTGATTTTCTCCAGCCGCGGACGCCGCGCGCGCCTCAACGAACTGGCGTGCGCCACCATGCACCGCACCGTCGCACTGCTCGGTGCCATCCTGTCTTTACCAATCGCGATCGTGACCGCGATTTTGATCAAGATCGAGTCGCGCGGTCCCGTTCTTTATAAGCAGGAACGCGTCGGCAAAAACGGTCGCGTCTTTACCCTGATGAAGTTTCGTTCCATGCGGGTCGATGCGGAAAAAGACGGACCCGTGTGGGCCAAGACAGAAGACGAACGTATGACGCGAGTCGGGCGCGTCATCCGCAAAATTCGCGTGGACGAGATTCCCCAGTTCTGGAACATCTTGTACGGCGACATGAATTTTGTCGGCCCGCGGCCCGAGCGGCCGCACTTCATCGCGCAACTCGCGCAGGAGATTCCGTTTTACGAGCAACGGCACTTGATCGCGCCCGGGCTGACCGGTTGGGCCCAAATCAAATATCCGTACGGCGCGTCAATCGAAGACGCAAAACAGAAGTTGGCATACGATCTTTACTACATCAAGAACCAGAGCATCACGCTCGACGCAACGATCATGTTCGAAACGATCAAGACAATTCTGCTTGGTCGCGGAGGACGATGAGATGTCCGACAAACTTCAGTTTGTCGAGAACATAGATAAGAAGTGGATACCGAGAGCAACGACAAACTAGAGTTTGTCGGACATAAAGTCGGAGGTTGAAACCATGAAGCTGTTAACTAAAACACTCGTCCTGACGATCGCGTTGCTGTTTACCGCCGGCGCCTTCGCCCAGTCCG
The DNA here is from genome assembly GCA_041492345.1 of Pyrinomonadaceae bacterium. GTDB lineage: Bacteria > Acidobacteriota > Blastocatellia > Pyrinomonadales > Pyrinomonadaceae > UBA11740. Next base: position 9,688 of record JBGPWS010000055.1, on the reverse strand, counting down.
GAACGACGTCAACAAACGTCACCCGGCAACGAAAAGCGACCACCGATGGCGCGACACAAACGGCACCCGAGGTGAAGCCTGCCAATGATTCGGCCGTCGATAAGGACAAGAGCAAGGCATCTTCCCCGCCTTCCGCGGTCACCGCCGACGCCGGGCCGTTTAGTGAGCCATCTCCGGCAACTGTCACGCCGGCCAGCCAGAAGGGTGACAAGAGCAAAAGTAAGGACCCGAGCAAGACACTCGCTGAGGTTACTGCCGATGGCCAGACGAATCGCCGGGACCAATCGTCGGAAGAAGAGGCGATCGTTCCTTACTACAACAACTTTTTTACGACCTATCGTCTCGGTCCCGAAGACGTAATCTCGGTCACGGTTTTCGGCCAGGATCGTTACTCAAAGAGCGGCATCACAATTGGGCCGAGTGGGCGCATCTCGCTGGCGCTGATTCCCGACGGCATTTTCGTCAACGGCAAGACCGTGGCTCAGGTCGCTGAGCTAATCAAGAAACGTTATGACGAATACATCATCGATCCGCAGGTGTCGGTTTCTCTCGACCGCGCGGGCTCGTATCGCTACAGCGTGATCGGTGACGTGGCGCAGCCCGGAATCAAGCTGATGTCTCGCCGCCTGTCGGTGACTGAAGCCATATCCGAAGCCGGCGGCATACTACAAACCGGCAACCGGAGCAAGGTCTTCGTGCTGCGCCGGCAAGCGAACGGAAATCTCACGCCCATTCCGGTGAATATCTCCGCCATCTATCGCGGGCAGGCGCCGGACTCGGTCTATCTGGTGCCCGGCGATCAGGTCGTCGTGCCCGGCAACACTCTAAAGAAACTACAGACGATTATGGGCTTCACTCAGGTGCTGAGTTTTGCGCGTCTGTTCACGGGTGGATTCTGAGAGGCAGAAGGCAGTAGGCACTAAGCAGTGGGCGGTGGGCAGTGAGCAGCAGGAAGCCGAACTCGATTGCTAAGCATGCGGCTTTGCCGCCGCACATGGCGGAAAGGCTCTGCCTTTCCGTGGCGCATCGTTATGAATCTCAGCGCGAGGCTACGCCTCGCGCACTGCCTACTGCCCACCGCGCACTGCTCACTGTTACTGCCCACCGCGCACTGCTGACAGCCTTCTTCCTCCTGCTCACTGCTCACTGCTCACTGCTCACTGCTTCCGCTGCCACCTGGACTCGCCAGCCCACGGGCACGATGGCCTGGCTGCGCGCAGTTTACTTTCTCGATCAAAACCGTGGTTGGGTAGCCGGCAGTAGCGGCACGCTGCTCGAGACAAGCGACGGCGGACAAACGTGGCGCAAACTGCTTCCGCTCACCAAAGACAATCTGCGCGACGTTTACTTTGCCAACGAAAGGGTCGGCTGGCTGGTAGCTGAACGCGACGTGCTCAAGCTGAAAACGAATGACGAGCCGCGAACTTACTTGCTGAAGACCGAGGACGGTGGTTTCAGTTGGCGACGCGTGTTTCTGAATGGATCCGATGTCAATGCGCGACTGGTCCGCGCGGTCTTTGCCGACGCCGAGCGCGGTTGGGTGTTTGGCGAAACCGGTGTCGTGTTCGCTACGAGCGACGGTGGCGCGCATTGGGTCCGGCAACCTTCGCCGACAAAACATTTGTTATTAGGTGGAGCGTTCGCGGACTATGCGCACGGATGGCTGGTGGGCGCCGGCGCGACGATCCTGCAAACCAGCGACGGCGGTATGACCTGGCAAAGCGGCAACGTGCGCGACGGCGACGGCGCGCGCTTTACCGCGGCGAGCTTCATCGGAAATAGTTTAGGTTGGGCCGTCGGTACCGCCGGTCGAGTCTTTGCGACCACCGACGGCGGTCGCACCTGGTTCGAGCAACGATCCAACGTCACTGATGATCTATCCGACGTAAAGTTTATTGACGCTTCCGAAGGCTGGGCCGTAGGCGCGCAAGGGATGCTATTGCACACGACAGATGGCGGCCTCCACTGGTCCGCGGCCTCAAGCGGCACGTCACACGCCCTCGAACGTATCTTCTTTATCGATCGAAACCACGGCTGGGCCGTCGGATTCGGCGGGACCGTGCTTATCTATAGTCAGGCTGGAGCTCCACGGCTAAAGTCGTGAGTTCACAGGTCCATTTCCTTCACATCAGCCGCAGAGCGGCAAAAGATCTGTAGCCCATGGCGTAAGCCATGGGAAACGTGACGCAAAATATCGGGTGAGCCCCGGCAGGGCGAAACATTTCGTGTGGTGTCGTTCTGGTTTCGCCGAAATCGATACCTACTCACGCCGTGGGCTACAGATCTTTTGCCGCTCCGCGGCTGTCAAGATTCTCCGTCAACCCTCCGCACGTGTTCATATTCAATTCCGATCCCAACGATGAATCGTGGGCTATTATCAATCGTCCGCTACGCCGATCCACGGCCCGTTATTGACAGACAGCCGCGCGTGATAGTAGAACCGACGCGCATTCGGTCTATCAAATCGATTCAGAAGTTTTCAAGGAGAACCAAGAATGAAGAAATATCTACCTCTGGCCGCTCTGTTGTTGTTGGCGTTCGCGTCAATTTCCTTTGCGCAACCGACTCCGACGGCATCGCCTTCGCCCTCAGCGTCTCCAAAGCCCGCGATGAGCAAGGCCCAGATTCGCAGTCGCATAATTGCCACCGAAAAGAAATTGTGGGAAGCATGGAAGAACAAAGATGCCCAGCCCTTTAAGGCCAACCTTTCAGCCGACAGCGTGATGATTGGCGAGAACGGCGTGACGGGAAAAAACGACGTCGTCAAGGAAATGGCGTCCATGCCCTGCGAGGTGAAGTCGTACGAACTTAGCGACTTCAAGGCCACGTTTCTCAATTCCGGCACGGTGTTGCTGACGTATAAGGGTGTAGCCGTAGGGACCTGCGCCGGAACGGCGATACCCACTGTCTGGGCCAGCTCGGTTTACGTCAACCGCGGTGGACGATGGCTGGCCGCCTCTCATCAGGAGACGCCGGTCGCATCGAAGTAACCGGAACCAGAGAACACATTATGGAGTGCGGCGACTTGTCGCCGCTTTCATAGCGCTGACTAGTCAGCGCACTCCAAAAAAGTCGCCCCGCGACGGCGAAGATGAATCCTTCGTCGCGCAGGCCCTAATCTTCTATGAGCAACCAGATAGCTGCTGATCTGGTAACCTGGGTTCTTATTCCGTAACTTCGGTCAGCTTCGTCACCTTGACTGTTTCGCCATCGACGGTACCTTCAACCTTGACGTGCAAGCCTTTCTTCGACTTGGTGTTCTTCAACAGATCTTCCGCGCTGCTGTTGCCGTTGTCATCGAACTTGTAAAGCTTGTCGTCGGCGAAAATGGCATAGCCGCTCTTCTCACACTCGTCCATCATCGCGCAGCTCGTCGAGTGGGTTTTGATCCACGTGGCAAAGGTCTTATCGGTAGCGTGCTTTGCGGCACAGCTGTTATCGATCAGATAGCCGGTCAGGGTCACGCTCTTGTCCTGAGCGATCAACGCTCCGGCCATCAAAGCTACGACTACTACTAAAGGAAAAACTTTGCGCATCATTATTGGGTCTCCTTGGTTCGCGCTTACGTCTATTGCAGAGAGGGCGAATGGTATCACACCCTGAAATTATTCAACCAGTCGGTAAAGCCGATGAGATGCATCAGTAGCCGCAGCGATGAGGTCAGTACCGGGAGCGGTAGCGACCGGGTCATCGGCCCCCTAATACTCGACCGCCGCGTGGATTGAGACCCGGTCGCTACCGCTCCCGGTACTGACTTACTGCCCCGATCCGTCCTCGTCGTCCGCTCGCTTCTCGGGCCGCAAATGCGGAAACAAGATCACATCACGAATCGAGTGCTTATTCGCGAGCAGCATCACCAGCCGATCGATGCCGATGCCTATCCCTGCCGCTGGCGGCATGCCGTAAGATAGCGCGCGAATGTAATCTTCGTCCATCACCATCGCCTCTTCATCACCCCGCTCGCGCTGCTGCTCCTGGTCCTTGAAGCGCTGATATTGCTCTTCGGGATCGTTCAGTTCAGAAAAGCCATTGGCAGATTCGAGCCCGCCGACGAAGTATTCGAAACGTTCGGCAATGGATGGATCAGTCGGCGAAGCTTTCGATAGCGGCGAGATTGCTTTCGGAAAGTCTGTGATGAAGGTCGGTTGGATGAGATGTGGTTCAGCGACATCCCCAAAGATCATTTCAATGTTTGCTGATAAAGCATCAGTGGCCAGAGTGGGTTGCTCTCTTATTCCCGCTCGTTGGACTTCATCCCAAGCCCTTTCGTTTATCGCAGAGATCCTGATCTCGGGCGTTGATAATCCTTGCTCTTTCACGGCTTGCAATCTCATCGAACGGATCCCCAAGAAATTAATGATGTCGAGGCTCCGCTGAGGATCGTCCAACCAGCTTTCCTCAAAGCTGTGATCACCAAGTCTCTCCCAGTATTTGGCTATTGCTCCCCTCATCGTCATCCTCTCAAACGGCTGCGAGAAATCGATCTCGTGCTCGCCATAGCGCACGTGCGTATGGCCCAGACCTGTGTACACCACCGAACGCAAAAGCTTCTCGGCAAAGTCCATCATCTGGTTCACGTCGGCGTAAGCCATGTAGAACTCGAGCATCGTGAACTCAGGATTGTGTTTGGTCGAGATGCCTTCGTTGCGAAAGTTGCGATTCAGTTCATAAACCTTTTCAAAGCCGCCAACAACCAGACGCTTCAGATAAAGCTCAGGCGCGATGCGCGCGTAAAGCTTGATGTCGAGAGCATTGTGGTGTGTTTCGAACGCCCGCGCGGCGGCGCCGGTCGCCAGCGGTGTCAGCATCGGCGTCTCGACTTCGATGTAACCGTGGTCATCGAGGAAGCGACGAATCTCACGCACGACTTTCGAGCGCAACTCAAAAACTTCGCGCGGCGTCAGGCCACTTTCTTCGCGTTCCAGTTTCAAACTGCCGGCGATCAGATCTGCATAGCGTTGGCGCTGGCGAATCTCGACATCATGTATCCCGTGCATCTTGTCCGGCATCGGCAGCAAAGCTTTTGCCAGGAACTGTAACTTCTCGACGTGCACGGACAATTCGCCGGTCTTGGTAACGAACAGATAGCCTTCGACGCCGATAAAGTCGCCATGATCGAGCAGATTGAAAAGCTCCCAGCCGTTAACTTCGCCACCGTCCCGGTCGTTGCGCACGCCGGTGATGTCCTGGCGGCGAACGTAAATCTGCAGACGCGCGGTGCCATCAGACAGATGTACGAACGCGGCCTTGCCCATCACCCGCGGCGGCGCGGCAATGCGCCCGGCGATCCGCAGCCGAACTTTGTTCAGCTCGGCATTTGCAAATTCCAGCTCGTCAGCGGCCGGCTTCTGGCCTTCATGCACTGGTGGTTCGTACTTCTTGAATGCTTCCACAATCGAGGTGATCGTGTCTTCGCCCGACGGATTCTCCATCACATTGCTACGGGCAAACTTGTTCGGATAGACATTGCCCACCAGTTGGCGCAGGCCCTCAAGGTGCTCGCGGCGCGCCTGGGTTTGATCGTTGTCAGGGATGATGTTTTGTAAGCCGGTGTCAGACAAGAATCTTCTCCAATAGATAAAACGCGAATTATAGAGAGCGCGGAGACTCTGCGCAAACCTTGTTAGTTCTTGGAAACAGCGGGGGCAAGCCGCCTTCCCGACCTGGGAGCTTCTTGGGCTTGGGCTTTGTTTTAGATCTTGAGAGCCTTTCAACCAAACTGACAACGATCAATTAAGAAAAGCTCTCAGGTCGGGAAGGGGGCTCGCCCCCGCTGTTTTCTCCCAGCTCTCGCATGCTAGATTGTTGGCGGATGTCCACCACAAAAATCCTTTTGATAGATGAACTTCTCGCCGAGCGCGCGCGTCTGCGCGCCGCGGGCCGCGAGCTTGTTTTCACCAACGGCGTCTTCGACATTTTGCACGTCGGTCATGTGCGTTATCTCGCAGAGGCGCGCGCGCTGGGTGACGCTCTGGTGGTGGCCATCAACAGCGATCGTACGGTCCGGGAGTTGAAAGGCGCGGGCCGGCCATTGATGAACCAGGACGAGCGCGCCGAGATCCTGGGGGCATTGCGGGCCACGAGCTACGTAACGATTTTCGATGAGGTATCGCCGCGATCATTGATTGCTAAACTATTGCCCGACGTCCTGGTGAAGGGCGGCGATTATGCTCTGGACGAGATTCACGGTCGCGAAGAAGTTGAAGCCGCGGGCGGGCGCGTTGTGAGTCTGCCTTTCGTCGAAGGCGTTTCGTCGAGCACGATCATTGGGCGCATGAAGAAAGAATGAGAGATCGGCGAACCTCGGTTGGGATCGCCCGCGGCCTTGCCGCCTGATGTGCGGAAAGGCTTTGCCTTTCCGTGAGATGTCCTCTCAATTTTCTTTCGAGGCTATGCCTCGGCGATGCGGAGGCGTAGCCTCCCTGGAATTTCAAGTACGTGGTCTCGGAAAGGCATAGCCTTTCCGCACATCGGGTGGCGAAGCCACAAACAATAGAATTGAAGACCCCGCGTAATGACAACTGGTACTGAAACATCTTCCGTTCTGCAATACGCGCTCAGCTCGCTTAACCAAAGCGCGGAGTTCCGGCGTGTACTTGATGAAATCAAGAGCGGCGCGCGCGTGGTCTCGATCAGCGGACTGGTGGCCGGCCCAGCGCGGGCGCTCGCGCTGGCCGCGCTCCAGCGCGAAACCGGAAAGCAATTCGCCGTTGTTGTCCCCGCCCAGCGCGATCTGGAAGACTGGGAGCGCGACCTTAATTTCTGGTACTGCGCTTTGCGCGGCGTGGCCGAAGCCAAAGACGTGGTTACGGTCCTGCCCGCTTCTGAAAGCGATCCTTACGCGGGTGGGTCGCCGCACGCTGAGACCCTGGAAAAGCGCGCGTTGGCGCTTTGGCGTCTGGCGCGGAAGAAGCAGGACTTCGTCCTGCTGACTTCACGCGCCCTGGCGCGCCGCACTGTGCTACCGGCCGAGGTCCTGAAGGCCGGCGCTGTGCTCCGCCGCGACGAAGATCATTCTCCCGAAGACATGGTAGAAAAACTGATCGCCAGCGGGTATGTGCGCGAAGACCCGATTGGCGCCATCGGCGAGTTCTCGATCCGTGGTGGAATTTTGGATGTCTGGCCGCCCGGCCGCAGCGCTCCCGCCCGCATAGAGTTCTTTGGCGACACGGTTGATTCAATTCGCGAATTCGATCCGGAAACGCAGCTTTCCACTGTGCAGTTGGCAGAGATCGAGATTCCGCCGATGCGCGAACTCGCGGTCAGGCCCGCGGACTTTCGTGAATGGGCCGCCCGAGCGCGCGTACGTTGGCGCGATCCACGCTTTGCTCGATCGTTGCGTGACCGCACAGTTTTTGCCGACGAAGGCGAAGATTTTCCCGGTTGGGAATGGCTGATTTCGCTGGTAAACGAAGATAGTGTCGGCGCGTTCGAGTATCTGAAGGACGCAGTGCTGATAGTCGATGAACCGGTCGCGGTCGAGAATTATCTGGCCAGCGCCTTTCAAACTTTGGCAGACCGCCATGCCGAGACCGACGCTGCCGACGACCTGGGACTCGCGCCGCCTGAACTTTATCTCACTGCTGAAGAACTGCGTGCCGGCATCGACGCGATGCAGCGCGTGGAGCTACGCGCGCTGGGCCGCACGGCTACCAGGATAGATCAGGAGTTAGCTCTCGATGCTGAGGGGCCAAAGGTTTCGGTCGGCAAAGAGCGAGCGCAGCGGAAACCGCTTTTCTTGTTTCCGCACACGACTGGCGGGCATAGCCCGCCTCTAGGCAAATCAAATGCGGACGAGACGTCCGCGCTCCCAGGAGAAGTCGAATGGAAGGCGCAATCCGTAATGCGCTATCACGGACGTCTGCCTGATCTCGCAAGCGACTTAATCAAACGGCATGCGAACGAGCAAGCGACCACCATTTTCGTAATGCCGAGCCGCGGCGTGGCGGAACGCGTCGCGGAAATTTTGCGCGAATACGAAGTTAGAGTGCGCCTCACTTCGTCCGTCGACCAGACAGATTACTCGGCCCCGTCTGACGCGGTGGTCACTGCCGGAAAACTCTCAGGAGGATTTGAGCTGCCTTCGGCGCGGCTGGTAGTGCACGTCGAAGGAGATCTGTTTGACGAAGCCGCGGAGCCCGCGCTCGAGCGGCGCACCACGGCGATAAAGAGAGAGAAGAAGCGACGCGCGCGGGCCGCGGCTTTTCTTTCCGACTTTCGCGATCTGAAGGTCGGCGACTATGTCGTGCACATCGACCACGGCATTGCGCGATTCGGCGGACTCGTGACGCTCGATCTGGGGCCAACTCAATCGTCAACCATGACCGGGCTGGCGCCGGCAACTCGCGGCGAGTTCATGCTGCTTTACTATGCCGAAGAAGCCAAGCTCTACGTGCCGGTTGAGCGGCTCGATCTCGTGCAACGTTACTCGAGCGCCGAAGGTCATCAACCAACGCTCGATCGTCTCGGCGGAATCGGTTGGCAGAAGACGAAAGCAAAAGCCAAGCGCGCGATGCGCGACATGGCCGATGAGCTGCTGCGCTTGTATGCCGAACGAAAGCTGGTGGAAGGCCACGCGTTTCCGCCCGACGCCCCGTGGCAACGCGAATTCGAAGAAGGCTTTGAATACACGCTCACGGCCGATCAGGAAACCGCGATCGAAGATGTGAAGCACGATATGGAGACACCGACCCCGATGGATCGTCTGTTGTGCGGCGACGTCGGCTATGGCAAGACAGAAGTCGCGATGCGGGCGGCGTTCAAAGCCGTGATGGACGGCAAGCAGGCCGCGATCCTGACGCCGACGACCGTGCTTGCTTATCAGCACTTCGACACTTTCCGCCAACGCTTTGCACCGTTTCCCGTAAAGATTGAATTGCTTTCGCGCTTTCGTTCCACCAAAGAGCAGAAGGACGTGGTCAAGCGCGTCGAAGCGGGCGAAGTCGACGTCGTTATCGGCACGCATCGCATGCTTTCAAAGGACGTGGGCTTTCGCGATCTGGGACTGGTCGTGGTCGATGAAGAGCAGCGCTTTGGCGTCGCACACAAGGAACGTCTGAAGCAATTGAAGAAGCGCGTCGATGTGCTGACGCTCTCGGCTACGCCGATTCCGCGCACGTTGAATATGTCTCTGAGTGGCTTGCGCGACATGTCTTTGATCGAAACGCCGCCGAGCGATCGTCTGGCGATTCAAACTCAGGTCGTGCAGTCTTCAGATGCGGTTATCAAATCAGCCATCGAGTTGGAACTGTCGCGCAGCGGACAGGTCTTTTTCATTCACAATCGCGTCGAATCGATCGAAACGATCGCGGCGCTGGTCAAAAGGTTAGTGCCGCAGGCGCGCATGGCGGTCGGCCACGGCCAGATGAACGAAAAAAAAATGGAGCGCGTCATGCTTGATTTCATTGGTTATAAGTACGACGTGCTGGTGGCAACCACGATCATCGAGAACGGAATAGACATCCCCCGCGCTAACACAATCATCATAAACCGCGCCGACAATTACGGTCTTTCTCAACTTTATCAATTGCGAGGCCGCGTGGGCCGCTCAAGTCGCCGCGCCTATGCCTATCTGTTGATCCCGACAGAGCAGGAACTGTCGCCGATTGCGCGACGGCGGCTGGCGGCTATTCGCGAGTTCTCCGATCTCGGCGCCGGCTTTCGTATTGCGGCGCTCGATCTGGAATTG
>JBGPWS010000315.1:0-5348 GCA_041492345.1 Pyrinomonadaceae bacterium | reverse complement strand
TTACACGCTCTCAGGCATGACCCATGATTTGAAGGACCAGCTGGGCGGGCGCATGCAGCCTCTGCGCGATTGGTATCCGCTGTCGTCTTACTCAGCGTTCACCAGCGTGATGGATATGCTGCAAGGCGCGGATGCGCCCTGGGGTTGGTCGTCGTGCAATTGCCATCCGAACTGCGGCATCTTTACGCTCGCGGTGGTCAATCGAAAGACAGGCGAGTTCAGCTCGCTGTTCGAATTCTTTGACTACGAACAGTTCATGAAAGACGTCGCGGTGATTACCGACACCGCCCGCGGCAAAAAGCTTTCCTATGCTCAGCTTGGCATGGCGATCATGCGCAACTTCGACGCCGGGCGAGCGCCTGATGGCTTTCCGATTTCGCAAATCATCAATCTGTTCAAGCCTTCTTCGACTAACGCGAATTCCGATCGCAATGATCGGATGAAGACGCAGGGCAACGACGATCCCAACGATGCGTGGCGCGTCCTGTGTGTCGAAGGCATGTGGTTCCAGGACCTTTTCAACTACGATTTTCGTCGCACAGAGATGTGCGTGATTCCTTACGGCACCCAGGAAGGCGAAATCTCATTCTGCGCTTATAACACCGGCGTGGGTTGGCGGCAGATCATTGAGAACATGCACAAGACCGCGAACCTCGCCGAATGGTACGAACAGAACGAGCGCCACGCGGTATACGCCGCCGGTCACAACGTTCCCGGCATTACCAAGAAACACTCCCTGAGTCTGCCGATCGTAAGCGCGATCATTGCCGAGGACGATGCACCTGCGCGCCTGGTGACGCCTTATCTCATTGAGGAACGCGAAGAGGAAGCCGCCGTAACGGTCTAGTCCCCCGCTCGAAGCGTTTATGCATCTTCCAGAAGATGCTTTGTCAGGGCCCCCTCAAGCGCTGAGATCATTTCTCTCCTCGCTCTAACTGAAAGGAAAAACTATGAAGTTAGTCACGCGAATTGCGGCATTAATTGTGGTTTGTTCAATCTGTTCGGCATTGGCCTTTTCGCAAGAGAAGGCAAGCAAGAAAGATAAGAAAACCGAACAGACTCAGACTCCTGCACAAGCTACTCCTGCGCCCCCCAGACCACCTCTTGCTTTTGGCCTAACCGAAGACACGCCGGTAAAAATAAGATTGACTCGAACCATGTCTTCTAAGGACGCAAAGGCCGACGAGAAAGTCGATTTCGAGGTTCTAGAGGATGTTAAGGTTGGCGACGTAATAATAATTCAGCATGGAGCAATGGCGATTGGTACGGTCACTGAAGCACAGCCAAAACGCAGGATGGGCCGGGCGGGAAAGCTGAACATCAACATCGACTACGTTCAACTTGTTGACGGAGAGAAGGTACCGCTGCGCGCAGTCAAAGGCGGTAGCGGTGGAAGCCATACCGGAGCGATGACGGGCGCTATTGTAGCCACCAGCATTCTGTTTTTTCCCGCTGCCCCATTTTTTCTTTTTATGCATGGCAAGGACATAACCATTCCGAAGGGAACGGAGGTGCCGGCGTACATAGCGGCTGACACGCCGCTGGACCCTGCAAAATTCAACAGTCAATCTGTTGCGGTTGAGCCCGCCACGCCAAAGGCGGATCCCTCAGCATTGGGTTTGTCTTCAATTGCAATTAAGTCAACACCGGACGGAGCTGAAATCACGGTCGACGATAAGTTTGTGGGTACGACTCCGTCAACGATTCAACTAGCTCCAGGAGAGCACAAAATCGGGCTCGCAAAGTCGGGATTCAAATCCTGGGAACGAACGATCACGGTTACGGCTGGCAGCACTTTAAACCTCGATGCCAGCCTCGACAAGATTCCGTAGTTAGCCGGACTTCTTTTTTGCGAAGGCCGCCGCCAGATAAGTTTCAAAACCATCCATGGGCGCGGGTTAGAAGATAGATGCGTTGGTCAATAGACAAGGTCATAGAGCATCCCAACATAGTCAGCAACACTGTCTTAGAACAATGCCGATGACTCTATCTCTGAACCTTGAATCCAATCTCTTTCTTAACTGCCTTCGGTAGCTGCTGAAGAATGGTGTGAAGCATGGTCTTTGGTAGCTGCACAAGACTGGCCTCGATTTTCGCGAGGCGTTCCTCAATCCTATCGAATCGCTCTTCGCTCCTGCGCTGCCATTCCTCTGTCTTACGCTGCCATTCGTCACTTTTGAGCTGGCGCTCGTCGCTCCGGCGCTGAAGCCCAAGCCGCTCCTGATCATTTCTGGCAATCTGTTTCACAAACGCAGCTTGGTTGTGAATCAGCAGGGCCATCGCTTCCTGAAGATGGTTGTTTGCGGCGGGACGTTTTCTCGCGGGCATGCTTCAGAGTTTACCACTGGCCACAAGCTTGTTTACCCGAACCAGCTATTAAAGTCATCAGAAAAGGCTTGCCCGCCTTTGCCGGAATTTTTCTGTGGCATTCAGCTTGCGCTGTAAGGCCCGTTCCATTCAATGAACCGGAGGATTGCGGCGATGAGAAAACTGATTTCATTATTGATAACAGCCTTCCTTTTACAGGTTACGAGTTTGGCCCAGAGTCCCATCGTCGAAACCAGCGCAGCAAAACCAGTCCAACAGTCGCAATCGATTGCCGACACTTCCGAATCGATGCCACCGCCGAGTCGCGAGGTCAAGCTCCCGGCCGGCACGCCTATAGACATCGAATCGGCTTACACGGTTAGTTCGCTCGATTTGAGACCGAACGAATATTTGAGCTTCCGCGTGTTGATTCCGGTTAAGGTCGACGACGTCACGGTAATTGAAAAGGGCGCGCTGGTGACGGCGCGTGTAGTCGAAGCTAAGCGCGGCAGACACTGGGGCAAAGCCGGAAGGCTTTCCTGGACCATGGTCGACGTGGTTGCCATTGATGGCACTCGCCCTCCAGTGCAGGCGCAAAGAGATCTTCCTGACGGTAGCAACGGAATCAAAGGCACAAGTCACGGCGCAGAAGTAGCGACGAAGACCATCGTGATGGGAGCCTTATTGGCGCCACTTTTTCCTATCGCACCACTGGCATTGATGAGCGGTTTCAAGCGCGGTGAGAATGCGGTCTTGCCAGAAGGCAAACGCTTCGTTGTCTTCGTGCGAAGCGACACGGTGGTAAAAGTGTCAGCCGATCGCTAAGACGGACTATGAACTTTCGTAGTGAGGCGATGCCGCAACTGGCAGGGTAGAATTAACGTTTCCAAAGAAGGACTGCGAGCACAACTGCAAATGCAACTACCGCCACTATCAACATCGCAAACAGCTTTACACTGACTCCACCCACAGCGAAAGCAAACCCGCCGTTGCCCGCCGTCGTGGAGCGCCCCGCGACATATATCAACAAGCGGGTGCCGATCAGCAGCAGAATTCCCAGTCCGCCAAGCACAGCTAAGACCATCAAAACGATTTCGCGGAGATTGTGTCGGGCCATTATTGATCTTCCAAGAAAGAACTCAGGGGGCCTTTTATCATCAAACGCGGGTACGAGTCACCATCTCCTGAATAAAAAAACCGACGCGACCCTTTTTAAGGCCGCGCCGGTTGAGGCAACACTCTACTACTTTGTACTTAACGGTTCGGAGTTGGTGGCGGGGCGCCTTCAGGAACGACCCAGAGTTCAAACAACCAATCCTCCCGCGGCGGGCCCATGGTTATGACCACGCGGTGCGAATCGATGCCCCGCGAATTCACCAGGTAATCCGAAATCCGCTGAGCGCGTGCTTGTGCATCGTTCGGGCGCGCGCGACGCGATGGATAGACGATGATATAGCCTTGCGAACCGGGCTCGCTCTGCAACTGAATTGCGTAGTTATCGAGTCGCGCCTTCTCGTCATTCCGAGCGATGTCATAGTACTCGTCAAACTTCCGCGGCTTGTTCATGATCGGGATCGACGTCGCGCAACTCGCCGGGCAGCGCGTTCCATAGCCGCCCACTTCCAGATTTGCGCGAACGGTCTGGCCGGCCAGGCCGGTAGTATCGACGGTGATGCTCGGTGTGCCCTGTCCACTGATGATCTTGCCCGCAGAAACCGTCCAGTTATAGCTCGGCGTGATGCCCGACGAGCCACCGCTGATTGTCGCCGTGAATGTCGTCGGCGCATTTTCACTGGCAGCATCCGGACATGAAACGGTCACGTTCGGGCAAACGATCTCTGGAGGCGGCGGAGGGCAAGCGGTGACGACGATTGAGACCGATGAGAATGCCACACAGTTAAGGTCGCGTCCGTCATCGACCTCAACGAACGCCTGATAGACGCCCGGCTGGACTCCCGCGAGTTCCCAGTTGGTGCTTGCTCCGTCGCCCCTAAGCCTTCCACCGCTGGTAGTCCACTTATAGCGCAGCGGAGCCCCGTCGACGGATCGCGCCGTGGCAACCAGGCGTATGCGGGCCGATTCGTCATTGCAACCTTTGATGACCGCGGAATCGGCCGCCAGCGAAAGCGACGGAGGTCCCGATGGCCGGGCGGGCTGCTTCTGTTTCTGAGGCTTCGCGTCCGCGGACACAAGCACTAACATGGCGACGACCGTCGCGAGGGCGAGGCCAAACCAAAGACTCTTTCGAGGCATCATCATTTACCCTTTCCTATGGCGCGGCCGGGCAACGGGCCACGCCCCTGTGCGATTTTCGAGGAGTTTAGACTCCCAGCACTCTGAAATCCAAAGACAACTATCAAGTTAAACAGCCAATGGCAACAGGTTTCCAATGGAAACTCTTCCTTTGGGCGGGTGCTGGGGAGATGCCTTGCTCATTGGCCACCCACACTTGCGAGCCCTCTTCCCCGGCCCTTCTCCCAGAGGGAAAGCAAGATAACTATGCACCCCTCTTTCCCGGCGCCCTTCTCAAGAGGGAGAAGGGAGAAACAATGCAACGGAACCTAAGCCACCCCGCCTACACAACTGGTAATGGGCAGCTCTACGGACCATTCGAGCACGTTTCCGAACCAGGAGCTTGACCCGCCCGGCACTACTCGCTGTAAAGTCTAGTAATGCCGCGAATCCAGGTGCGCTTGCCGGCGCGACAAACAAGTTACGAAATCAAGATTGGCGCGGGCCTGCTGTCAGAGTTGGGCCGCGAAGTTCGCGCCGTGCTTGGACCAAACTCACTTCGCGCCGCCTTGATCTCAAACCCGATCGTTTTCGAGCACTACGGAAAGCTGGCCCTCCAAAGTCTCAGCGCGGAAAAATTTAAGACTACACGCTGGTTAATGCCGGAGGGCGAGCGACACAAGTCGCTCAGGTCCTGGGAACAGGTGATCGAGTTCTTGACCGCATCCAGACTTGAGAGAGGCGATGCGGTGGTAGCGCTGGGCGGCGGAGTGGTTGGAGACCTGGCGGGTTTTGCCGCCGCGACCTAT
>JBGPWS010000340.1:0-4749 GCA_041492345.1 Pyrinomonadaceae bacterium | reverse complement strand
GGCACCTCGTAATTGCCGAATCGCTTGATCGGTTCGCGTAAGACTATGCGCCGGCGATCGATTTCATAGCCCTGTTCTTTCAGCGCGTGGGCAATGTCCATCGACGTCACTGAACCATAGAGCACTCCGGCTTCGCCGACTCTTCGTTCGAACTTCAGCGCCAGGCTGCGCAATGCGGCGGCTTGTAATTCCGCCGACGAGCGATCCTTCGCCTCGCGCTTTGCCAGCGCCGCGCGCTCGCCTTCAATCTGCCGGACATTGTTGGTGGTGGCTTCGACCGCGAGATTTCTTGGCAACAAATAATTTCGCGCGTAACCCGCCTTGACGCGCACAATCTCGCCGCGGGCGCCCAGATTATCGATATCTTCACGTAATAGAACCTGTTTATGTGACATTGTTCTTAAACTCCCTCTGAAATTACCTTGTGGCACAGAGTTTCGGTCTGTGTAGTTCCCAGGGGTTAACCATCACAGACTAAAGTCTGTGCCACTTGCTCTCAATCAGCCGCATAAGGCAGCAGCGCGATGTTGCGCGCGCGCTTGATCGCTTCGGCCAGCATGCGCTGGTGTGCAGCACAAGCTCCCGAGATGCGCCGCGGCAGGATCTTGCCGCGCTCAGGAATATAAGACTGCAGAAGCTTCACATCTTTAAAGTCGATCAGATCGACCTTTTCGATGCAAAAGCGGCAAATCTTCCGCCGCATCATACGGCGACCGCCGCGACCCGGCATGGGTCTCTCATATTCGCGCTCAAATCCGTATGAGTTTTCGCGCTCTTCGTAGTTTGATGACATATTCTTTCCCTTCTCTATCCATCCACCGGCGAACTTCGAAACCCTTCGCAAAGCCAGGGGTTTCCAGCCGAGCCAACGACACCCTGGCGACCATCAAAGTCGCTTAGCCTTCTCAATCCTCGGACTCTGAGCCCGAACCGGAACTCGCAGCGCTCGCTTTGTTCTTCAATCCGGCCCGTCGAGCTGCTTTGCGCGCGCGCCGTTCTTTAAGTTTGTCCGCACGCCGCCGATCCTCATCCACCCGGATGGTCATGTATCGGAGAATCTGGTCGTTAACGCGCATGCGCCGTTCCAGCTCGGCAATTTCAGCGCCCGACCCTTCCACTTCCAGCAGCACGTACGTGCCGTCCTTCTTGTGATTGATTTCATAGGCGAGCTGTCGCCGCCCCATGACTTCGGTTTTGGTAATGATGCCGCCCTGTCCGGTGATGATTTTCTGCACCCCTTCGCTGAGCCGCATTACTTCATCATCGCCCGCCCCGGGGTCAATGATGAAAACCACTTCGTAAATTCTTTTGTCTGCCAAATCTCGACCTCCTAGTTATACAGCGACATCGCCTTCACGATGCCCTCTCGCAAAACCGAGCGCACTGCTTCGGCGCTACGATCCATAATCTCTTTCAATGCGCGTCTTTCCGCTGGCGCAAATTCGTCCAGGACAAACTTCTTTGCATCGCTTACCAGATGATCCGGCTGAATTCCGATCCGCAGTCGAATGAACTCGTCGGTTCCCAACGCTGCGATGATCGACTTCAAACCGTTGTGCCCACCGGCGCTGCCCCGTGCGCGCAAACGAATCGTTCCGAAGGGCAAGGCGAGGTCGTCGCTGATGACAATTAGCGATTTGCCAACGTCATCCAGTTCACCTTTGGCGCCCAGACACGCGACGGCTTCTCCGCTCAAATTCATGAAGGTCTGCGGCTTTACCAGCTTTGACCGCTCGCCTTCGATTACCCCGCCGCCCACCAATGAATGACATTCACGTCGCTTCACCACGACGCCTGCGTCAGCAGCCAATTTATCAACGAGCAGAAAACCTACGTTGTGCCGGGACCACTCGTATTCACTGCCTGGATTACCGAGTCCAACGATCA
Organism: Pyrinomonadaceae bacterium; assembly: GCA_041492345.1. GTDB lineage: Bacteria > Acidobacteriota > Blastocatellia > Pyrinomonadales > Pyrinomonadaceae > UBA11740. The sequence goes on along the minus strand of JBGPWS010000340.1, from coordinate 2,862 downwards.
GATGCATTGCCGATTGCCAATTGCAGATTGCCGATTGAAACCTGCCAATTATCGTGGCCCTGACTGAAGCATAAAGAAACCAAGCGGTGCTTCAATAGCCAATCGGCAATTGGCATTCGGAAATCGGCAATGCTTTTACTTCTTCTCTTTCTCTTTCTCTTTCTGTTTCTCTTCCTCGCCCGGGCCTTCGCCTTCGTCTTCCTTCTTGCCCTTGCCGATTACTTCCGGCTCGGTTAGCGCCTCGCCTTCCACTGGCACTTCGGCGACCGGCTCTTCCTTAATCACGCCGACCGTCGCGATCACCGTATCGGGCGGTTCCAGAATTTCGATCCCTTCGCCGATCGGAATGTCTGAGACGTGCAGGACTTCGTGAACTCCAAGATTTGTGACGTCGACTTCCAGGGCCTCGGGGATTTCGCGCGGCTCGCAGCGAATTTCCACCTCGCGCACGATCTGCTCCAGCATTCCGGCCTGCTCGCGCACACCGATCGGTTCTCCGATCAAACGCAGCGGCACGGTTGCTTCGATCTTCTCGCCTTTCACCAGCCGCTTGAAATCAGCGTGTATCAAGCGCATGCGAACCGGGTGAATCTGCCGATCCGCAAACATCACCTCGGTGGCTTCGACACCTTCCACCTCGAGCGTGAAGATTGTGTTCCGGCCCGTATCGGAGCGGAGGATTGCCGCCAGGTCGCTTAACTGGGCCAACGCAGACACGGCCTCACCCGCGCCGCCATACATCGTCACGGGCACTTGGCCGTTGCGGCGCGCCCGGCGCGCGTCATTTTTCCCTCGACCCTCGCGCCGCACGGCGCGCACCACAATGTCTTTTTTCTCGGCCATGATTGCTCTCCCAAAATAGTGGCACAGACTTTAGTCTGTGAACGCGGATGCGGACACCACAGACCGAAAGTCTGTGCCACAGATCCTGCTCAAATTGTGTTGCTGAAAGCTGAGGGCTGACGGCTACTTAGCTTTCAGTGTTTGCCCTTCGTTTGACTGCGCCATCGGGCCCAGTCTTTATACAAAGAGCGAAGAGACGCTGGTCTCTTCATGGATCGACTTGATCGCCTTCGCCAAAAGAGGCGCAATGCTTAAGACTTTGATGTTCTTCAGTTCCGCTGCTTTTGCATTCAGCGGAATAGTGTTCGTCACAACGATCTGCTCAATTCCCGAGTTTCCCAGATGCTGTGCTGCACGTCCTGACAGTACCGGATGTGTGAAGCATGCGTCAACACGTGCGGCGCCCGCTTGCTTTAAGGCCAGCGAAACTTTCGTCAGCGACCCGCCCGTATCGCACATGTCGTCGACAATCAAACAATTTCGCCCTTCCACGTCGCCGACGACGTTCATCACCTCGGCAACGTTAGGCTTATCACGACGCTTGTCACAAAGCGCCAGCTCGGCATCCAACCGTTTCGCGTAAGCGCGGGCCCGTTCCGCTCCGCCTGTGTCCGGCGCAACTACGGTCAAATTCGGGAGCGGCCGCTCCTGATAGTAACGAATCATGACCGGCGCCGCATACAAGTGATCCACCGGAATATCAAAGAACCCCTGAATCTGTGCTGCGTGCAGATCCATTGTCACAATGCGATCGGCGCCGGCGGTCGTCAGAAGATTCGCGACCATCTTCGCCGCAATCGGCACGCGCGGACGATCCTTCTTATCAGAACGCCCGTAACCGTAATATGGCAGCACCGCGGTGAGACGTCCGGCTGATGAACGACGAAACGCGTCGAGCATCACCAGCAACTCCATCAAATACGCATCGGTCGGCGGGCAGGTCGGCTGCACGATGAAGACATCGCCGCCACGAACATTTTCTTCGACCTGAAAATTAAACTCGCCGTCCGAAAAACGCGCTGCCGTCGCCTTTCCCAGATCGCAACCCAGTTCGTGACAAATCTCTTCGGCCAGGGCGCGATGCGCGGTGCCCGAGAAGATTTTGATGCCGCCGGTCGTACCCATTCAATGTCCGACAAGCTTTAGCTTGTCGTTATCTCGCAAACCGAGTCTGCCACTCTTGACTTGCCGAACTTAGATAAAACGACCAAACGCTTGCGACAAACCGAAAGTTTGCCGGACATCTACAGGAAAATTGGCTGGGGCGGAAGGATTCGAACCTACGAATGCCGGATCCAAAGACCGGTGCCTTACCACTTGGCGACGCCCCAACATCATGGCCCGGTGAAGCGCCCAAAAACCGCGCCGCAGGGACCCATTGCGCTTCGATAGTGGCTGCGCCCAACCGTGCTACAGGGAAAGACGCGCCAACCAGATTCAAGTTCAATGGCCCGAATGGCGCGTTCTTGCGCATCTCCGCTGTCAAAAATCCCAAACACCGCCGAGCCGCTTCCCGCTAGTAGCGCCGCTTCGGCGCCGACATTCATTAGCGCGACTTTCGCCCTACTGATCTCCGGTTCAAGCTCAAACGCCACCGGCTCGAAATCGTTTTGCAGGGCTTTAGAGTCGAAGCTGTCAGAAATTCCGCTCCGTTCCGAACTAGAAAGAATAGTTTTGGCTTCCGCGCTTGTCAAGGAACAAGCCTCAAGCGATTTGTAGGCTTCTGATGTCGGGACGCTCGCATTAGGCTTAACCACCAGCAAGAACTGATCAGGCACGTCACGCAACTGCGCCAGATCCTTACCGGTGCCTTCTCCCCGCGCTGTACCTCCGCAAAAGAAAAAGGGCACATCGGCCCCCAGACTGCTGGCAATTTCCAAAAGCTCGTGCGCCTTTGCATTCGCCTCCCACAGATACGCCAGGGCCAGCAACGTCACGGCCGCATCTGAAGACCCGCCGCCCAATCCTGCCTGCGCGGGAATTCGCTTTCCCAGACGAATGCGGGCGCCTTTTCCTGGC
>JBGPWS010000002.1:0-47536 GCA_041492345.1 Pyrinomonadaceae bacterium | reverse complement strand
CTTCCTCCAGCGTCTGGCTCACCACCAGCGGATCAAGCCCGAAGGCATTTTTGTAGATCCGTCCATCTTCCATGGTCAGCGCTGAGGGTTTGCCGTCGGTGATCATGACGATCTGCTTCATGTCTTTGCGTTGAGCTTGCAGGATGCGCCGGGACAGGCGCAGCCCTTCCGCAGTGTTCGTGTGATAAGGCCCGACCTGCGTGGTGGCCAGTTTCGCCAGCGGCAACTCTTCCGCGCTGTCGTGGAACAGCACGATCTTCAACGAATCACCCGGATACTGCGTCCTGATCAGATGACCGAGGGCCAGCGCGACCTTCTTGGCTGGCGTGAAACGATCTTCGCCGTACAGAATCATCGAGTGCGAACAATCAAGCATCACCACGGTCGCGCACGACGATTGATAATCGCACTGATGAACATGCAGGTCTTCGTATTCGAGATTGAGCGGAACCGTTAGTCCCTCGCGCTGGATCGCTGAGAGCAGCGTCGTGCTCACGTCGAGATTGATTGTGTCGCCAAACTCGTAAGGCTTGCTGGCGGCTTCGGCTTCGATACCGGTAGCCAGGTGCAGCGTGTCGTGGCGGCCAAGTGAACTCTTGCCCAAACTTCCCAGCAGACCGCGCAACGTTTTGTAGCCGAGAAAATCCAAACCCTTCTCGGTAACTTCGAACTTGATGTTTCGCGGCAAAGGTTCCTCGATCTGGCCTTCTCCGTTCCCGCGCCGCATCTCGCGCGGTGAATTCTGCGGTTCTTCATGCAGAGTCAGATAACCCTCTTCGACCAAACGCTCGATCAGTTGATTCAGCATTTCCTGAAGCTGCGAGCCTTCGTACTTGCCTTCGTTCTCGTCCAGCATTTGTTGGATCTGATGCTGACTGAGCAGGTCCTGATCCATCAGCGCCTGCAACAGCGCGCGCCGCAGCGCATCGAGCGACGTGTCTTGAGGCATGCGCTGGCGGGTCCAGTAATAATCGTCGTCGTAACCGGAAGAGAGCAGGGAATCAGACAGACCTTCCATCAGGTCGCCAAGATTAAGCGACCAGACATCGAGGCCATTGAATTTTCCGTAGCGAGTGAAACGCATTCAAATTAGCCGCGGATTAACGCGGATATTCGCGGATCAGATCCTTAAAGAAACAAGAAGGTAACACAACACAGGTTGGCACCTTAGTCCCTGGGTTTGAGAAGTGCCGCGATCGAAATCTCACCAATCGGCCTGATCCGCTTTCGTGAGTTATCGTATGCGAGTCTCTTGAACTCGGGTTTGATGCCGAAGTTGAACAACAAGCCAACCTCTATTTCGGTGGCTCGAAGGTAGTTGAGAAGTTGGGCCTCGTGAGATGAATCGAGAGTACGCACAGCCTTGAGTTCCAGGAGGACGGATCGCTCAACGAGCATGTCGGCCACAAAGTCGCCAACCTTGTGACCACGAAACCAAACAGGAACTTCAATCTGGCGACGCACGTCCAACCCTCTTGAAGTTAGTGCGGCTTCAAATGCGTTTTCGTAGACCGATTCCAGGAACCCGTGTCCTAACTCGTTGTAGACCTCAAAGAACACACCGATGATCGTCTCCGTTAATTCCTTATGCTTTAATCCGCGTCTATCCGCGTTCATCTGCGGCTAATTCCTTAGCTGTATCTTCCACTCTCCGTCAAATCATCATAGATCATCCCACGCCGATCCTTCTTTGCCTTCGTCACTGCCGAGTAGCCGCCTTCTTCGTTGCGGCTGATCTTGTTGGCGGCGTAGAGACCTTCGAGCGCGAATTCGCACGCGGCCACGGTCTGCGCTTCGTCCTTGCGTTTGAAGTCGAACGGAATCAGTGCCGTGTCCAGCAGTTCCGGAACAGATTCGAGCAGCAGCATGCACTCTTCAGCCGACGCCGTATCCGCCAGCCGCAGATTGTTTCCTTCGTCAAACCAGCGGATCGTGCCGGCAAAGTCGATGCCGACGAAATAGCCTTCGAAGATTTCGCCGGCCGCGCGCTTGATTAGATCTTTTGCGATGCGGTGGGCGCCGATCTGCTCGCCTTCGTATTCCAGCTCCATCTTGCCGGTCATCGAAGGAATCGCCGCGTAGATGTCCGCGATGCGCGGGGCTATCTGCTGTTCGCCGGTTAGCAGGGCGCGGCGCTCGGCATTGGAAACAGCCGATTCCATCACGGTAATGGGCAGACGCTGCGAAACGCCTGAGTGTTTGTCGATGCGCTGATCGTCTCTGGCTTCAAAGGCAATCTGTTCAATGACCTCGCGAATGAAATCCGTAATCAGCAGGCGATCCTTGAATCCGTCGCGTTCGGTCCACGCTTCCTGTCGCGTGATCTGGACCCCCAGGTCAATCTCTTTGGGATAATGCGTCATGATCTCGGCGCCAATGCGATCCTTCAGGGGAGAAATGATCTTTCCGCGGGCAGTGTAATCTTCCGGATTTGCTGAGAAGACGAGCATCACGTCGAGAGGCAGGCGCACGGGGTAACCCTTAATCTGGACGTCGCCCTCCTGCATGATGTTGAAGAGCCCAACCTGGATCTTGCCGGCGAGATCAGGCAGTTCGTTGATCGCGAAGATGCCGCGATTGGCACGCGGCAAGAGGCCGTAGTGAATCGTCAACTCATCGCTGAGGAGATGACCGCCTTTCGCCGCCTTGATTGGATCGACGTCGCCGATAATGTCGGCAATCGTGACGTCGGGCGTGGCGAGTTTTTCGACAAAACGCGCATCGCGATCGGCCCAGTCGATGTGTGCTGAGTCGCCATGCAACTCGATCATCTGTCGCCCGTAAGCACTAATCGGGTGAAAGGGATTGTCGTTGACTTCGGAGCCCGCAAGGATAGGAATCTGATCGTCGAGCAGATTTGTTAGTTGGCGAATGATGCGGCTCTTGGCTTGCCCGCGCAGCCCCAGAAGGATCAAGTTGTGCCGCGCCAGGATCGCGTTAACAAGCTGGGGAACGACGGTTTCTTCGTATCCGACAATGCCTGGAAAAAGTCTCTCGCGCGCCTGCAACTTGCGAATCAGATTCGCGCGCAACTCGTCTTTGACCGATGCGGTCCGGTACCCACTCTGTTTGAGTTCGCCTAAGGTCCTTGCCCGTTCCATGATCAAGATTCTAACCGCAAAGGGCGCAAAGGGAAACGCAGAGCAGGCGGCGGGTTTTTCCTCTGCGGACCTTTGCGAATCCCTTCGGCGTTCTCTGCGTTTAAGGTTCTATGTTTTCGCGCGATACGCGCCGTCGGAGTCTTGCGAGACTAATCCATCCGCCTCTAGTTTTTTCAAATGCGCCAGCACCGCGCGCTCAGCCATGGCGTGCGCTTTCGGAGATACATCGGTATAGGCGCGGGCGACGATTTCCTTGGGAGTCGACGCGCCTGCGCGCACGGCCGCGAGGATCAGTTCTTCTCGTTGCAGACGGTGGGCGATGTACTCATCGATCTTCTGATACGGATTCGCGATCGCCGGCCCGTGTCCGCCAAACAGGACCGAGAGATTGGGCAGCGCGCGCATTCGTTCGAGCGAATCAAGATAGTCACGCATGTTGCCTTCCGGCGGATCGATCAGTACCGAACCAAATCCTACAATGTTGTCACCGGAAAGCAGCGCGCCGGTGCGCTCGTCGTAAAAGCAGAGATGTCCTCGCGCGTGCCCGGGTGTGTAGAGCGCGCGCAGGCTGATCGAAGGGTCGCCATTCAACTCCAGCACTTCGTTGTCTTCGATGTAGCGGTCGACACGAACCTGATCGTTTAGCGTTTCAGCAGTCAAACGATGTGCGGCAACGGAAACGCGTGCCCCCTGCTTTACCTGCAAATGATCGTTGAGAGCATTTACACCGGCGACGTGATCCGGGTGGACGTGTGTAAGGACGATCTCGCGCACGGTCTTTCCCCTCGTCCTTCCCACGCCAATCAAATCATCAACCGCGCCAGCCAGGGCCTGCTGTTCATCTTCATAAGGTGAGCCGGGATCGATCACCAGGATCTCGCTGGAGTTGTAGATCAAATAACAGTTGGTGTGTGTGGCCGGCGGCTTGGTCGGGGTGCGCACGGGAAAGCAGATGTAGTGGGGGAGAAACTCGATGCGGCGGGTTGGCTCGCGCCGTGCTTCCGGTACAGAGAGAAAACGCTCGACCAGATCATCCGTAAGCCCGCCTGCGAGCGTCTTCAGTGCATGCAGCACGGGCGGCACGGCGATCACTTCACTGCGTTCCCATTTCGCATAAGCGTCGCCTGCGAAAATCCATTCCCCACTTTCCAATTCCGAGTCTTCGGTAACGCGTGGTTGTTGTTTCGCCGGAGAGCTGGCGAGAAAAAACCAGGTATCGAATCTGCGGGGAGCAAATGGCGGCGTGACCCAGCGGCCTACGAAAGTAAAGTCCCGGTCGTCCAGGTGCAAACCGTAGTGCCTTAACAGTTCAGACCACGTCATGCGCTTTGATTCCAGATCGTCGAATAGCGAAGCACGCTGGCCCGAGGTCAATGTTTGTGAGCCGCGCGCAAGTAAGACGCCCACTTCTTCAAACAGCTCGCGTGCAGCGCAACTGATCATCGCGGACGTTTCGCGATCGGCGCAGTTTTCAACACGCGCTTCGGCGTCATTCGTTTCCAGTTGACCGCCGGGAAATGCCTGGAAGCCGCCGAGAAACGCGAGTCTGGTGCTGCGCTTCACCAAGAAGACTTCCGCGTTGTTTGGATCGGTGTCAGGACGAAGGAGGATGACGGCGGCGGCGTCTTTGGGAGCCAGTGCGCTAGAGGTTTGCATTCGCTGAATCTTGATTAGTCATTTTGGAATGAGCGGGGGCAAGCCGCCCTTCCTGACCCTGAGCCGTTTAAGATTGAGTGAAGTCTCTTTATTTGGGAGGCTTTCAACGCAATAGAAAACCAATCAATTTGGAAAGTCTCTCGGTTAGGAAGGTGGGCTTGCCCCCGCTCTTCGAAACTCTCTTTCCCTCAAGTCCACCTGAACCGTTCACCATCACCGCTCGTCCACGGATTGCCGCGCATGTGATAGCCGCCCTCTTCCCAGAAGCCCGGCTGGTCTTCGGCGAGGAACCGCACGCCCTTGACCCACTTCGCGGATTTCCACGCGTACAGTTGCGGAATGATTAGACGGACGGGGCCGCCATGCTCGGGTGGTATCGGCGCGCCGTCATGCAGAAAAGCAAAAAGCGAATCTTCCTTGAGGAAGTATTCGATAGGAACATTAGTGGTCCAGCCGTAGTCATAAGCGAGAGCCAAAACGAATTTCGCGTCTGAGTTCACGCCCGCGAGGTTTGCGATCTCTCGCGTCGGCACTCCAGTCCAGACATTGTCCAGCCGCGACCAACGCGTGACGCAATGAAAGTCGGAATAGACCTTCACCACGGGCAACTGCATGAACTCGTCGAGAGAAAACTGCAGCGGCTTTTCAACCAGGCCATCGACTTCAAACTTCCATGTCGCCAGATCGACCGGCGCTGCGCCGTGAGCGTCGAGCACCGGCCACTTCTTGGTGCGCGTCTGTCCGGGCGGAATCCGATTCTCGCGCCGCGTGTCCGGACTGATGATGATCTCCGGATCGTCAACCTCTTCGGGTTTACGCGGACCGGTGTCCTGGTACTTTGGGTCTTTGATGAGACTGTTAAGAAAGCTCATAACATTTAGGACATTTAGTCTTAGCTGCTACCGCCCGCAGTTTGCCCCTTAATCAGCGAATCAATTAACGTTCGCTCCTTGTCAACCAGTGTGCGCAAGGCCTGGCCAAAGATTCGCTGTGACAATGAAGGATCGCGAAGCAGTAGTGTGCGGAAGGCTTCATCGGGCCACTCCAACACTGCGGAATTCTCTTTGGCCCGTACCGAGGCTGAGCGCGGAATGCCGCACAGCATAGCCAACTCGCCGAGAATCGTGCCGGGATTTGCTTCAGTCAAAACCAAATCCTTGCCCTCGCGCTCGACGAACACCTCAAGTTTGCCCGACAGGACCAGCAGCACGAAATCCGAAGTATCGCCTTCTTTCAGCAAGAGGGCGCCGGGGGCGTGCGCTTTAACCTCACCGGCGTCGAGTAATCTCTTCGCGCCGTTGGTGGTGAAGCCTTTGAACAAGGGAAAGCCGGTGATTAGTTCAGCGTAGTTTTCGTTCATGGGGGTCACCTCCTTGGAGTGCGCTGACTAGTCAGCGCTTTCGAAAGCGGCGACTAGTCGCCGCACTCCAAAAACACGTTACCTATTTCTCGCGCTTACTTACATTTCGCTCCGCCAGTTTCATTAACTCTTCCGGCATCCATTTGCCGATGCCTTTGGCGGTAGCTGCGGCGACGCCTTTTGAGCGATCGTGCCATTTGTCGCGCGTGCCTTCGGGGCCGCGCTGACGTTCGTAGTTTTCGGTTTGCTCCAACGAAAGGGTAATGCCCAACGCGATGTCCTGCCAATCTTTTTGTTGTATGCCGCGCAGGACGAGCGGCAGACCCGCGGTCCAATCCTCTTCGGGAGCGCGCGCATCCTGTTCCGGAATCGTCAAATTGTAGACTGGAGGAAATGGACCGCCAGAGAACTCACCTACCAGTTGCGCGGCGACCTCTTTGTACGAAGCCCCTGGGTTCTCGCCGCGAATGGCTTGCGCGCGTCGAAAGATGTCGGCGACGGATGAGCCTCTTTCTGTGTCAGCCAAAATGTTCTCCTTCACTAGACTCGATCTAACTGTCTGCGGGTAAACTCATTTGCGACGTTGCCCGTGTTCAGGGTCGAGGCGGGTTCGAATAGCAGTACCTCGGCTTCTTCTTCGGCAAACGGCCGGTGCTCGACTCCGCGCGGCACGATCACGAGTTCGCCTGCTTCGATCCATTCCCCACGATCGCGGCCGTCTTCGCGATAGTCCATGCGAAACCGGCCCTTCACGACCAGGAACAACTCGTCTTCGCTCTCGTGATGATGCCAGGTGAATGGTCCCTGGAATTTTACGAGCTTCACCAGTTGGCCGTTGAGTTCGCCGGTAATGCGGGGATTCCAGTGATCGTTAATAAGCGAAAGCTTTTGCGCCAGATTGATCTTGTTCATTGCGTCTCAATTGACAAATTTGACAGGATTTACAAGATTTACAGGATAGGCAAGAAAGTTATCTGCTTCACTAATCGTGTAAATCATGTCAAAAGCTTCAGTGCTTACCTGGCAACGCTAATTCGCAACTCCCATTTGCCACAGCATGAACGCGTAATCGAACGCGGTCTCGTGAATCGCGTCGTAACGTCCCGAGGCGCCGCCGTGTCCCGCACCCATATTCGTTTTGAGCAGCAGCGGATTGTGATCAGTCTTCAGCTCGCGAATTTTTGCTACCAGCTTCGCGCCTTCCCAATAGGGTACCTGGCTGTCGTTGAGGGAAACTTTCACCAGCATCGCCGGATAATTCGCTTTGTGGATGTTGTCATAGGGCGAATATTTCTTCATGTAATCGTAGGCCGCCTTTTCGTGCGGATTGCCCCACTCGATGTATTCGCTGGTCGTCAAAGGCAGCGACGCATCGAGCATCGTGTTGAGAACATCGACAAACGGAACCTGAGCCACCACGGCTTTGAACAGATCGGGTCGCATGTTTGTAACCGCGCCCATTAACAGCCCCCCGGCACTGCCGCCCTGGATCACCAGACGGTCGCTGGAAGTGTATTTCTGTTTCGTCAGGTGTTCGGCGCAGGCAATGAAGTCCGTAAAGGTGTTCATCTTTTTCATCATGCGCCCGGCTTCGCGCCACGGCTCGCCGAACTCACCACCGCCGCGAATGTGCGCGATGACAAAGATGACGCCGCGATCAAGCAAAGCCAGACGGCCGGCTGAGAATGTCGGCGGAATCGAAATGCCGTACGAGCCATAAGCATAGAGCAACATCGGCGCCGATCCGTCCAGCTTCACATTCCGCCGGTATACGACCGACATCGGGATCTTGGTGCTGTCGGCAGCGGTGGCAAACACTCGTTCGGATTTGTAATTCGCTTTATCAAAGCCGCCGGGGACTTCCGTCTCTTTCAGCAACGTCGCCTGGCGGCTGTTCATGTCGTAACCAAAGACGGAACTCGGCGTAGCCAGTGACTGATAGTTGTAACGCAGCACGGCAGTGTCGAATTCATGATTCGTGCCCAGCCCGGCAGCATAGACTGGTTCCGGAAATTCGATGCGGTGGCGTTTGTTCGTTTTGAAGTTGATGACCTCGATTTGCTGCAAGCCGTTTTCCCACTCCGAAAGCACCGCGTGATCGCTGAACAGATCGACTCCGTCAACCTTGATCGCGGGGCGGTGAGCTACAAACTCTTTCCAGTTCTTTTCGGACGGATCGGAAACCGGCGCAGCAACTACGCGAAAATTCTTAGCGCCCTTGTTCGTGCGAATGTAAAAAAGATTTCCGCGATGTTCGACGTCGTATTCGTGATCGGGCTGGCGCGCGATAATCGTCTTCCATGCGGCGTTGGGATTGGCAGCCGGGATATACCGGAACTCGGTTGAAGTCTTGCTGAACGCGCCGAGCAGGATCACGGCTTTGTCCCGGGTTCGCTCAACGCCTATGTCAAACAGCTCGTCCTTCTCCTCGTAAATCAGTTCGTACTTGTCGGTGCCCAGAACGTGGCGGAACAGTTTGTCGTTGCGCTTGGTAACCGCGTCTTCAGTTACGTAGAAAACAGTTTTGTTGTCGGTGGCCCACGCCATGTCGTCGACGCGTTCGATCTTTTCGGGTAACAGTTCACCGGTGCTCAGGTTCTTGATCTGAAGAGTGTACTGTCGATAACCAGTATTGTCGGTTGAATACGCCAGGAGCGTGCCGTCATCGCTCGGAGCAAAGCTGCCGACGGCCATGAACTTCTGTCCTTTGGCCATTTCATTCAAATCGAGAAGGGTTTCGTCCTTCGCTTTTGCGTTGGTGGCCTCTGTGCGGCAATAGATCGAATATTGTTTTCCCTCTTCTGTGCGCGTGTAGTAGAAATAATGGCCCCAGCGATACGGCACGTTCGCATCTGTCTGTTTGATATGGCTGAGAATTTCGTTGTAGAGCTTCTCCTGTAGCGGCTCAGTCGACTTCATCACGGTCGCCGCATAGGCGTTCTCCGCTTCCAGATGCGCGATGACCGCCGGGTTCGTCTTCTCGCGCAACCAGAAATAATTGTCGACGAGCTTGTCGCCGTTAATTTCAGTAATCTTCGGTTTCTTTTCGGTGGGCGGGGGTTGCAGCATCATAGATGAGTTTCCATCCTGGGCTGAGACTTTCATCAACGCAATCGTTGAGATTGAGAGAATCAAGAACAGAAGAGCGACGCAATGTTTCATGTAATGCCTCCGCGTGAAAACCAGGCGATCCGTTTAGAGGCGGACTATCGCCCGCCGTCTTACGCTACCCGAAACCATGGCGGGCAGTAGCCCGCCTCTAAACTCTTTTCAATAAAATGTTTGACTAGCGACGAGCGCACGGTTCGTCAGTCGTGGACCGTTCAACCACGAAGCGGATCGCCCCATCCTGACTGGACATACTTTCCATCTTTGACGATGCAGGGAACTGTTGGGTCGCCGCCTGAAAACTTGAACATCTCTGCGCGCAGCGCGCGATCACTCTGGGCGTCATGGTCAATGAACGTGATGCCCTTTGAGTTGTAATAGTCGCGCGCTTGCTGGCAATAGGGGCAGCCAGGCTTGGTGTAAACAACCAATGCCACTTTTCGATCACCTCCGTCGGTGAAAATAGTTTAACAGCTAGTGGATGGAGATGCGAAGCGGTGATTTGGAGTGCGCCGGCAGAGCGAAGCGGCGACGGCGCTTTGGTTATTCACTTGACCTGCACAAACATCCAAAGCGGTGTCGCGCTGCGCTTGCCACCGCACGCCAAAGAAATAGGGACGAGTGTGCCTCAACACTCGTCCCTGGCAGCGTGACCAAGCAGGTTATCCGGATTCAGCCCCTCCGGGTCGAAACTTTAGTCACGCTGATCTGAAATGCCTCTCTACCGATTAGTCGTGGCGAGCTTCCCGGCGATCCTGCCGATAGTCGCGTACGTCGCCGCGTCGATCACGAAGATCTCCACGGATATCGCCGCGATCGCTGCGAAGGTCACGCGTATCGACTCTGATCTCCTGTCGATCTGCTCGTAACTCAGCCTGCGAAGCGCCCTCGCGCCTATCCTGACGATATTCGCGGACATTGCCTCTGCGATCCCGAGTATCTTCGCGAATCTCCCGGCGGTCGCTCCGGATGTCTCGAGTATCTGCTCTAACTTCTCGGCGATCGGCGCGCAACTCACGGCGCTCTCCCCTGTCAATCCGCCCGGGCCTTTCCGCCGCCGCGGTTCCCATTAACGCCAGCAGTGATCCAGACAGCAAAGCAATTTGGAAAAGTCTACTTTTCATTGTTTCTATTCCTCCTGAATTTGTGAATTCGGTCCCTGCTTGCGCAAGTTCTGCAAGCTCCAGGTCCGCCTCCGAAGAGGCAGGAGGAGAGAGAACACTGACTCGACCATGCGCGTCGAAATCCGTTATCTTTCGCGGCGAACCCCTTACCAACGCGTTTAGACGCGGGGCGGTCGCCGATGGACGAAGTTTTTGCATGAGATGTCACTGGAAGCGCGGGCGCCCGCGTTCCCAGTGATGGGCGCCTCCTAATAAATGGGGCGCGCTGATTTGAGAGCCGGCACGCAAGTCCAATAATCTGGCGCAGTCGAGGGTTCTCGGCTAAGATGCAGGCAAAATTTGTTTAGCGGCGGGCTACCGCCCGCCCGTGTCTGGGGGAAGAGTTCGCGCCGGCGGCGCGGTAAGGTCGAGGGCGGCCGCGCTCCCAGTATTAACTCGTCCGACATCGCAAACGAGACCGGTGCTGACGGGAGCAGCGCTGGCCGCATCCTCATCAACTCAGATAGAATGCGCGCCTGAAAAGCCAGGAGGCAGTAGGCAGGAAGCAGCAGGCAGAAAGAACTTCCGGCCGTTAGCTCGACTCCGACGTTCCTTTATCTCATGGAACAGCAGATCCATTTTTGCACCACTGATGATGGCGTGCGCATCGCCTATGCCACCGTCGGTGAAGGGCCGCCGCTGGTAAAGGCGGCGAACTGGCTCAACCACCTTGAGTTCGACTGGCGCAGTCCGATCTGGCGTCACTTGCTTCAGGAGTTTTCACGCGATCACACTTTTGTCCGCTATGACGAGCGCGGCAATGGCCTCTCTGATTGGAACGTGGCCGACCTTTCACTCGATGCGTGGGTGGAAGACCTCGCCTCCGTTGTGAAAGCAACGGACGTTGATCGTTTTCCATTGCTCGGAATCTCTCAGGGTGGCGCCGTGGCGATTGCTTATGCAGTTCGTCATCCCGATAAAGTTTCGCACCTTATCCTGTATGGCGCTTACGCGCGCGGTTGGGCGAAGCGCGAATCTTCGGAAGAGATCGAGCAACGCCAGGCACAACTCACTTTAGTGAGGTTAGGTTGGGGCAAGGACAATCCGGCGTTCCGACAACTGTGGACCACGCTCTATGCGCCCGACGCCACTCCGGAGCAAGCGCAGTCGTTCAATGATCTTCAGCGCGTTTCGACCTCACCGGAAAATGCGTTCAAACTTTTGAATGTGATGGGCGACATCGACGTCGTCGATCTTTTGCCGCAGGTAAAAGTTCCCACGCTGGTGCTGCACTGCCGCGATGACTCCGCAGTGCCTTTCGAGGAAGGACGTTTACTTGCTGCCATGATCCCCGGCGCTCGTTTTGTTCCGCTGGAAGGAAAGAATCATCTGCTTCTCGAAGCCGAGCCGGCCTGGACGATGTTCGTCAACGAAGTACGACGGTTTCTCGGCACAGCACCGACGACGACCGGAGAGACGAAGGTAAAGGACGCCGGCAGTCGCGACCGGCCGAAGTTCACCCAAGCCGATTTGCCGAAACGCTACTCGATACTGTCTTCACTTGGCGCGGGCGGCATGGGCGAGGTTTATCTCGCCGAAGACACCAGGCTGGGTCGCAAAGTTGCGCTCAAGACTTTGCCTTCCCAGTTTACCAACGACAAAGAAAGACTGCGTCGCTTTCAGCAGGAAGCCCGCGCGGCTTCGGCGCTCAATCATCCGAACATTCTCACGATTCACGAAATTGGCGCCGACAGCGGGGCGCATTTCATCGCTACGGAATTCGTCGATGGCGAAACGCTGCGCGCAAAACTGAACCGGGGACGAATAAAACTGGATGAAGCTTTGGATGTAGCACAACAGACGGCATTCGCGCTCACGGCGGCGCATGGCGCCGCGATTGTTCATCGCGACATCAAGCCTGAGAACATCATGGTGCGTCACGATGGGATCTTGAAGGTGCTCGATTTCGGTCTGGCCAAGCTGCTGGAAGATCACGCCCGCGAAATGATCGACCACGAAGCCGAGACGCGCGCGCTGGTGCTGACTGATCCCGGCAGAGTGCTCGGCACTCCGGCATACATGTCGCCTGAGCAGGCGCGCGGACTTGATCTCGATGCGCGCACCGACATTTGGAGTCTGGGCGTCGTGCTTTACGAAATGGTGGCCGGACGTGCGCCGTTCCGCGGCGAGACCAGGAGCCATACCGTAGTTTCAATTCTGGAGACTGAACCTGCGCCCCTCGCAACCTTCGCGCCGGAGACGCCGGCCGAGTTGCAACGGATCGTCCGCAAGGCTTTGACGAAGGATCGCGACAGTCGCTATCAGACGGCGCGCGACTTGATGATTGATCTGAAGACCCTGCGCCGCGATCTCGATATTCAATCAGAGATACGACGTTCCAGCGGGCCCGACATCAGCGCCACTGACTCCGTTGCCAACCAGAAGTTCGCGGCAAACGATTCGGACGCTGCGTTGTCAGAGCAGGCGACCAGTTTGGCCGAACCGCGTCCGACGCGAAGCGACGGCCCTACCCCCGACGGATCCATTCGTTACCGGATAGGGGCGCTGGTCGCGATGTTGCTTCTCGCTCTCGCAGCCCTGGGCGTCTGGTATTACTTTCACCGGCAGAACACCGGGCCCGCCATCGAATCCATCGCGGTACTGCCGTTTGTAAATGAGAGCGGCAACGACGACATGGAATACCTCTCGGACGGCATCAGCGAATCGCTCATCAACAGCCTCTCGCAACTGCCCGGCGTGAAGGTCATTGCCAGAAGTTCGAGCTTCCAATACAAGGGTAAGAATGCAAACCCACAGGAAGTGGCGAGAGCGCTTGGGGTAGAAGCGATTCTAACCGGCCGCGTGCTCGAGCGCGGCGACAATCTCTTAATCAGTGTGGAATTGGTGAATGCGCGCGATAGCACGCAAATGTGGGGCGAACAGTACAACCGCAAGCTGACAGACATCCTCGTGGTGCAGCAGGAGATCTCTCGGGAAGTCTCTGAGAAGCTGCGCCTCAAGCTGACCGGTGCAGAGCAGCAGCGAATCACAAAGCCCTACACCGAAAGCGCCGAGGCTTATGAGCTTTTCCTCAAAGGCCGATACTCGCATGGTAAGAGCACTGAAGAAGGGTTGAAGAAAGCGATTGAGTACTACCAGCAGGCGATCAATAAAGATCCTAACTACGCTCTGGCTTATGCCGAGATGGGGAATGCATTCGAGGCATTGGGCGGCGTCCTCGGGTTCGCTTCACCAGTAACCATTGCCCCGCAAGGCAAAGCCGCGATTATGAAAGCCTTAATGATTGATGACACCCTGGCTGACGCTCATGCCGCGCTCGCCGACTTTAAGCTCTATTTTGACTGGGATTGGCCCGACGCTGAAAAAGGGTTTAGGCGGGCTCTCGAACTCGACCCTAACCAGTGGAAAGCACATGCCGGCTACGGCACATATTTGGAGTCACTGGGCCGGTTTGACGAAGCCGTCGCCGAACGGGAGCGTAGTCGCCAGCTCGATCCAACGTCACCCATCGCAATTGCGGATGTTGGCTATCCGTCGTATTACGCGCGCCGCTTTGATGAAGCCCTGGGACGCTACCGCAAGGCAATCGAGTTGGATCCCGAGTTTTCCTGGGGCCATCTCTGGATCGGCCAGGTCTATGTGCAACAGGGAAAATATGGGGACGCCATTGCCGAGATCAAGAAAGCGATCGCGCTTTCAGATGGCAACGTGAGAGACATAGCAACGCTGGGCCACGCTTACGGAGTCGCGGGTCAGAGAAGCGAAGCTTTGAAGATAATTGCTGAGCTGCAGGAACGAGCCAGACAAAAATATGTCTCGCCCTATTTCTTTGCTCTGGTTTATGTTGGCCTTGGTGATAAGGATCAGGCCTTTGCGCAGTTGGACCAGGCCTATCAGGAACGGCATCCATACTTGATCCTCATCAAGGTTGAACCCGTTTTCGACGGGCTCCACTCAGACCCGCGCTTCGCTGACCTGGTGCGACGCATCGGAGTGCCGCAGTGAACTTCTCTCAAAGACTGGTAAGGGCGGAATCGGTTTGCTTGAGCATGGGAAGGAATGAATCGCAATGGCAATGATTGCCGCCAATGAACTGAAACGAAGGCTACTGATCGCGGTTGAAGGGCAGCCCTACGTGGTCCTGGAAGTTTTCTTTGCCTCGCCGACGGCGCGCGGGGCCGCGACGATGGTCCGTACAAAGTTGCGCCAACTGTTGACGGGCGCGGTCATGGAAAAGAGCTTTCGCGCGAACGAGAAGTTTGACGAGCCGGACGTCGAGTTGGTGCCCGCGTCTTACCTTTACAGCGACGCGCACGGTTTTCATTTCATGGACGAGAAGAGTTACGAGCAGTTTACTTTTCCCGCGGAAGCGGTCGACAGTGATCGTGGCTATCTCAAAGAGGGCGTCACGCTCCAGGTTTTGAAATACAACGGGGCGCCGGTTTCGCTGCAACTCCCGCAGTACGTCGAACTCGCAGTTACGTCCACGGAGCTTGGTCTGCGTGGTGATACTGCCGCCGGTGGCGCCAGCAAGCAAGCTACGCTTGAAACGGGCCTCGCCGTGCGCGTCCCGCTCTTTATCAAAGAAGGCGAAATCGTCCGCGTTAATACCCAGACCGGCGAAGTGGCGGGTAGAGCTTAGTTGAATTGTTCGCCTACTTCTTCTCGGGAAACAGCGTCACCTCCACGAAATTGTTTGTGTTGAGGTACGTTTTCGCCGCCTGCTGAATCATTGCCGCGTCGAGTTTCTTGTAATACTCCGGGATGTTCCAGAGACCTGCAGGATCTTCGCCATTCTGGTACCTAAGGTAGATCTGATTCAGCAGGTAGCCGTTCAGTTTGCTATTCGTCTCGAATTCGCGCAGGAGCGCTTCCTTCTCGTCACTAATCTGCTTCTCAGTCGGTCCGTTCGCTTTCAACTTCTCGATCTCCTCAAAGACCCGCTTGATCAGATCTTCCGTGCGTTGCGGGGCCGACCCAAACTGTACGGTGATCGAGTACTCCTGGTTGGGGAACTTCAGGTAGCCGAAGCTGGCGGTGATGCTGTAGGTACCACCCAGTTCTTCGCGAATAACCTCCAGCAGCCTCGTTTGCAGTATCTCTGACATGGCCCGAAGGGTTATCCGATGCGACTGGTCGAACTCGAAGGGGCCGTTGAACACGATCGCCGCCATGCTCTTGGGCTCGACGCCTTTCTCGACTCTCTTCTCGACCACTCCGGGCGCCGTCCGCGCGCCGACGTCTTTCCACGTTTCTTTTCGGTGGATGGAAGGCAGCGCGCCCAAATAGCGCTCGACGAGCGGCTTGATCGTCTCCAGATCAAAGCTGCCGACGAAGAAGAACGTGAAGTCGCTCGCATCAGCAAACCGGTCCTTATAGAACGCCAGAGATTTGTCGAGATTCCATTCGTCAACGTCCGCTGACGATGCGAGTCGCCTCCTGAGAAGATTCTGGTATCGGGTGTTATTGAGCGCCTGGAAGAATGCAAACTCGGGGGCTGCCGTCTGGTTCGCCAGCATGGTCTTCGTCTGTGCTGACTGCACGCCGAAAGCGGTCGCATCTGCTCTCGGCTGCGTGAACCTGAGATAGACAAGCTGGAACATCGTCTCGAGATCCTTACGAGAGCTGCTTCCGCTCAATCCCTCTTCGAGCTCGCCGATAAACGGACCCGCCGAGGCAACTTTTCCCGTTAGGTACTTCCGCAGATCGATGGCGTTGAACTTGCCCACGCCGCCGGCTGCGATGACTTGCGTGGCGGTGCTGGCCGGGATGTAGTCCTTGTCGCTGGCGAGCGACGTGCCGCCGGGACTGGTGGCCCGAAACAGGATCTCGTCCGCTCGGAACGTCGTCGGCTTGAGTACGACCTTCACGCCGTTGGACAGCTCCCACTCAGTGATACCGGCGGCCTCCTTCGTAGTGGTCCTGGCGATCGTGCCGGGCGCAGGGATTGATTCGAGCAGCGCCGCGGTGCCGACTGTATCCACGTACGGCTTCAGATCCTTCGCCGCCACGGCCTTGATCACGGCCGCCAGCTTCGTCTCATCCGGGATCACCAGACCGGTTTTCTCCGGGCCGTTGACCACGACCAGGCGGTTTCCCCCGGGAAACCATTCCTTCGCAATCTTGTTGATCTCGTCGAGCTTGATCTCCGGCAGGAAGCGCTGGTGCAGGGCGTATTCGTCGTCGAGGCTTGGCAGAGTCTCGTTTATGAGAAAGTTTCGGACATACTCATTGGCCCGGCTGGCGGACAGGATGTTGTCCTTTTCAGCCGCTTGGCGCTGGTAGTTCAGCAGCACACTCTGTTTTTGCCGGTCCAGTTCCGTGGCGGTGAATCCAAAACGCGACACCCGTTCCGCCTCGCCAAGCAACGCATCCAACCCGCGCTCGACGCCGTCCTCCTTGACCAGCGCGACGAGCGTAGCACTCTCCTTCGTGCGCGCCAGGAAACTCCCGCGCCCCCCGCCGGCAAAGATGAAAGGCGCATCGGACTTTTGCGCGAGCTCCGAAAACCGGCCGGAGAGCATGCCCGAGAAAAGACGGTCAACGGTCTTTTGCCGATATACACCGATGGATCCCTCCTCGCGAGCCGGCAGGATGTTATCCACCTCGACGCTCGTGCTAGTGGCTTCCTTGTCCGTCGCAATTGCGTAGACCGTGCCGGGGTGGTCCGGGATGTCGTAGGTGGGTCGCGGCCGCGGTTTGGTCGCCGCGGGAATCGAGGCGAAGTGGGCTGTGATCATTTTCTCAATTGCGGCCTTGTCGAAATCGCCGACTGCAACCACGGCCATCAGATCGGGCCGGTACCAGTCAGCATAGAACTTCTTCAAACGTTCGGGCTTGCCGCCCTGGATGATCTCCGGCTTGCCAATCGGCAGTCGATCGGCATAGCGCGAGCCCTTGAACATGATCGGAAATATCTTGTCGCGCATCCGCGAGCCGGCGCCCCGCCCCAGCCGCCATTCCTCCATGACGACCCCGCGCTCCTGGTCGATCTCCTTCTGATCGAAGGTGACATTGTGTGCCCAGTCTTCGAGGATCAGCAGCGCGCGATCTATCGTCTCAGGCTTGTCGGTCGGGACTGTTAGAATGTAGACCGTCTCGTCAAAGCTCGTGTAGGCATTCAGGTCCGCGCCGAAGCGCATGCCCAGCGACTCGATGAATTCGATGAGGTCGTGCTTGGGAAAATGCTGCGTGCCATTGAAGGCCATATGCTCGACCAAATGGGCCATGCCCTGTTGGTCGTCATCTTCCAGGATCGATCCGGCTTTGACTACGAGCCGGAGTTCCGCGCGTTTTTCAGGTTTCTTGTTGGCGCGGATGTAGTAGCGCATCCCATTCGCAAATTTGCCCATGGTGATTTGCGGATCCACGGGCATCTGCTGTGTGAGCGCCGGGGACTGGGTCTGGATCGTTGCGGCCTGCTGCTGCGCGCCGACCACGAACATCGCGGCCACCATGGCTGCGATCAGGAGCATCATCCGAGTGCGGGTGTGAGTAATCATTGTGTCCTCCAGGAAACTTGAGACTGTTGTTTACGGTATCTGCCGGGGGTGCGCAGATTATGCCGTTTGGCGTGGCGCTTGGCAAACGAAAGATGAAACCAACGGTCGCACACTTTCAGAGCGAGAAGATTCCGTGCGTGCAGGCTGAACCCACCCATGAGCCGCGTTAACGCGGCTTTCTTCGTAGGGTTACTAGACCAGCCGTTTTACGGCTGGGTTGCAGTGCGCAACAAACAACCGGAGCCCGCTTCAGCGGGCTTCTCCGAGGCTTAAGCCTATTTGGTAAGCACGCTGAAGCGTGCTATTTGAAATCAGGCACGCTTACCCATCGCTAAAGCGCTGGTCTAGTAACCCTCCGGGAAAGCCCGATGAATCGG
The DNA here is from genome assembly GCA_041492345.1 of Pyrinomonadaceae bacterium. Classification (GTDB taxonomy): domain Bacteria; phylum Acidobacteriota; class Blastocatellia; order Pyrinomonadales; family Pyrinomonadaceae; genus UBA11740. Next base: position 29,308 of record JBGPWS010000002.1, on the reverse strand, counting down.
GCTAAGCAGTTCCTAATGGCTGGGCTTCGTGCCACCATACAAACATGAACATCAGAAGACAACTTAGGTTCCGGATTCTGCTGCTCGCTCTCTGCGCCTTTGGTGTGGCGCTACACGGTCCGCCCGCTCACTCCCAGAGAAAGCAACCGGCGGTCTACGATCCGATTTATTACCCGGGGCCCGGTGATGGTTGGCAGCGGCGCCGGCCCGAAGATGTTGGCATGGACGGCGCGTTGCTCGAGCAGGCGGTCGCTTATGCGAAGACCCAAGCCAGCACGATCCCACCGGACTTTTCCACGCAGGTCGAAACGTTTGGCCGCGTGCTGGGGCCCTTGCCGAAAATGCGCGGCGAGACCAACGGGATCATCATTCGCCATGGCTACATCATCGCTGAATGGGGTGACACGAGTCAGATCGATCCGACGTATAGCGCAGCGAAAAGTTTTCTCTCCACCTTGTGCGGACTGGCCATCGATCGCGGAATGATCAAGAGTGTGCACGATCCAATGAAGCAGTCTGCGACCGATGGCGGCTACGAATCTGCACACAACGCGAAGATCACCTGGGAAAATCATCTACAGCAAACCAGCGAGTGGGAAGGCACGATGTGGGGTAAGAACAGCAACTTCCTCGGCGTCGAAGAATTCGGCAAAGGCCAGCGTCGGCCACGCGCAATTCAGGAACCCGGAGCGTACTGGGAATATAACGACGTGCGCATTAATCGCATGGCGCTTACTTTATTGGAGGTTTGGCAGAAGCCTCTGCCGCGCGTGCTGAAGGATGAGATCATGGATCGCATCGGGGCTTCCAACACCTGGCAGTATCACGGCTATGCCAATTCCTATGCGGACATCAACGGCAAGCGAATGGTTTCGGTGAGCGGCGGCACGCGCTGGGGCGGCGGCTTGTGGATCAATACCCGTGATGAAGCGCGCTTCGGTTATCTGATCCTGCGTCGAGGCAAATGGAAAGACAAGCAGATCATTTCCGAGAACTGGATCAGAATGGCAACGACGCCGGCCGCGATTGGTCCGGACTACGGCTATCTCTGGTGGCTCAATACCAAACGCAAACAATACCCGAGCGCGCCTGCGGCGAGTTTCGCCGCGCTCGGTTACGGTTCAAACACGATCTGGATCGACCCTGAGCATGATCTCGTAGTCGTGTGGCGCTGGCACCAGGACAAAAGCGCCGATGAACTGTTCAAGAGAATCCTGGCTGCGGTTAAGACAGATTAGGGAATCCAACTACTGGGACGTAACACATGAAAAAGATCTTCCCCTTGCTCTTCTTTCTCTTCTGCTTCAACGGATTTAGTTACGCCTTTGATACCGGGTCGCATTTTGATCTGACACGCTCGGTCCTCGCCGAGCGCGGTTTTGGTGACACGGCCATAAGAATCGTCCAGGTCGAAAACTGGCTAACCGATTACTACTCGTCTACGCCGAGCGTTCGCGGCGCGGCGCGAGATGAATTAGAAAAGCTGCATTTTGACAACCTGTTCAGCACCGCCGAGACCTCACGTTACTGGTCATGGCTGATGAAGGATCTCCGCGAGGCCACGCTTCAGGCTGCGAAAGACGACGACCAGCTCGCCATGCTGACCACGTTGGGTGTGGCTCTGCATGCGACACAGGATTTCTACAGTCACTCGAATTGGGTCGAGACGCATCCGCGATCTCCCGGCGGCCCTTATCGCACGGAAACATTTCTCAGCGTCGGGCCGCCGCAGAGTGCCGAGCTGATTACCGGCAAGTATCCCGAGGATCGAAAGTCGGCGCCCGCCGGGGCGTTGATTCACGGCAATTACGACACCGGGCTCAACAAGGATTCGCAGGTGCGGCCAAACTGGGACGAGGCCTATGTATTCGCGTATTGCGCTTCGCATGAAATTGTCCAACTCATGGAGCGCTGGTCGGAAGAGGCGCGGCCCGGTCTTTGGAAACGCGCGCAGCAGTTCGAGGTCGCTGCGAATGATCAAGCGAGCCTGGCATACGACCTTCGTGCGGTGCGCAACATTTCAATGTGGATCAGCGCCAGGGATGAAGACGGCCACTGGAAGGGAAACCGGAGCGGCTCTCCGCGTTTCTTCCCGCCGTTCTCCAGCAAGTGGGTCGGCCGACCTAGTTCGATCTTCGTCAAGCAAATTTCCGAGAGAAAATTGCACAAGCGTTTGACGGCGCATTTATATTCCGAGACGGGGCCTCTCTTATCCCTGCCCGGGCCTGCTTTCACGGTGGCGCGGTTTGCTCTCAACCGCCGCGCCGTGCTGGTGAGGACAACGTTCGCGAAGGAGACAAACGACGCCGGCCGTCTCGAGAGAGGCATCGATCCGGGGGGCGCGCCGGATTTCTATCCGGTGATCACGATTGGCGCGCAGGTTTATACCGATCGCGTGATACAGAACCAGAAAGAATTTCCCAACCCCTGGTTTGAGATTCACTTTGTCGACGGCCGCGTTGGATCGGTGCCGATAGTCTTTCAACTCTGGGACGAGGACGATACCGATCCGGGGGGCGAATACAAAGACGATCATATCGACATCAATCCGGTGGCGAACAAGCGCGATCTCGAACTGACCTTGCAATTGAACAGTGGTCGGCTCTCCGGCGACCTCGCGGGAATCCACAACTCGATTGCTTCGGCTTTCACGGTGGCGGGCGCAAAACCTGATAACAAGCGCGCCCAAATAACGGTCTATATAAACAGCAGCCCATTAGCAGCCAGGTGACTGTAACCGGTCGGCTGTCCTGAATCAGATGCGCTCCGCGCCCGCACTCAATACCGCGCGATGCCATCCCAATAAGGGCTGACTGTAGCGATCAGGAATTTAACCGCAGAGGTCGCGGAGTTTCCCGCAGAGGACGCAGAGAAACTCCGTTCCTTTGCGTGCGTGGCCGACGATTGATCGGCCAGACGAATTGCCGCCTGACGCAGAGGTTTGCCTGTGCGGCGATCTCTTCAATGCCAACATTCTTGCGAATTCCTTTACAAAGGAAAAGGCAGAACACTATTTCAGGCACAAGGCCCTCGGTGCTGGTTCGGTGCTTCTGTCTCAAAGATTCGAAATGAACGGGAGCCAAACTTTCTTTCGCTATTCCAATCATGATCGACTTCTCCTTGATGAAATACTGTTCATTTGAGCCAGTTGATTATTACGTCTCGCTCCACCTGTTTGAATTCCGGGTCGCCGGTAACCAGGTGCGCTTTTCTGTGCTTCGCCAACGCCGCCGCGAAGCAATCGGCAAAAGACATTTTGTGTTTGGCTTTGAACCGGCCGGCGTCGTGAGCAATATCCCAGTCGGCGTCGACTAACTCTATTCCCAGTTGCTTTAGTTCGCGGATGCTACGGTCGGCATCGGCCTCTGAGGTTCTCCGAGCAATGATGTACCAAACTTCACCGGCATTGACGACGCTCATGAGGAGGGGAACTTTGTCTTCATGCGCATCGGCAATAATGTCTGCTACTTTTTCCGCGGAGGGCTCACCCTGGAGGTAGCTCATGATCGCCCACGAATCAAGCACAATGGTTTTCGGCTTGCGAGGCATTAGAGTTTTCGCTCCCTTTGCTTCTCAGCCATCAGCTCTTCTAACAATCCTTTGCCCTTAAATCTGCCGCGCAGACTGTGGACATACTCCCGTGTAATCGGCTTTAGGACGATCTCATTAGCATTTTCGTTGAGCTCGATCTGAATGCGAGTCCCTTCCTTTATCCCTAGCTTTCGCCGCATCGACGAAGGAATCACGATTTGGCCTTTGGATGTTGCTGTGGTTTCCATCTATTTGCCCCTCTCCTACGCGGTGTCCGAAGTGTACTATTGCCCTTAAGGTAAGTCAATCGTCCGGGCGTATTACATGGCAAACTATGTGTGACGTGATCTGAGGCTGTTGAACCGGCACGAACTATCGCCGAAGGCGGTTATCGCTGGGCTATTCTCAATCGTCCGCTATCGCGGACTCACTTCGCCAGCGGAAAGATCGGCTCGACATCCACCGGCACGCTGATAAGCTTATCCAGCGCGCTTTTCATCGCCGGTCGGATCACTGCATACTTTTCCAGGATCGCCTTCGCCTTATCGTAAGAACCTTCGGCTTCGATGGTCAGTAGTTCATGGGTGAGTTTGCGCACGGCCTCTCTTACTTTCGTCTCGTCGACGTTGAAAGTCCCGCTCTGGTCGTTGAATTTGATTGCGCCTTCATCGGTCAGGTAGTTGAACTGCATGGCCACGCCGCGTCCGTGCGCTTCAGTGACGCCGAAACGCACTGAACGAAACATGCTGGCCAGGTTCGTCGTGTACAGCGTGCGTTGCATCTCCCGGTCTACCACGCCTTTGTCGATTAGATATTGCAGCGCCCACAGCCCGGTGATGTCGGCCTTCGCTTCCTCGATCGCCGAATAAAGTTCCTTCAGTTGCTTGCGCACGGTCGTTTGCTCGCCGTTGACGGTGATGTTGTGCGGCCCAAGGCCGTGCATCAGTTCGTGCGTAAGAATATGCGTGAAGAAGGCTTCGAACGCGAGGTCCCTTTGCTGCGCCGGATCGAGCACGACCCGCGAGATCGGAATCAAAATCTTATTGAACTTTGCATCCTGCACGTTCTTTAACATGATTCGCTTCGAGCCTTTTTCCTTTACCACGCGCTCGTCGTTCGGCAGGTTGAACGCCGCCGTTTGCACGCCGCTGTTTCCTTCGCCGGAGCTGAAAACTTCATTGACGACGCGAATCGGCGAAGCGGCGCCGAGCTTCGGATTGCGATACTTCGGATCGATGGGAAGGTTGTCCTCGATCTCCTGCAAATATTTACTGAACTTCGCGAGCTTGCCAGACTCGGCGTCGTCGCGCAGAGTCACGTAAGCCTCGAACGCGGCTTTGTAGCCGAACAACTCGTCTTCGTAAGTCTCGTACGGCCCGATCGTGACATCGATCGGCGCATCCAGATCCATCCACGCCACGTCGCTGTCGTAGTAATCGTTCGAAGCAAATGCGGCCGCCCGTTTGTTCAGAAAGTCTTTCAGAGTTTTGTTGGTTGCCAGTTTGGCGGCCTCGCGCAAAAGCTTCGCCGCCGGATCGAGGAACTCGCGATACTCTTCACTGTAAGGCACCGTCTTCAACTTACGGTTTGCGTCACGACGAATAACGTAAAAGTATCCCGTGGCCTTTTCCTTCTCTTCGGGCGACAACGTATTCAACCAGGCGTTGAATTCTTCCTTCGTTATGTCGTCGGGATAAAAGTTAGCGTAAGCGGGTCTGGGTGGTACGCCTTCGATGAACGGCTCGTTGTTGTCGAGTTGGGACCATGGGCCCTGATTGATCAGAAAATAATGCTGACGAAGGCGACCGAGCGGGGTCTTGTCGGCCTGAAGCTCTTTCAGTAGCGACTCGTTGCCGCTCCAGATCTGACGCAGATAAAGAGGATCGTAATACTCTGCGGCGGCGATAATTTTGAGTAGCGCTTTGCGATCTTTTGAAGAGAGACGCGCCGTATTCGCCGTCATTACGGTTGGTGCGAAGCGTCGGATTTTTGTTGCCAGTGAATTGTCTGTAGGGTTTTGTTTCCTGCTCGGTTTTTGCGCGAGCGCCGCCGCAGCCATGATTGACATGACAGCCATCGTGACTATTTGCTTCCAGGTTTTCATTGCTAATCCTTCCCGAGTGTCAGAGATTCTGTCGTGTCCTTAATATCTTCACGAACGAGCCGGATCGCAACTCCTCCGGCGTCAAGCCCGAAAGACGCAAAGCCTCGTCTTCCGTGATCGCGCCGCAATTGAGCGCGCGCAGGAAATAGTTGAGCAGGCCCTGACCCGTCGCGGCGTCGTCAAAGACATCACCGACCAGCGTGGCCTTCGCAGCTTTCTCAACGAAATTGCGCAAACGTTCGGAGGCCGCATCCAGGCTTTCCAGAAAAAAAGCATAAACCGCGGCGTAGCGCGTCGGCAGTTGGGCCGGATGTAAATCCCAGCCCTGATAAAAACCGCCGGTGAGCGAATGCTGGATGTGATCGTAGTGCAGCTTCCAGGCGCGATGAATGACCGCCCGGTTCTCTTCAATCTGATCCTGGGTTAACGGTTGTCCTTCAGCGGCGCGATGCGGTCCGACCGGCATGATATTGGTCGCGCCGTCGGATAACCAGACACCGGTTCCGGAAAATGAAACCTGCATCATCTGTTTCGCGAAGTCGCAGGCCGGATGCATCATGTGCTGATGCGCGGCGGTGATGCTGCAACTGGCGGTGTAGTCGTAGGTGCCGAAGTGAGCGGCCGCACAACGCCCGCGCGCCGCCTGCAACAGCAACGGGAGATTGATTCGCCCTTCGCTATTGATGATGGACTGAGTAGTCTCAATCATCATCTCCATTTTCAGGGCGCCGGCCCCCAGGCCCGTCTGTTTCTCGATCAGGTCAAATAGATCAGCGAGCGCTGACACCTGTTCGGGAGTAGTAATCTTTGGAAGTGTAACGACGAAGTTGTCCGGCAATCTGCCGCCGCTTTCGGCCACTACCGTCGAGACAAAAATGTCGAGCGTGCGCATGCTTCGGGCCCGCAACTCTTCAGTGAAAGGCTTGATGCGAATACCGATGAAGGGTGGCAAGGTCCCGGCCTTGAGCCCCCGGGCAACTTCAATCGCGGCCGATTCCGCGTGGCCGTCTTCTTCCGCGTCGGGGCGATTGCCGTAGCCGTCTTCGAAATCGATGCGGAAGTCTTCGACCGGCTCGCGCCGCAGCTTTTCCTGCACGCGCGCGTGGATGGTGTGCGCCAACCACGCCGCCTTATTCTCTTCACGAACCGCGTCGGGCTCATCCTTGAGACGTTGTCTTAGACCGGTCGCGTAACCCAGCACATCGGGCAGTTCGTTCGCGCGCGGCAAGCCGATGGCTCGCGCGAAGACCACGAAGTCTGACGCGTTCTCGGCAAATGCTCGCTCGGCCACTTGCCCCAGCCGCTGGGCTGAGTCCGCGCGAAATAGATGCGCACCGCCATAGACAGTGTGCACCGGCTGTCGCCGTCCTGTCTCGCCTGGATACTTTTCCGCTAACGCGCTATTAGACGCACGCAGGCTCTCATCTATTCCCTGGAGTGAAGTTTCGGACAAAGAGGTTTTCATTAGGCGTTAGTGGAGAAAGTCGTTTTCGAACAGTCGCTGACTTTATTACCAAACTCGGTTGGCTGGCAACTCCAGGCGCCTGGTTTATCAAAAAACCAGTTGACGATGCTTGTTTCAGTCCCTACAATTCTAATTGCCCTGTGGTGGCCTCTCCTTAACGGTTAATCCCCACCTCTAGAAATAAAATCCCTACAGAAAAGCTGAAGATTTTAGCTATGAAAGAAATTCTACGTTCGAATCTGTCTCATGCGGGACGTGTAGGCAGGCGTTCATCTGTCAACGTCATGCGCAGTCGCTTTCATTTCAAAGTTTACCTTCCATTGCTGTTGGCATTGGCAGCTTTGGCATTACTGGCAGGGCCCGGATTTTACTCGTCACCTGCCGGGGCCCAGTCCGGCAGAGCTCGTTATCAGCAGGACATCGAACAGGTCTTTACCAGGCATGAAGACGTCACCCTCGACCCGCAGGCAGCGGCGGAGCGGGTGAGGGAATCGGGCCGGCTGTCTTTGGTTTCACCCACGCATGACTTTGAGATTCAACTAAGGCCCAACGATTTACGCGCGCCAAATTATCGCGCCGAAGAAGTCGTCGACGGAGTCACGCGCGCCGTCCCCATGCCCGGCATTAACACGTACCAGGGAAATGTTGAGGGCGCGGCTGGCACGGACGCGCGATTCACCCTGGACGGTGACCACATGGAAGGAATGATCCTGACGCCCCAGGATTCATACTTCCTGGAAGCGGCGAGCAAATATTCGTCAGCGGCGGGAGCGAATGACTATCTGCTTTACAAAGCTTCCGACGTCCGGCCCGACATAACGCGGGTATGCGGAACTCTGGATGAAGAGATCAGCCGCAGCGCAAAAGACATCGCGCCACGGATAGCGGCGAACACGGTTGCGCCTGACGCCTTTTCGCCCTTCAAAGTGGTCGAGATTGCTACCGAAGCTGACGGTGAGTACACCGCGGCTCTGGGTAGCTCTGCCGCGGCCAATAGTGACATCCTGAGCATCATGAATCAGGTCCAGGCGATTTATCAGCGTGACATAGGTTTCACATTCAGTGTGGTGTTCCAGCACACGTGGACCGACCCTGGTAGCGATCCCTACACTGCCAGTGGCAATGCCTTGGCTATCTTGAATGAGTTTACGACTGTGTGGAACAGAGACTTTGCGAATACGCCGCGGGACGTTGCGCATCTCTGGACCGGCCGAAATCTTGGCGGGCCGGCGGGCATAGCGTGGACGGGCGTCGTCTGTTTGGACGGGGCGCACTCCTACGGACTATCAGATCTCGAAACAATCGCACCGTTTCGGGTCACCATTCCGGCGCACGAGATCGGCCATAATTTCAACGCCAGCCACTGCGACGGCGTAACAGGTTGTGACAATACCATCATGGTCGCGACGCAGGACCAGACTAATAGTCTGACCTTCTGCCAGTTCTCAATCAACGAGATAACCAACTACGTTAACGCCCACTCAAGTTGTCTCAGCAATGCTCCTGCCGGTAACCCAATCGATCAGACCGACTTTTTCGTCAAGCAGCAATATCTCGATTTTCTGAATCGGACGGCGGACCCGAGTGGCCTCGCCTTCTGGGCCAACGAAATTACTTCCTGCGGCAGTGACCAGGCGTGCATCGACAACAAGCGGGTCAACGTCTCGACGGCTTTCTTCCTCTCGATCGAATTCCAGCAGACGGGCTATCTGGTGGAACGCATCTACAAGACTTCTTATGGTGATTTTAGTGGCACCTCTACGTTTAATGGCACGCATCAATTGCCAGTGCCGATCGTCCGGTTCCTAAATGAGTTTCTGCCGGACACGCAGCAGATTGGCCAGGGCGTGATCGTCGGACAGACGGGTTGGGAGCAGGCGCTGGAGAACAACAAGCAGGCTTTCGCTACGCAGTTTGTAACGCGCTCGCGATTTACTACGGCGTATCCGGCTACTATGGCGCCGGCGGTTTTTGTGGACACGCTGAACCGAAACGCAGGTAGTCCGCTATCCGCCACGGAGCTAGCTCAACTGGAGATCGAACATTCGGCCGGGACGAAAACTCGCGCTCAGGTGCTGCGACAAATTGCGGAACATCAGAACCTGGTCAACTCTGAGTTCAACCGAGCGTTCGTGTTGATGCAGTTCTTTGGCTACATGCGACGCAATCCAAACGACCCACAGGACATTGACTACACCGGCTATGACTTCTGGCTGATTAAGCTGAACAGTTTCACCCTGCCCGGTGACAATGTAATGGTGCGGGTACAGAAGGCCGAGATGGTCAAAGCCTTCATTGTTTCCGCCGAATATCGGAAACGATTCGGCACGCCGTGAGGGACAGAAGGCAGTGGGCAGAACGGGGTAGTAGCCCGACCGTCAGGGAGGGCTTCGACTTCCGCAACTCCGCCATCACCAACGCCACCCGCTCCGTAGTTGGTAGTTCACGCTTGAAAGCGTTCGCGGCTTTGCCGCCGCACAGTGCGGTAAGCCTCTGGCTTTACCGTGGAGGTTAGTTAATTCTCTTGAGGCTGTGCCTCAACTCTGAGGCATAGCCTCAGAAAGTTTTGAGGACACATCATCAGAGACTCTCAATCGAGCAGTCTGGTGGAACGAAATGTTGGGCGCAGCCTACGCTACTCTCCTGGCGATGACAGCAATGTGTCCGCGTGAAGATGGATCATCTACTTCCCAAACCTCAATTTCAAATCCGTCAGCCTCTAACAACTTGCGCGTTACCTCAGGCTCGTGTCCGCTATAAAAAAATGTGTGCCCAAACATCTCAGAAGTAAAGTCATCTGCACCCGAACCACCAACCGACAACAATAATCTTCCGCCAGGTTCAAGCGATTTCGCGAGTTTGTGGAAAATACCTGAATGATGCTTACGTTCTACGTGGAAAATAGAATCCCAGGCGATGGCGGCCCCAAACCCATCAGCCAGCTGTGCATTAATCATATCGCTGTGAATAAACTCTGCTTCGGGAACTACCTTCCTCGCAATTTCAAGCATCTTCTCCGATTGGTCAACGGCAACCAGACGAAAACCTTTTTCAACGACGTATTTGGCAATGGGGTTGCCAGTGCCACAGCCCAAATCAAGAACTTTAGCTCCTGATTCCAAGCCTTCAAGAACCAGGTCAACGTAACCTAAAACTCTATCTACGTAGGGCTGTCCTCTAAAGTTAGAATGCCATTGCTCCGCGATATAGTCGTAAGAATTCTGCATCGGATTTATCTCGTATGCGCCCAAATATATATTATCCAGCCCCGGCTTGATAAGACCTTGCGAGTTCTGGGAGTGTTTTTGGCTGCTTGCTGTCTGCCCGCTGTCTACTGCCTACTGTTTGCTCAAGGCAGCAGCAACAATCGGCCTTGCCCACGGGGGAGTGCCGGTGGTACTGACTTCATGTTGAAAACGGCCACTCCAGGGTGGCCGTTTTGCTACTCTTAATGTTCAGTCTTCGCGCGACTTCAATTTGCTGCAACCACCGCGGCCCCCGGATAGCTGTCCCCGAGCTTTGCCGGATCGCCCTCCGCTAAAGTGTTCACCAGCTCCTGATGAAAGTAGTCGTGACGAGCCGCGACCGGCGGGGCGACACGCTTGTCATACATCTGCCGCGAGCGGTCGATGTCTTCTCGTAAGCGATCGTAGATGTCGCTGCGGCTGCGGCCTTCTTTCACCTTGGGCTCGTTGTAAAGTTTGATTTCAGAAACCAGCAGACGAGCAAACCGGCGAGCATCGTTGTGCAATCGCCGCTCTTCTTCGCCGACGTCGATCGGTAAATCCGGTTCACTAACGCCATAGCGGCGAGCACTTCCCAGCGGAGCCGCGTATTGCGTGGTGAAGCTCGGCGCGGTCGGAGCTGCCTGCGGGGTTGTTTCGATCGCGGGCTCAGGGGTTTCCTCGGCGGCTTCTTCAGGTTTTGCTAGTGGCCCAGGTTCTCTCTGGGCGGAAACTTCCTCGGTCGCCGGCCCTGCCTTTTCCTGGGGAACATACTCAGGAAGATACCCAGGAACATACCCAGCTGTTGGTTCAGCCAAAACTTCCTCGACCGCTGGCGATACGATTTCCTCAGGAACATACTCAGCTGTTGGTTCAGTTGAAACTTCCTCGACCGCCGGCGATGCGATGACTTCGGTAGTTTGCGGTTCGATCTCAGGTGTGTAGGGCTGCTCGGGTTGCACGTCCACGGGCGTCGGAGAAACCCCCGGCTCGGCTACGGCTGTTGGCGTCACGGCTTCAGGTTCGGCAGGCGGCTGCTCTGGCACGGCGCGCGGCGCCGATGCCAGATTGATCGCCATCGCGGCAACTCGCGCCAGCAACTCAAGGGCGTCCACGTTGACCGCGTTCGGATCGTGCGATACTGAATCGGCGTAGAGGACTGCTACAACTTTCCCACGCACGACCAGTGGCACCGCCGCCACAGTCTGCGGGTCACCGCCAAGCTGATCGATCAAGACACTATCTTCTGAATTTGATCCCGGTGCCCCATTCCATGTCGAACGGGAGTGGGCCGCGCGCGCCAGAAGTGTGTCTGCGCTCAGCGGCAGAGAGACGCCGCCTATCAACTCGAGATTGGTGGGATCGCTGACTTCGCACTCGCGCCAGCCTATTGCCTGTTCGTTCCTGATGACAAAGAGCGCGGCGCGCTCAGCGAACTGTGCCGCGCCGGTCAACAGTGAGCCAAGAATATCGGCGTGCGATTGTTGGCTTTCGATCTCCTCAACCACGCGCTTGATTATGGCGACCTCACCTGAACTTTGGGCGCGCTCCGGCATGACGCCGCTTAGTTTTTGTGATCGCGCAGTCTGCAAATGGGCGAAGATCGCGGCTGATAGTGGCGTTGCCGTCAAAGATTCGTTGGCTGAGCTTTCGCGCAGACGCTTTAACGCTTCGTCGAAATCACTCTGCAGACGAGAAAGCTGTTCATCAATCGCGCCCAGACGCTGGCCGAGATAGGTTTCGATGGCTTGCTGTAGGCTGTTTTCTAATTCTTCGCTCATCGGACTTAGTGTCCTCCGATCAAATTATTGCTGCTCGATTTGCGGGGGAGCAGGTTGAACCCGGGAATCAAACAGCATCCGCGTGCCGTCAAATTGATTATGGAGGTCGCCGGGAAAGCGAGTCAAGAGCCTTTTTTGCGGACGAGCCGGTTTTGAGCTTTGGGACTGGCTCACTCTTATCACTATGAGCGCGGACGTCTCGTCCGCCCAGCGAGCATAGCTCGCTCAATTCTTTTCCGTTAACACCTGGGGGGTCTACGGTCGAATGCTTGTTCGCGCTTCGCGCTCCCAGCATCAGGCGTCCGCGCTCCCAGCGAGAGGTCCCGAGGCTCACGGTGTGAAGGTACGGTGAAACTCGACTCCGGAAAATGTCATCCGGGTGGCCCGTCCGTTTACTACCGGTCCGAAGCTCAAACGCTCTGGCGACCAGTCTTCAGCACTCACGCGAAAAATGCCCCCGCCCAGCGGTGTTACGGGCGTGCCGTCGACAGTCAGCTTTCCCTTGCGCACAAAGATCCGCGTGCTGCCAAACCACGGGCTGTCATTCCGGTAGTGACCGGCAAAAGGGTCCCACTCCTTCGGGTAATCAAAAGTCCTGGGGCCGGTGTAGCGTTCGTTCGTGAACCAGCGTGGACCGTGAAACGCTTCCGTAACCAGGTTGCGGTCGCGGGCAAACTCCAGTGCGAACAAATCAAAGTCAGGATGCCTGACGATAAAACGATCGCCACCGGCCCGTTCCAGTGCGACCTTCTGAGTGCCGGCCGTAAGCCAGAGCTTGCCGCCTTCGGCCGCCAGCACGAGCTTGGTTCCATCAACAGAAGTAAAGGTTCCTGAGAAATCAGCAGCGTTCGGGACCTGATCGGGAAGCGTTGAAGTAGAAGGTGCTGGGGCCAGATCTTTTCCGTCCATAGTCGCGCGCAAGAGATCCAGTGCGTATTTCGCAACGACGTTCGGCCGGTAACCGGCGAGGTTCGCATTCACCGACGCGAAGACGCCCACGCCGCTTGTTATGTCAACGTGCATAGCAGAGCTGAACGCCACCATCCCGCCCGTGTGGCGCAACAACGTGCGGCCTTCGACCTCGTTCGTCCAGAGACCATAGCCGTAGCTCGCGTCTTCACCCCAGAACGGCGCTTTAATAACGGGCTGGACCAACAGCTTGAAACCCTCTGGCGAGATCAACGGCAAGTCTGCGCCCCGCCGGCGCGAGATATGGATCTTCGGAAAAACTTTCCCGCTGTTCAGGAGCATCTGAATGTAGAGCGCCATGTCCGATCCCGTGGAAGAGATGCTCCCGGCGCCTTCGCCAAATTCAACCCACGGCGCCTCTGCCAGCGTCCCGCGCAGCGGAAACGGTCGGTCGTCAAACATCGGCGCGTAGCCGACCGCCATGCGCGGTCGAATCGCGTTTGCAATTACCGGCTCGCTCGCCGACATTCCCAGCGGATCGAGCAGACGATGGCGCAACACCGCGGCCATCGGTTGTCGATCGATTGCTTCCAGCACAAGCCCGAGCAGGTCATAACCGACATTCGAGTAAGCAAAGTGTTCGCCTGGGGCAAAGCCGGTCCAGAGCGGCTGGTCCGGCCCAATCAATTCCAGCGGCACGCCATCGGGCAATCCCGACGTGTGACTGAGCAGATGATGACCGGTGATGGGCGCGTACTTCGAATCAATCTTGAGCCAGGGCAGGTAAGTCGTAATCGGCTTCGCCGTATCGAATTTTCCTTCTTCGCGCATTTGCATGAGCGCCAGGGCCACGAACGATTTCGAAATCGAGCCGATTTCAAACAACGTGCTCGGCTGTACCTTTAACCCTGCTTTCGTATCTGCCAAACCGTGGGCGGAGGCGCGCAGCAAGCCGTCACGCGTCGCCAGTGCGAGGGTCATTCCCGGGGCGCCGATGTCCCGCAGGTGAGCGGCGATGAATTCATCCAGCCGCGCAAAGGCTGGCTGAAAACGTGCGATGTCCTGGCCAGAGACTTTCGCCGGAGTGACTGCAAACGCGAGCACCGTGCTGAGGTTCAGTTCCTTCCAGAGCACCAGCCCGAAACCCGCTTTGATCCCACTGCCTAACAGTTGCCTTCGCGTGATGCGTTGCGACATTGGCCTTCTCCAGGAGCGGATGTTTCAGCAAAAGCGCCGTTCCCAATGACTGAGAACGGCGCCCGCATTTTGTCGTAATTTGCGTGGACTGACAACCAAGAGGCATTTGCCTCAACGACTCTTGGGCTCGAGGATAATTTCGCGAGCGAGCCTGTCGCCCATCACTTCGCGAATCTCCAAGCGATCCTTGTAGCCCTGCATCTGTTTCTCGTCGTTGCCAATCACCCTTTGCGCGACTGCGTCGGCCTTATCTTCATTGGCTTCCATCGTCGCCAGGTTTTTATATTCCGTCATCAGCATCAGGTTCCACTCGCCGGTCGTGTGGCCTTCAACCGACATCACCTTGTAAGAAAGAATGTTCCCATCCTTCTTTTGGGCCTCCTGCTCAGCCTTCCAACTTCCGGCCAGATAATTCATGTAGGCTGTGTCCATGCCCGGCTTGATCCTGATGAACGCGATGTTCCAGACCGTACCGTTATGATAGGGGCGATTGACCTGGGCAAAGACCGAGACAGCAGCAATCAGTAGCACCACCGCAAACGAACCTACAGCTATGCGTTTAGTTTTCATTTTAGACTCCCTCCCGTACAAATTGGGGCCTGGGCAGCGAGGTACGGGTTGCTCGCCGTCTGAAGCCATGAATGCGGCAGGTGAGTGGTTGCCGAGGATTTTCGAACTGCTTGTTGCGGATGCAATCTATGAGGAAAGCACCGTCGTGTCAATGGCGATAGGGACTCATGACGGCAATCCGTTGCGGGCAATCGTTTGCATCACTTCACAGAAACGATCCAGTTCCGGCAGGGTGGTGTAAAGATTCGGCGTAATGCGCAGGCCCTGGAACTCTTCATGGACGATCGGCGTGGTGAAGATGTAGTGCTTGCTGAAGAGGTAGCTACCGATCTTTCCCTGGTCCAGCCCTTCGATTTGCACGTTGGCGATGGCGCACATCTGGGCGGGATCGAACGATGTATTGAAGCGAACCTTTGGAATGTCTTTTAGTTTGTCCATCCAGTAACGCGAAAGATAACGCAGCCGCGCCTCTTTGCGCTGGCCGCCGATGCCGTTATGAAAAAGCATTGCCTCGCCGATGGCCAGCTTCGGCGCGGCCGAATGCGTGCCGATCTCTTCGAACTTGCGAATGTCAGTCTTTTGCTTTTCCTCGGCGGCAAACAACGGCCAGACCTTCGCAATCTTTTCGCGCCTGATGTACAGCATGCCGGTGCCTTTCGGCGCGTAGAGCCATTTGTGCAGCGAGGTGCCGAAGTAATCGCAGTTCAGGTCAGGCTGTTTGAAATAGAACTGGGCGAATGAATGCGCGCCGTCGACGATCGTTTCGATCCCTTTTGATCGAGCCATTTCGCACACGGCTTTGACGGGCGTGATCTGACCGGTGATGTTGACCTGATGCGCGATTTGAATCAGCCGCGTACGCGGGGTAATCGCTCTTTCAAAGGCCCCGGTAATCTCCTGAATGTTCTGCGGCGGAATCGGAATCTTGATTAGGTTGAGCTTGATGCCTTCGCGCTGCTCACGCTGTCGTATGGTCGTGAGCATGCGTCCGTAGTCCTGAGTAGTCGTCAGAACCTCGTCGCCCGATTTCAGATCGAGACCGAGCAGCAGCGTTTCCAAAGACTCAGAAGCATTGCGGGTAATCGCGATCTCTTCCCGGTCACAGCCGAAGAGTTCCGCCAGACCGGTGCGAATCGTTTCGGATTGCGGCTCGAGAATCTGCCACATCGTATACGCCGTGGCATCTTCCTGCTGCCAGATGTAACGCACCAGCGCTTCGGTCACCAGGCGCGGACTGGGCGAGACGCCGCCGTTGTTGAGGTTAATGATCCCGCGCGTGACGGTGAATGCTTTCTGAATCTCAAACCAGAAGTCTTCATCCATCGCGGCCTGTTCCGGCGTAAGATGCGCGACGCTGGTCGCGGCCGCGTGTATGTTCTGTAGAAGTGACGCGACGGTCGACGACGAGATGGCGGCCAGACCGAGGCCTTTGCCGGTCAAAGAAAGAAAGTTGCGGCGATCGAGTGCGGTTGGTTTCATATTGAGTGTCTCGGTTGTGCCAATGGTTACCGCAGAGGTCGCAAAGGTATTCGCAGAGGGACGCAGAGAAAACCTCTGCGCCCTTTGCGTGATCCTTTGCGTCCTCTGCGTTTGAAACTGCCTTCAGGAAGCGGCAACTTTCAACGGCAGCTCGACTTCATAACCCTCATCAATCCATGCTCTTGTTCCGCCGGTTACGTTGAGCAGATTATTAAAACCGAGCTGCTGCAGGATACTGGTTCCGGCGCTTGAGCGATAGCCTCCGGCGCAGATGACTGCCGTCTGCGCGTTGGGGCTAAGGTCCAAATGCGGCAGCGAGTCTCGCAATTTCGCCAGTGGTGAACTGATCGCATTTGGCGCGTGTCCATTTTCATACTCGGCCACGCGGCGCACGTCGATCAGTTGTAAATCGGGACTTGTCCCAATCATCCCTTTCAGTTCGGCAACAGTGATTTGCTGAACGGACGCCAGTTCGAGTCCGGCTTCCTTCCACGCATCCATGCCACCCGCCAGATAGCCTGTCACGTTTTCCATGCCGATACGCGCCAGCCGCATCTGCGCTTCGTCAACGCGCGCTTCGTCGTCAGTGATGATCACGATCGACGCTGTCATGGAAATCAAACAGCCGGCCCACGACGCGAACTGGCCGCCGAGTCCGATATTAAGCGCGCCCGGAATATGGCCGGCGCCGAAATCGTTTGCCTCGCGCACATCGAGAATCACAGAACCTTGCATCGCAAGTTTGCAAACCTCGGCGGGCGATAACGCCGCACCTCGGGGTAATTCGTTCAGGGCTTCGGCGCCGGTGCGATTGATCTCCGCGTCTTTGGAAAAATAAGCCGGGGCCTCGGGCAGATCGGTGGTCATCAACTTCACGAACTGTTCCTTGCTCATTGGCTGCAGCGCGTAGTTGAACTTGCGTTGTTCCCCGATGGTCGAAGAAGTCTCGGTGGAAAGATTTCGTCCGCACATCGAGCCGGCGCCGTGGGCCGGATAAACTTCGACGGCGTCATCGAGCCGCAAAAGCTTTTCGTGCAGACTGTCGTACATCAACGCGGCCATCGTCTCCGGCGTGTAGCCCTTTCCCCCGGCAAGATCGGGGCGGCCTACATCGCCGATGAACATCGTGTCGCCCGTCAAGACCTTTTGCGGTTGGTCTGAGATTTCAGTATCAATCACCAGCACGCAGATGCCTTCAGGAGTGTGTCCGGGAGTTTCCAGAACGCGCAGTTTCACACGACCTATCATCAGCTCTTCACCACTTTTGACGGCACGATGAGGGATCGTAGCTTTCGCTTGCTCGCCAAAAATAATTTGCGCGCCGGAACGCGCCGCCAGCTCGCGATGCCCGCTGACAAAATCCGCGTGCAGGTGTGTCTCGATGACGTACTTTATCTTGAGGCCCTGTGCCGCCGCTTCGTCCAGATATTGGTCGACATCGCGCTGCGGATCGACGACAGCGGCTTCACCATCTGAGCCAATCAGATAGGAAGCATGAGCGAGACAGTTGAGATAAAACTGTTTGAAATACACTTGCAACCTGGCATTCGGAAGATGGTGTTGATTCTTGGGAGGGATTTTCTCGCAAAAACTTAGGCACGGCAAGACGTCTTGAGTGAAATGCCTGGGAGTAAATAGTCCGCTGTCGTTATCGAGTGTCAGCGCACTGGTGAGGATTGGATGGTTTGCTGAGCAATAGTCAGATAAACGTTGATGCGTAGGTCAACCGGATGAATCCGGTCGGCCGCGGCTTTTGCTCGCTCAAAATTGGCCAGCGCCAAATTACCCAGAGTTGTGGCAAGCTGGTTCCCGGTCTCGGCCACCGCGTTGCCATTGCTCATAATCACTTCGCCATCTTGATAATACCGTTGGCCAAATCCATTCAGGTTTGCAGCCGATGCGCTTATCTCATTAAATTGATCCACCAAGGGCTCGACAATTTCGAAAGCCCGGCTTGAGTCATATCGCGAAAAGGCCCGGCCAATCGCCAGCAGCGCGTACATTTGTTGTTGATCTTCCGCCTGCGGTGATGGCCCGAGCAGGTTTCGCGCCTGCTCAAGATACAGCAGTGCCGTCGATTTCTTAAGACCGGGACCAATCTGATTTACCATTTGACTGAGTATCTGTGCCCGTTCACTGACTGGGCGAAAATTGCTCAGGTTTCGCAGGGCTTCCTCAATCTTCCCTCTGCCGGCCGCGCTATAGATCGCCTGCTGGTCTAAGCTCTTCAGCGCTTGCTGCCGTTGCATGGGATTCGTAATGTGGTCGTTGATGATCTGCCGAGCTCGGGTAACATCGCCTGCTTGTGCGATCTTGTTTGCAACCTGCTGGTAAAGTTGCTCTCTCATCTCTTGCGGCGCCTGATTTACAGAATCAAGAGCGGCGTCAGGCGTGCCATTGTTAATTGTGGTCTGATACCGCTGCCTTAGCTCGCCTTGCGGATCACCCAGACCGTTTATTTCGAGCCATTTTTTGTCGAAGGCCGCCGCACGGTCGGGAGCATAGCGCTGCAAATCAGCACTCATCTGCTTAAAAGTACTGAGGAGATTCTGCGCGAGATTCCTCTCGGGAGTATAAGCATTCACCGTCGGCAGGGAATATGAGAGAGCTTCCGAGAGTACCTTTTGAAACACATCTCGAAATTCGTCTTCGGAAATTAGACTTGTATTCGCCGCGCCGTCGCCGCCACCCAACTGGGTTCTTCCCCCGGGTCGAACAATCCGAAGAAAGCCACTCGCCAGATACGCTGCATCCGGATTCCTAAGCAACCGCTCATTCATTATTTTCGTTGCGATGTCGTGGGCGAGTTTCGCCGCCAACTCCGGATCCTTTGAACGCAATCGATTTAGTGTGTCGATCAAACTCGGTGAGGCGCCCTTCTTGAGAGTATCCTCAGCCATTTGAAACGCACGCTTTGGATCCGTAGCGATGATTTGACTCGCCAATGAGAGTTCGAGTTGCAGCTCCTGATTCCCCTGAACTCTGGCTTGCGTCCCCTCGGGATTCGAGAGTGTGCGAGTTGCACGCAGAAAGTTCAGCGCCATCTCAGGATCGTGCGGCGCCAGCGCCTCGACTACCTGCTCTCTGAGTAGCATGGCGATTTGAAAACTCTCGTAATACTCCTGCTCGCTATTGTCGATGTCCGCGATGAATTCCTTGACGCTCTCGATCGCCTGCTCCATTAATTTCGTGGCGCGCTTTTCGTCAGAGGCCCATAAAAGTTGCGCGGCTTTTATCTGGAACCCGGCGCGCGTTTGCGGGCGACGCAACTGTGGCAGGTCTAGGGTTGCTTCGATTAGCAGGGCCAGACCTTTGGCCTTGAGCACTTCCTGGTTTTTTCCAGCTTGCAACTCCTGCTCGGTGGCCTTTCGTAGTTCGACAATCTTAATCTCATAACGTCCTGATGGATTCTCATACCCACTCAATGGCGCTACTTCAATGCGGTACACTCCCGAAGTCGCCGCAACCACAGTTACATCTTCCGGCCCTTCCGTTCCATTAGGGGTATCAAACTCGCCGAGTCGCCGACCTGCGGGCGAGAACGCGCGAACAACTACATCTATCCCGTGTTGATCGACTACCAGCTGCAGAAACTGATCCTGTTCCAGGTTGATAACGTAGCTGTGTGATTGTGCTGCCGCCAGAGTCCGCTCTATTGGAACACCAGGCTGAAGAGTGGAGGGACCCGCCTGGCCATTTGCGACTTGAACTCCGAAGGAAAAAGTGAGAAACAGCAGCAAAAGAGTCGTGCACCGAGGCTCGCGCATATCAAAATTCCTTCCTTCTTCAGGAGAAGCGGGAATGCGTTACGGATGACGCGCCCGACATCGACTTATCCGAAGCATGATCATATGACGCCCGGATCAATCGAAAAGTTTCCGGAATCGCTGGGAACGAGTGCATCTTAGGAGAGAATGGAAGATCAAAGGTTGCCTCGCCTTGTTACGTCAAATAGGTCGTATAAGCCCTATTCGCCCTATTTCTTTACCGCCAATTTATAGAACTCTCGCGACGGTTTCAATGGCCGCAGCATCCAGTAAGGCCGGCGCGTTCCATCGGGCGAATACCTGTCTGCCGGCCGCGTCTGGGTAAGCCATTTCCTGTAGACCTCGCGAGATTTCTCGGTGTCCACGTGAATGTCGCCATAGTGGTCCGTCGATTCAGCTTTGCGCACACGCACGGCCTGATGCCAGCAATGCATTCCCGAAATCGGATCGGGATGGACGGGGAAAGTCAGGTTCTGATGCACGCCGACATCGTTCCACCAGATCCGCAACGTGTCCGCATCACTCGACTCGTACGGCCCGGCGCCGCTTTCGCGTTTCAATCCCCATTCGTCGCCTTCATGATCCAGTCTGACGGTGGCCATTAACTGCCGTTGGCCGTTCTCATGCATCTTCCATCGCCCCATGTGATGGCTGCACGCGACGATGCCGGGCTTGATGCCTTCATTGACCCACGCCTTCACTACGAAATAACCAATCTCAGTTTCCACCCGTACCAGATCGCCGGTGCGCACGCCCAACTTCGCTGCATGGCTCGTGTGCAGCCAGAGCGGATTCGTGTGCGCAATTTCATTCAACCACTTCGCATTCGCGCTGCGCGTATGAATCTGGATTGGTAAACGGAAGGTCGAGATCAGAATCGTCTGATCTTTTTCCAGGTTTTCCGGATGAACATGGCTCCTGATGTAAGTAGGTATGGCGTATTCATGCCAGCCCCAATCCGACAGCGTCTTTGAAAAGAACTCGAGCCGGCCGCTCGGCGTAGGAAAGCCGCGTTTGATCTCTCCGTCAACTTTCACGCCGACAAGTCGACGGCCGTCCGCATCGCCGTCGGGGCTCGGAATTGGAACCACGTTTGGCGACGCAGGTTTCGCCGCCCGCGTGAACACGCGACCAAAATGATCCTCGGCAACGTCTTCAAGCTCTTCACTCGTCACAGTCTCTTCATAGATCGCGCCGACCTTCTTTGTGATCTCAAACGAGCCGTAGCGCCGCATGTATTCAAGCGGGTTCAAATTTTCCGCCGCCGCTTTCTCAGGTAGGCCCGGCACTGAGTTCTCAAAGATCCAGCCGTAATACTCGTCAACACCTAAACGCTCTCCCGGATTCTTCTTTGATTCAACAAACTGGCGAATGCCAAGCGAGCCATCGCGATCGATGCGCCAGGTCAGCTCCATCCAGAATTCGTTTTCTTCCCAGACCTCGCCGGGATTAACTTCACGAGTGTCGCTTATGTCTTCACCGTTACGTTGTCGCGCGGCGCGCATCACCGGTTGGCGAAAGCCGAGCCATTGGGAATCGTGCGTTTCGTATGAATGCAGATCGTGGCGCTCAGGCCCGAGCCCCATGGGTAAGATGTAATCCGCGAAATACGACGTCTCGTTCCACACCGGCGTCAACGCGACATGACAGCCAATCAGTTTCTCGTCGGTGAGAGCTTCGATCCACGAGAAGCCGTCAGGATTTGTCCACACCGGGTTATAGACACGCGTGAAATAAGTATCTAATCGACCGCGCCCTTCCTTTAGAAAGTGCGGCAGCAGAAAAGACATCTCGTGCATCGCCAGCGGAAACTCGCGCGGCCAGGTCTTTTCATTCCACATTTTCGGATGCGGTGGTGTGTAAATCGGCCGGGGCACAAACTTGTTCCACGCATTCGGAAACACTCCGCCTTCAGTCGCCACCGCGCCAAGCAGAGCGTTCAGCATGAAAAGGCAGCGCGCGACTGACCAGCCATGGCTGATTCCTGAGGTGGCGCTGCGCCAGTTGTGACTTGAGAAACGTGTTCCGGCCGTGGCTACGAGCTTTGCGATCTCCTCAAGAGCGTTCGCTTCGACACCTGATTCCTTCGCGGCGAACTCGAACGTGTAAGACGTGTAAAGCTCCTTCAACGCGCTCTCGAAATACTCGAACTTCTCTTCATTGCTTTTGAACTCGAAACTCGGAACTCGAAACTCGGAACTTTGCTCAAGATACTCTTCCCAGTTCCACCACCGCCGCACGAATTCGCGGTTGTAAAGACTGTTTTCAATCAGGTAATTCGCGATGGATAACAGGATTGCAGCTTCCGATCCGGGATAAGGCGCGATGAAGTGATCGGCGTGCGTCGCCGTGTTTGAAAGCCGCGTGTCAAAGACGATCAGCTTGGCGCCGCTAGTCTTTCCATCGATGATGCGTTGCGCGTGCGGATTGAAGTAATGACCTGACTCGAGGTGCGCGCTGATCAGCAGGATGACTTTCGCATTCGCATGATCGGGGCTCGGTCGATCCAATCCCATCCATAACTGGTAACCTTCGCGCGCGCCCGAAGAGCAGATGTTGGTGTGCGAGTTATGACCATCGACGCCCCACGCGGCCAGAATGCGTTCGGTGAAACCATCTTCGCCGGGTCGTCCGACGTGATACATGATTTCGTCGCGACGGTCTTCGACGATTGCTTTGCGGATGCGCGCGGCGATGTCGTCGAGCACTTCGTCCCAACCGATGCGTTCCCATTTTCCTTCGCCGCGTTTGCCCGCGCGCTTCAACGGGTAGAGGATGCGATCAGGATCGGTGATCTGATTCAGCGTCGCCGGCCCTTTGGCGCAATTGCGGCCGCGCGAACCAGGGTTCTCGGGATTACCTTCGAACTTCTGAATCTGTTTAGTGTCTTTGTCGATGTAAGCGAGCAAGCCACAAGCCGACTCGCAGTTAAAGCATGTCGTCGGCACAAGTTGATAGCGCCGCTCTTTTCGCCGCGGCCACGCCTGCGAATCCAACTCAGTCCAATCATCCCAGCGCTCCTTGGGCGGATACGCCGCGAGATGAATTCGCGAAGGACCGGGATAGAAGGTGTCGTTATTCTTGGTCACGACAATTGGCTCGTGATACGAACCCGAATCATGCCGGGTGATATCACCGTAAATGCTTTATTGAATTCTGCTCCTCGCTCGCGTAAGGCCCGGGCGACCACCTCAGCTTTCGTTCGCTCCAAAAGGCCCGCGAGACGAATCAATACGACGCCGTGGTGTATTAGCTTCTGTCGATATGTCAATTCGCCGAAGTCTTTATCGACAGTGAGCAACAAGGCTTCTCGCTCATTCGCTCTCTGGAGTACTGTCTCATCGGAAATACCCGGCTCCATCTCGGCAACATAAGTTACAACGTGGCCGTCCTGACGCAAGCGCTCGACGATCCGCCGATCGACGCTCTCATCGGCCAAGAGGTTCATGCTGCCTTCTCGGGAACTGGGTAAACTACGTCAGCTTGAGAGCCTTTGCCGCAAAATCGAGCGCCGCGAGGACCGCCTCCCTGGACAGGCGCGGATGCGAGTCAACTATTTGCTCGACGCTTTCCCCCGCCGCGAGTTTTTCCAAGATCAGTTCGACAGTTATCCGCGTACCGGCAATGACGGGTTTGCCCATCATGATCGAGGGATCCGATTGGATTATATTATTCATAGTGCCCCTACCTAAGTTAGCCGACTGCTCTAAGTAGCTCGGCATAGACATCGTCATCGGGATTGTCCCAAATGGCGTTGAGCGAGGATTCGCTGGCATTCAACCAGAAGTCGTCATCGTTCGACAAGACTGTGACCAGTACCTGCGTGCCATCGGGCACATCGAGCTTTTCGAGTGGCTCGATCTTTCCTTTGTTGACTACAAGTCGAATTCTTTCTTGCATGACACCTCGATCAGTGTTTCTTCCTCAACTAGGCATACATTGCTACGACGGCGCCCTTTCCAAAGCGACTCTGATGAAATCTGCACGCGTCATCTGCAAGGCGCTCGTGGCTTGCTGCATCTCAGCCAACAAGGATTCGTCAATCGATAATTGGATGGTTTCCATGGCGTCAGTCTAACATGAGGCCCAAGCAGCAAGTAGCATTGCAACGAGGCTGGTTCACGCCAGCGGCACCGACTGTCCCGCCTGCACGTACGCGTGCTCGAACATCATTAATCCAATCAGAGCCAGCGGCGCGCCGCCGATACCGATAGATGTACTTACGAATCCGAAGATCGCCAGCCACGGCAGCGCTCCCCCAAGTACCGATAAAAACATTCCCATCCAGAACTCGCTTTTGTAGCGGCCATGCACCATTTCCCAGATTGCCAGACGCGCATGGGCGGTTGGATGAGTGAGCGAAACCTCTCCCCAGATCATTAGCAGGTGCAGCAGACTCGTGCCTGCAAGTACCCAGAGTGAAGCGACGACTGTAAGCGGGACTGCGTCAATGAATGTCATAGGCGAACGCGTTCCCTCAAACCGTGCCGCGATTGGTAAGAGCACGACCGAGCCGAGCAGCAACGCCTGCACGAACAGATGCGGCGGCAACAAAGGATTCTGCCAAAGGTCGCGTGCTTTTGCTTGCGCGAACAGGTAAGCTGTATAGACCGCTGTCAAAAGTGCCAGAGGAATTCCTGGGATCATCAGCCAGCCTTGCACCGATTTCGATCCGAGGAAATTGCCGATGAAATGCAGGGCCAGCACCAGCGTGTAGCCGGCTATGATGAATGCGCCCTTGACCAGCCAACTCTTCCACTGCGGTCGCGTGAAAATCATATAGAAGCGCGACGGATGTTCGAGGTCCCAGATCAATAACCCACCCGTAATTCCGAGGAACGCGCCCGAGACAACCGGCGTTACCCATAACAACAACGCGCTGTCCGCTCTCAGGAATCCGAAAAGCACCAGTAAGGCAGCAACCAAATAAACTCCAGAAGCGATCCCTTTGGTCCAGGTATACAGACTGACACGCCAGTCCCACGGGATCGAATGCGCGACGTCATAACTCAGCAGCGCCGCGGCCGAGCTGTTATTGAAAGTCGGATTGCCTGAGACGACATGTTCACTCGTCTGCTGCTGCTCGCTCCACATGAATAGTCCGGCGTCAGGACGACGGGCCGCCAGCGGATCAAGTGTCGCCTGGTGCGCTCCCTTGTAGAAAAGTTTCGGTAACGTTTCTTTCTCGGGCCGGCGGACGTTCACGGCTTCGCGATTTATGATTTGGGCGACGTATGAAGACTGATCGTTCATGTCCCCGATCAGAATTGCCTGTGTCGGGCAGACGACGACGCAGGCGGGCTCAAGGCCAACATCAATTCGGTGCGCGCAAAAGTTACATTTCTCAGCCGAATGATCTTCTGGATTGATGAAGATGGCGTCGTAAGGGCAGGCGGCCATGCAGGCTTTGCAGCCGATGCAGATCGACTTATCGAAATCGACGATGCCGTCAGGCCGTTTGAACATCGCCGTGGTCGGACACGCCGTCACGCACGGCGCGTGCGCGCATTGATTGCAGCGCGTTACCTGATGCGCGCGGCGCACTTGTGGAAATACGCCCACGTCGACGTGCTTGACGTAGGTGCGGGTGACGCCAATCGGCACGACGTTCTCAGACTTGCAGGCCGTCGTGCAAGCGTGGCAACCGATGCAGCGGGTGTTGTCAATCACTTTGGCCCACTGGACCGGGGTCTGGCGAGCTGGCTCTGGCTCGATCATTCTGATATCTGAAGTTTAAAAGCGACGCGTGAATATATCACCGAAAGTGTCGGTCTGACAGATGAAACTCTTACAGATGAAACTTGAATGCCGTCCCGAGGGCGTGAATGTCGCCAGGATGCGAATGACTGTCGTTCTGTCTCACGTAATAGAGGTCGAGCGTGAAGTGCTTGTTGACCTTCCGGCTTATCCCAATGTAGACGCGGTTACGAATCCACGAGCCGGCAATCGAATCGTAAAAGACTTCGTCGGCCACGAACCCGGTGAACTTAGCCTTGCCGAGTTCTACTGGATGTTCAATTTGCAGGCGATTGCGGTATTGCGTGAAGTTTGGTCGCGGATTGTGGATGTGAAACTCGATGCGATTTCGATCTGCGATGGTGAAACGTCCGGCTGGCAACTTTATCGTCGCCTCTAAAGTAATTCGCTCTTCGGTGCTGTGATTGTTGCTCGTCGGCTGCGATGCAACATGGAGATAAAACGGCAGAAGAGTGACGTACTTGCCGAGCTTAAACGAGACTCCGCCACCGATCCGCTCGTTTACCGGCCTTGAGACATTACGTCCAAAGCGGGTCACTCCCATCAGAACGAGATCTATTTTCTGTGCGAGCGGCACAGACAATTGCACCTCAGTCCACACCTGCGCATCGCTCCGTGGTGGGCTCGTTGTTTGCCCGAGCGCGGTTACGCAGCCAAGAATAGCGATCGAGAGAAACAGAGTGCTGGTCGCGAGCAGCCTTTGCATGAAACAGTTTGAAAGTGCGCTCCAAACGGCGTGGTCAACTGTCCTGTTAAGCAACATAAAGTTCTCGACGCACGTTAGCCTGAGAAGAGAGTTCTGGTCTATAACACAGGTTACGGTAAGGAAGAAGGGTCTAGCGTCCGGCGCCCTCTATGCAATAGTAACCTGCGATCTTAGCAGGGAAGACTGCGTTGAAGGAACGACTCTTACACTATCTCGCATGTCCATCGTGCGCCGGCGCGGTCACTTTGGCGTCCGCTGAATGCGAAGGCGAAGAGATCATCGAAGGTCAACTATCGTGCGCTTCGTGCGCGCGCACGTGGCCTATCACGCGCGGCGTTCCTCGCTTTACTTTAATCGAAGAAGTAGAAGAGGACAAAGCCGCAACGGCCGCGGGCTTCGGCTGGCAATGGACCCACTTCACTCAGACTGATGAAAAGTATGAACAACAGTTTCTGGGCTGGATAGCTCCGGTCGCGCCTGAGTTCTTCAAAGATAAAGTCGTGCTCGAAGGTGGTTGCGGCAAAGGACGCCATACGCAACTGGCCGCACAGTGGGGAGCACGTGAGGTGATCGGAGTTGACCTTAGCGCTGCGGTCGAGACTGCGTTTGCCGCCACCCGTGATCTCCCTAATGCGCACATCGTCCAGGCTGACATTTACAAATTGCCGTTCGCGCGCGTCTTTGATTACGCGTTCTCTGTCGGCGTATTGCATCACTTGCCCGATCCTCGCGGCGGGTTCGTATCACTGGCATCGAAGATCAAACCCGGCGGCCACATTTCGGCCTGGGTCTATGGCGCCGAGAACAACGAATGGATCACGCGCTGGGTGAATCCGTTCCGCGAGCGGCTGACCTCGCGCATGAATCCCCGCGCGTTATTACAGCTTTCAAAAGTCCCAACGGCGGTCGTATTTGCCGCGACCAAACTAATCTACGGTCCGCTTAATCGTTCACCAGGCGGCGCGAAGCTGGCGCGGCATCTTTTTTACAACGACTACCTAAACGCGATTGCCGGCTTTGGCTGGCGAGAACAACACACCATCGTCTTTGATCACTTGGTGGCGCCCACTGCGTTTTACATCTCCCGCGAAGAATTCGCCGACTGGTGGCCGGAGATTAACGCCGGCGACGTCAACATTAGTTGGCATAATCGCAACAGTTGGCGGGGATTTGGACGGATTGGATGAACTTTGGAGTCCGCACGCGCTGGCCCGCCAGAGAAACAGGTACGAAAAACGAGCGGTGTTTAGAGTACCAACTTCAGTTGGCGCCTTATCTTAAATAACAAAAACCCAACTGAAGTTGGTACTCTGAACACCCTTGCCCAAAGTGGCTCGCTACTTCAAATCAAGACCGTTGACGATCCTTCACCCGACCCGGTATAGTGATTTTGGTCCCCGGCGTTCATGCCCAACCACAGACAGACGCCTTAGACCTCTCGGTTTCTTGCCCTTAACCCTCTCAGTATTTCAAGAAGCCTGAACGCAATTTCCTACGAGTATTTCTATGCCTGTTAAGATTGATGACCTCCTGGTTACTGCTATCGCCCACTTCGCCTCAGACTTACACCTGAAGGTCGGTTCCTTTCCCGTGATGCGCATCGGTGGCGAACTCCATCCGATCGTCGAGGCGCCAAAACTTTCACCCGAAGACACCCTCGACATGGCGTTCTCGATGATGTCGAACCGGCAGAAGCAAAAGCTGAAGGAAGTTTCGGAAGTAGACATTGCCTACAGCGTGAACGGCCTGGGCCGATTTCGCGCGAACATTTTTCAGCAGCGCGGATCGGTGAGCATCGTGCTGCGCGTGATTCCCGATCAAAGCCGGAGCACAGCGGCGCTGGGGCTGCCGCCGGTGATCGACAGAATCGCGGAAGAGCGGAGAGGTTTGATCCTGGTGACCGGCGCGACCGGC
The DNA here is from genome assembly GCA_041492345.1 of Pyrinomonadaceae bacterium. Taxonomy (GTDB): domain Bacteria; phylum Acidobacteriota; class Blastocatellia; order Pyrinomonadales; family Pyrinomonadaceae; genus UBA11740. The sequence goes on along the minus strand of JBGPWS010000002.1, from coordinate 904 downwards.
TCAGGAAAGTCGACGACGCTGGCGGCGATGATCGATCGCATCAACTCGACGCGCTCGGGGCACATAGTTACTATCGAAGACCCGATCGAGTTTCTGCACCGCGACAAGAAAGCTTTCGTCACGCAGCGCGAAGTCGACGTCGATACTCGCTCGTTTGCGGAGGCGCTCCGCGGCGCGCTGCGACAGGACCCCGACGTAATTCTGGTGGGCGAAATGCGCGATCTCGAAACGATCGAAACGGCCTTGACGGCCGCTGAAACCGGCCACCTTGTCCTCTCAACCTTGCACACGCTGGACGCGACCGAAACGATTACCCGTATAGTTTCGTCATTCCCTTCGCACCAGCAGAAATCAGTGCGGATTCAACTGTCGGGAATTTTGAAAGCTGTAATCTCGATGCGTTTGGTGCGCGCGGCACGAGGCTCAGGCCGCGTCCCGGCAATCGAGGTGATGGTTTCGACTGGTCTGATCCGCGATTACATTATCAACGAAGAAAAGACCTACTTGATTCGTGAAGCGATCGCGAATGGGGCGTCACAGTATTCCATGCAGACTTTTGATCAATCGCTGTTCCGGCTCTTGCAGTCGCGCCTGATAAGTTTTGAAGAGGCCGTGCACAACGCCACGAACCCGGACGAGTTCAAGATGCGAGTGTCGGGGATCTTGTCGACTGAGCAGGCGATCGACGCTGACGACCGTGGCAACCGGGGCACTACTGAGCCGCCGCGCGAAGAATTCGAGTCGGCGATCGTTAAGCTCTGAGTCAAGAAAGCAAACACCGCTGGAAAACGAGAGACTTTCTCATTTTCCATTTCTCATTTTTCATCTTACATTTAGTACCCGTTTCGCGTTGTGAGTGAATGCGCAAGCGACTGACTAAGATGTTAAATGAAAAATGAGAAAT
>JBGPWS010000413.1:0-2761 GCA_041492345.1 Pyrinomonadaceae bacterium | reverse complement strand
TTTCACGAGGGTCTCTCATGGATACCCGCCAAGATACCTGAAATGTTCCGTTCGGCGCCGATCAATTATTGCGTGAGCCTTGGGAAGGGGTGCCCTCACACGGGATTTGTCGCAACCGGATCGTACTTCGATCTGCCCGCGGTGCTGATCACTTTCATTCTCACCGTGATTCTGGTTAAGGGTATCAGAGAGAGCGCCAGCTTCAACGCGGTCATGGTGGCGGTCAAGTTGGTGATCGTGCTGATGGTGATCGGCATCGGGGGCTACTTACTTATTACCGTTTACGGGACCGCGAACTGGCATCCGTTTGCGCCGTACGGCTACACGGGCGTCAGCTTCTTTGGGAAGACGATCTTCGGCCAGACTGCGTCGGGTGGCGAGCCATTGGGCATGTTTGCCGGCGCGGCGATCATCTTTTTCGCGTACATCGGCTTTGACTCAGTCTCCGTCCACTCAGAGGAAGCGCGCGCACCGGCGAAGGACGTGCCTATTGGCATCATCGCGTCACTGATCATCTGCACAATCCTCTACATTCTCGTCGCGGGCGTGCTGACGGGAATGGTGCCCACCAAAGACATCAACATCGATGCTCCGGTCGTTGATGCGTTTCGTAGAGCAGGTTTGACCTGGATGCAGTATCTGGTAGCCGCCGGCGCGATGACCGGAATCACTTCGGTGCTGCTGGTAATGATGCTCAGCCAGCCGCGCGTGATGCTGGCGCTGGCCCGTGATGGGTTAGTGCCCAGGGGTTTCTTTGGCGACATTCACCCGAAGTTTCGCACGCCGTGGAAGTCAACGATCCTGACCGGTCTCTTCGTTGCGTCAATGGCCGGGTTCATTCCGCTGAGCATTTTGGCTGAGATGACGAGCATCGGGACGTTGTTCGCTTTCGTGATCGTTTGCGGCGCAGTACTGGTCATGCGCCGGACGAATCCTAACGCCAACCGTCCCTTCCGCGCGCCGTTCGTTCCGCTGATCCCGATTCTGGGAATTCTGACGTGCTTGCTGCTGATGTTTTCGCTGCCAGCGGAAAACTGGTATCGGCTCATCATCTGGCTGGTGATTGGCTTTAACATCTACTTTGGCTATGGTCGCTATCGCAGCGTTATGACTGTAGAAAAGGTTGGCTCACCGATCACCCTCGCGATTGGTCTTGCCTTGTTGGATGGACTAATAGGAGGGGTTGCGGCCTACATGTTCATGTCCGCATCGCCATCCTCGGAGCGCCTGACGTACACCGCTGTCTTCGCGTTGGTCGGGATCGTCATTGGCGTAGCGGTCGCTTTCTTGGGTCATTCAATGGCCGGGAAAAAGCCGCCACCTTCACACCCGGGATCGCTTGAGCACGAGATCAAAACGCACGGCATCTCGCCTGCGGGCCAGGCGGTCACCGATCCCGACGCGCCGCCGAGCAGTCCGGCCGGAGATGTGCACGTGCCGTAGCCTTTGCTTTCAGTGAGGCGCAGAAAGAGGGCTGAGTGATCTGTTTAGATCACCCAGCCCTCAAACTTTCGACCGTCAATTACAGATTTCTGCTCGCCAACACTTCACGGGCCGCTGTGCGGTTGCCGTTGCAACTAATTCGTCTCGGTGCTTCGAAGAACCGCAAATGAAATCCAAGTCGCTCGTAAAGATCGACGATGCGCTTCGTGGCCTGATTTGAAAGCAGCACCGGTCCGCGATGCTTCGCCAGCAGTTCAGCCGTGCGTACTTGATCGTCCCAGGAAAAGCCGCCCGCGCTGTAGGTAGTGAACTCGACATCGTATGGTGGGTCCGCATAGATGAAGTCGCCGGACTCTATCGGAAGTCTCGCGAGGTCTTGGTTCGCAAATTTCCAGCGCCGAAACAATCTGCGGTAGGCATGAAAGTCTTTGGCGTAGTTGATTCTCTTGTACTGGCCGAACGGCACATTAAATTCACCGTCGCGATTAAAGCGACAGAGCCCGTTGAAGCACGTGCGGTTCAGATAATAAAAAAGCTGTGCTCCTTCCTTCGTCCGAGCCGAGCCGTTCGCGATCATTTGATTGAAGCGCGCGCGATGCGCGTAGAAAAGCTTTCGGTTGTAGCGCGCTTCGATTTCCACGGACAGCCCACGACTAACCTGCTGGTAGAAATTGATCAGATGCGGATTGATGTCATTCAGCAAAGCTCGCTCAGGTTGCAATCCAAGGGCAACCGCCAGCCCACCGCAGAACGGTTCCACGTAACGACGGTCGCTGTGTTGTCGCCAAATCGGCTCAACATGTGTGAGCAACCAACGCTTGCCGCCGGCCCACTTCAGCGGAGGAGTTAATGGCAGAGATCGCGAATCGACATCGCGATTGTGACGTTCTGTTGCTCGTGCTGTCGCAGGCCTCACCACAGGGCGGACGATAGCAGCGACGAGGCCAGCGGTCAAAACTGTTTGGATTGGAAAACTTGAAGTGCTGGTGCCGGAGGAGAGACTCGAACTCTCATGAGTGTGACCTCGCCAGATTTTGAGTCTGGTGCGTATACCAATTTCGCCACTCCGGCAGACATGGATCGGGAAAGTTGGTCACGCCATATTAGGGGCAGACCTTCCAATCGTCAACCGATGAATGCCGATTTCTCGCCGACTCTCCCGCCCTCAAAACGCTCAAGAGGCCGTAAAATAGGCCCGCCAGTTAACGTAAAAGAACGTTTGCCAATCAGCATCGTCTGTTATACAATTTGCAAGCTGGCCAAGAGCCAGCCGCAAACCTGTCTTCCGCACCCCCCTGCGGGCTCAGCATGAGAATGA
>JBGPWS010000220.1:0-7905 GCA_041492345.1 Pyrinomonadaceae bacterium | reverse complement strand
TCAAACCGCATCTCGAGTCCGGCTTTCGGCCGAGAATCCAACGGCAAAGCCAAGCGCGCACCTTTCAGATATAACAACTATGGCTTTACTATCGGCGGCCCGATCTTAGTCCCCAGGTTTGGCGAAGGCGGAAAATCTGTAAAGAAACTGGCGCGAACGTATTTTTTCTTTTCCGAAGAACTGCGCAAGGACCGTCGCTATCCGACGCTCAGCGGCTCGGTGCCTGACTTGAACATGCGCCAGGGTATTTTCCCGATGGATATTTGTTTGAGCGCCAATGTTCCCACCACGGCTACACCAACTTGTACGAACGTACTTCCGGCCGGGCGGGCTTTATCGTCGAAAGCCACGATTAATCCGGTGGCTCAACAGTATCTGGCTCTGGTCTACAACAAACTGCCGCCGCCAACCGATGCCGTCACCCGAGCGCTGGTTTTCCCGGCAGTTAACGTGGCGGATTTCCGTCAGGAAATTATCAGGATCGACCACGCGTTCTCAAGCAAGGTGACAGGTTACTACCGATACGAACACGACAAGATTCCGACGATTGATGTGAACTCGCTCTTCTCATCCGGTTCAGGGCTGCCGGGTGTTTCGACCAGCGCAACGGATTCACCGGGGAGGACTCATACCTTCCAGGCGACCTTCGTAGCCAGTCCGGGGTTTGTCATAGTGGGTCGCTGGACCTATGGTTATGGAGCGATTCTGAGCAAGGACATTGGCAGCTTGGCTTTGGCTAATTCACCCATCACGCCACCGCTCGCTTATCCAAACACGAAAGACATTGTTCCGATCATCTCCGGTAACGGATTTAGTACTTTGACGGAGTTCGGGCCTTACAATAATTTCTCTTACAAGCACAACTTTGCCGGTGACATGACGTTGGTACGTGGAAACCACACCTTCAAGTTCGGAGGGCAGTATTCGTACTACCGAAAAAACGAGAATGCTCTGGCGGGAAACAACCAGGGAATATTCAGCGGCTTCTTGAATACCGTCCCGAGCAGCGTGGTTCAAGCTAACGTCCTGGCCCCGAACGCCGCGGTGGGAGAACCTAACGCCACCCGGCGCACCAACTTCCAGCTGTTTGCAAACTTCCTGCTGGGAAACAACGTCGCTTTTAGCCAGGCTCGTTTCGACTACACCGCGGATATGCGCCAGATTGCGATCGAACCTTACGCGCAGGACGAGTGGCGTTTTCGCAAGAACATAACGGTTTACTATGGCGTGCGTTATTCGTATTTCGGAGCGCCCTACGACAGGAATGGGCGGCTGTCGAATTTCGATCCGTCGGTGTTCAGCACGGCAAGTGCTCCGCAAGTTACCGGCGCCGGTAATCGCGTGGTCACCACGGGAAACTTCTGCAACGGCCTGATTGTGAATTCGCAAAACGCCCTAAGTGCCGCCAATGGGTGCGTGCCCACCGTCTCACCGTACGGAAAATATCTACTCAAAGCTCCTAAAGGTGATTTTGGGCCGCGCTTTGGCATCGCGTGGGATCCGTTCGGCAAAGGCACGACTTCCGTTCGCACCGGCTACGGCATTTATTACGATCAAGTCCTGAACGGGACCTGGGAGCAGAACATAGGTCTGAACCCACCATATCAGGAGACATTCAGTGTTAGTTCAGTCTCCGGTGGAACGGGAACTGTGGCAACGACTCCCCGACTCGATCAGCCGGTCCCAACCGGAGTACCGGTAACCGCCGGCTCGTCCGTAACAGCGCTGAGCGTGCGCGCCCTACAAGCAAATTGGAAGGATCCGTACATGCAGCATTGGTCATTCGAAGTCCAACACCAGTTCGGATCGAAAGGGGACACTCTGCTGAGTGTGGGATACTACGGATCAAAGGGCACACATTTGATAGGCGCATATGAGCTCAATGAATTGGCTCCCGGGGTCGCGCTCAGATCGCAGTGTGCTTCGGGCGCCAATACGCTGCAAACGCCGGGTGTGGTAACCGCGCTTTGTCAAACGCCGGGAACCTATTTTGGCGGCACACTTGGAGTATCGTCGAATATCCTCGACCAGATCAGACCTTATCGAGGCTATCGATCAATCAACATAATCACGCCTCAGTTCAACTCGAATTACAACAGTCTGCAAGTGCTCGCCCAGAAGCGGTTTTCCGGATCGTCGCAAATCAATGTCGCTTACACGTGGGCCAAGAATCTGACGGACAATCAAAACGACCGCAGCAATGCTCCGATGAATTCGTATAACATCCGGCTGGATCGTGGCCGGGCAACGCTCGATCGGCGGCAAATTTTTACCGCCAACTACATTTACGATCTTCCGATCTTAACAAAGCGGCACGACCTCGTCGGAAACGTGTTAGGCGGGTGGGAAATATCTGGTATCGTCACTTTGCAAACCGGGCTGCCCAATTCGCCTTTGGGCGCGAATTATGACGCCGCCGGACTTGGCAACATCCCTGCGTTAATTGCCGGCAATCGTCCGAATACGTTATGCGACCCCAATGCTAACGCGCCGCATACGTTCGAGCAGTATTTCAACTCTGCCTGCTTCCAAACTAATCCGACCACTGGGATTATTCCGGGAAATAACGTTAATACCGGAGGCCGTGGCACGATTGACGGTCCGCCGACAAAACGAGTCGATTTCTCGTTGTTCAAGAACTTTCGGTTTGGTGAATCCGTGACCTTTCAGTTTCGCGCAGAGGCTTTCAACGTTTTCAACCACACGAATTTCCGGGCGATTCAGGGTAGCGTTGCGTCGGCTGTCTACGGTCAGGTTACGACCGTGCGTGATCCGCGCACGATTCAGTTTGGCGCGAAGTTATCCTTCTAGCTAACGCTTTCAGGCGTTAACTCTAACCGGATGCCCGCGGCGAAAACGCTGCGGGCATTCGCATTTACGCGGGCGAACTCCCTGTCCGGAAAACCGACACCGGTGCTACAATGCTGACCGGCCACTCATGAGCAATCGGGAGAACGAGTGACATATGACCAACGAAGAAATGCAAAAGGCGATGGAGTTTATCGTCGTGATGGAAGCGCGGTCGTCTGCCAAGATAGACGCCATTACCGAAGCCAAGAAGGAAGCCGACGAAAGATGGGCGCGCGCGGATGAAAGGTGGGCTAGCACAGAAGTTAGGATTCGTGCGCTGCTAACTGTCGTTCTAAGTCACGAGCGACAGTATTTGGACCGGATATATCGGGAACATAAGCGAAACTACCGACGCCATGGACGATAGTACGAAAAAGTCTTATGACTAATGAAGAGATGCAAAGGGCGATGGATTTCATCGTCGAACAGCAGGCGCAGTCAAGTGCAAAAATTGATGCACTTGCCGAAGCGCAGACGCGCAATACAGAAGGCATACGGGCACTGCTCTCAATTGCCGAAATTCACGAGCGGGAGATCAATACTGTCTCCCATCAAATCAGTTCTGTTAGCCGAGACATTGGTACTCTTAGCCGAGATATTGGGACTCTCAGCGAGACGACGCGCGCCACCGACGAGCGTCTCAACGCTCTCATTAATGTTGTCGAACGCCAGATCAGTGAAGGCCGCAACGGCAAACCGTGAACAATGCACTGCTGACGACAGTCCTGCTGCGGAATTGCCGCGCAGTTCTCCCAGATCGCACCGCTGAGACCGCCGGCATCCTCATCGAAGACGGCCGCATCGCACGTATCTTCGATTCGCACTCAAATCAATCTGTCAAAGCTGAGTCTGTTATTGATCTGGACGGCCTCACGCTCTTCCCCGGATTCATCGACCTCCACATTCATGGCGCCGCCGGTGTGGACACGATGGCCGCGACCGCCGACGACTTGCGCCGAGTCGCAATCTTTCTGGCGAGTAATGGAGTTACCGCCTGGTTGCCGACGCTGGTGCCCTCGGCGATTGAGCAATACGAACATGCTATTGGCGCGATTGAGAAGGCAGCGGCACAGACTTCAGTCTGTGATAGATCCGACTCCAGCGATCACAGACTGAAGTCTGTGCCCCTCGCGCGAGTCCTCGGCGTTCACTACGAAGGCCCGTTTGTTAACAGCGAACAATGCGGCGCGCTTCATCGTGAGCACTTTCGAACTTTCAACAACACCGCCGACCTCGATGCGCTTCCTACGATCAAGCACGAAAGCGCCATCCACCTGATGACTCTCGCGCCGGAGATCGTGGGCGGCGTTGAACTGGTCAAGGAACTTCACAGGCGCGGATGGATCGTCTCAATCGGGCATACGCGCGCAACAGTCGAGGTTCTTGATGAAGCACTGCGGGCCGGCGCCCATCATATGACCCACTTCATGAATGCGATGGCGCCGTTGCATCATCGCGCGCCTGGACCGGTGGGCTGGGGTCTGATTCATGATGAGGTCACGTGCGACGTGGTCGCCGACGGAGTGCATGTCGACCCTTCTATACTCAAATTAATTCTACGCAGCAAAACCGCGGACCGAGTTTCCTTGATCAGCGATGCCATTGCGCCTACCGGGCTCGGCGATGGCGAGTATCACATCTGGGACGAGAAGATTGTGGTGAAGGACGGCCGGACCCAAAACGCCCGCGGCAGCATTGCGGGCTCAGTTATCACCATGCTGGATGCGGTGCGTATGATGAGCTCGCTCGGTGTTTCTGAATCCGAACTGGCGCGCATGGCGTCTCTGAATCCGGCGCGCCTGCTGGGAATCGCCGATGATTGCGGTTCGATCGAGGAAGGAAAGCGCGCCGATCTTGTCGCTCTCGATCAAGAGGGCAATGTCCGGCTGACGGCAGTCGAAGGACTGGTCGCCTACGCTCCCAAGTGAAGCCGCTCGGAGCTGCTGTTGACGGTTAACGTCATTTACACGTGGCCTCCCCTTGGCACGAACGCTGGAACTAACCGGACCGTTTCAAGCGGTTTCCGGTCTCGCCGTACCAACCAATATCTCTCAGCGAGCAGTTCGGGTTGGCTCAATCCGCTGGTTGCTCTCTTTTGGTGCGAAACCCATTAACCCAGAATCCGCAGGCGATCAGAGTGGGAAGCACGACAGCAACTTGCAGTAAGAAGGACACCACGTCGTTGGCCAGTTGGCCGTTGTACCAAAGTCCTCTGGCGCCCAAAACCGAGCCGAGCAACGTAACCAGCAAGTTAGCCCAGGCCGGGAAAGCTACGCCCACGGCAAGGCGGCGCAGGCCTTTTTCGCCATAATGCAAAAATTTGAAAGTCCAGGCGACCGTGATGAGCCAAAGTCCGCCGAGAGATCCAGTCAAATGTGGCGTCAGTGCCTCGCGAGGAATGCCGACTTTGACCGCGCCTGTGAGCGCGACAACGGCCCACAACCCCAGTGCCATTGACACAAAAAACAGAAGAGCGCCGGACAGTGCCAATCGTTTCTGAATTTGGTTCTCCATCATCGTGTCCTCCAAAACGATCTGAGGTCCAGGATTGTTCAGATCAGATCGTAAACTTTAAGACTTATCGTAGAATCCAGCCCGTCGATACGACTCATCGAGTAATTCAACGGGATGACAAACTCGCAAAGGAATTCCCGCCAAGCGCGCGCCAGCGGCAATCTGCATGTGACAACCGGCGTTGCCGGTCGCCAGGACGGTGGCGCCGCCGTCCTGAATATTCTTCAACTTCTCTGCCAGCACCTGTTCCGACAATTCCGGCTCGAGCAAATTGTAAACGCCCGCACCTCCACAGCAGACTTCACTGTCTTTTAAGAGCACTAAATTCAAATTCGGAATAGCCCAAAGCATTTGCAAAGACTCCGCTGAACCATGCTGTCCGTGCAACAGGTGACAGGAAGCATCATAAGTTGTTCGCTCAACGCCGATTGCCGCGCCATTACGAAACCCGTCCGCCTCGAGGTGCTGGCCAATGTCGCGAACCCGCGCGCTGAAGCTGCGCGCTCGCCCGGCGTATTTCTCGTCGTCTTCAAGCAGGTGCCCGTAGGAAGCGAGCATCGCGCCACATCCGCCCGCGTTGGTTACGATCGCGGCCTCGCCGTCGCGAAAGGCATCAATATTTTGTCGCGCCAGAATGCGCGCGCCATCCAACTCGCCGGCATGCGCATGCAAAGCACCACAACAGACCTGGGCGGACGGCGCCTGCGCCTGGCAACCGTTTGCTTCCAGCACTCGCGCTGTGGCTGCGTTAACTCTCTGAAATAGACCCTCAGTGACACAGGCTTTAAAGAGTAGCGCCTGTTTAGTGTTTGACGGCTCCGCCCTCGGCTTTTGAGTTAAGGGCTGACTGGGGGATACCCGGTCGCTACCGTTCCCGGTTCTGTAACCTGATGAACTGTCCAGCAAGGTGAAGGCGAAGCTAAGCTCGGAAGAGATCGCGCCCGCCAATCCGCTGCGTAGTAAGATCCTGGCCAAACCTGAGTCGCGAACAAAGCGAGCCAGCGCGAAAGCCGCGCGCAAACGTTTCGGCTTCAGCCAAACGTGACGCAGAACAAATTTCAGCAGTGCGTAGATACCGCCGGGCTTCGGTTGCGATCGCGTAATTTCCGCGCGGGCAGCTTCCAACAGTTGGCCATATTCAACCCCGGCCGGACATGCGGCTTCGCAGGCGCGGCAACCAAGACAGCGATCGATGTGACTTTCAAACGTTGCTGACTCAACCGCGAGACGGCCTTCTTCCACCGCGCGCATGAGGTAGAGACGTCCGCGCGGGCTATCGTTCTCGTCGCCGGTGACAACGTAAGTCGGGCAAGCTTCCAGACAAAGCCCGCAGTGCACGCAGGCGAGAAGCTTTTCTTGTTCAGATGCCAGAGCAGTCGCGAGGGTAGATGGTTGGGCAGAGGCCATGTTTCTTCATAAAGCTAAGCGGCTGGCGCCAGCTCTGCTTCATTCTGAACAACTACAGTTGGATTGTCGGGAATGGGCATCTTCTGATCAGCGAGGAGGGCAACGTGCTCTTCCATTCCCCACTTCGCCTTATATAGACAGTCTTCGATTGAGTGTCCAACGCCAGTGAAGCCTTCGAGATCGGGAGAATAGAATCCAAAGAAGTTTGGATCTGACGTGGCCTCGATAATCAGCGAGTACTTAAGATCGATCATCGCGTCAATTCCTTTCCTTAATCCCGGGAGCTGTCATGATCGGCCATTACGAACGCGATAAACATACGCATCTTCTACGTAGGTGTCATCTACCCTGCTTCTGGCCAATCGGACGCCATTGGCGCCATTTGGAATTCGTATGGCTCTCTTTATCCCCTTAACGAGTTTGTCATTGGGGCTGACCACAGAAATGTCCTGCATTGAGATCGATGGTCTTGCGAGCGCTCTAAGGGCACCCTGGATGTCCGTATAGGCGCTAGCGGGACCCCTCTGATCTACCAAGGGTGTTGCGATGTAGAGTCTCCAGTCAAGCACCTCCGGACGCAAGAGCCAAAATGCTGCCTCCACCAGAAAATGGGAGTCAATGCTCTTGAGTTCGTCCAGCAACTTCCGGCCATCCTCTATGTCGCTCTCTACCAATGACGCTGTAACCATCTCAAGACTCCGTGCCTGTTGTTCTCTACTGTTCACAAGAGCGTTCTACAATCTCAACGCAATCCCGTCAAGCCATATTGTTGTTGCAAGCTCAAAGTTGTCCCGAGTGGCTAATACCCCACCGCCAACCCATCACTCCTTCTCGGATCGGTCGCACCCAAACGAATGCCCGTCTTCTCTTCAATCATGATCCCTTCGGCGTCGCCCAGGTAACGCGGTTTCGCGAGCTTGTGGCCGCGAGCGGTCAGCGCGTTCTGCGTATCGCCCGACAACCCGTAAGGCTCGAAAACCAGTTCGTCCGGCAACCACTGATGATGAATACGCGGCGCGTCAATCGCCTGCTGAATGTTCATCCCGTAATCGATTACGTTCGTGATCACATCGAGGACAGTGTTAATGATGGTTGGCCCGCCGGGGCTGCCCACAGTGAACCAGAGACTGCCAT
>JBGPWS010000198.1:0-8736 GCA_041492345.1 Pyrinomonadaceae bacterium | reverse complement strand
GTGAAAAGCGACCCGTGCCACCGTCGAAGCTCGACAGCATCGTTAACGCAGTTGAGAAATATGTGCAGGAGTCTCCCGAGCGCGAACGGCCGACGAACAAGATCGGCGAACTGATCATGAGACGTCTAAAGGAACTCGATAAAGTAGCCTATGTGCGCTTCGCCTCCGTCTATCTTGAGTTCGAAGATGTTTCGGAGTTCATGAATGAACTGAAGACTCTGGTGCGCGCGCGTGCCGGCGGGGTGATCAAGAGGGCTTAGGTGGCTAATTGCGTATCTTTTGGACTACAGAAACTGGCCGAAGCAAAACTGGTAAGTCCCCTTACGCTTTTCGGCTTGTTCGCAGTGACCGCGATGCTTCTCTGCTACGCATTTGAAGATCGCAGCCGGTGGTTCATCCTGGGGTTTGCTCTCGCCTGTGTTTTGGGATCGGTTTATGGGTTTCTTCAGGGCGCGTGGCCGTTCGGGCTGGTTGAATTTGTATGGGCCCTGGTAGCACTACGCCGTTGGTGGAGAGCGGGCCGGGTCGGTTGAGGGGATTGAATGGTCAAGAGTGTAGGCCCAGCAGGTCTCGAACGGATCGAACTGAAGCGATTGACGGAGCGCGTAGGCCGGCTTTTCTCGGTGCTGCAGGAAGCTGCGGAAGCCCAAATGCCGGCGATCGCCGGTGCGTGGGCGCCTCCCGTTGACGTTTGTGAGACGGCCAGAGCGATCTGCATCCGCATCGAACTACCGGGCGTTAACGCCAGCCAGATCAAGATCGGACTGAACGGTAATAAGCTGCGAATTTATGGAGAAAAGAAGAAAAGAAATCTACGGCAGCGAATCGTTTCGCATCTTTGCTCAGAGCGCAGCTATGGGCATTTCAATCGAGTCATGCCGCTGCGTTGGACGATCAGTGTGAAAGATGCGACGGCAGAGTTGGCCAACGGCATGCTCTTGATTAATCTGCCGAAGACAAAGGAGCGTCGCGGATCGGAATTCAAAGTGCCAATTATCGACACCGAATCGAAATAGCTGAAGGAAGAAACCAGTTCAAAGAGAGCGTATGACAGACATTATCAGTGACGAAATCACCGCCGCCCTGGAACCGACGGAGGCCGAGCAGCAGCTACAGATTCCCGACGAACTGCCGCTGTTGCCGCTGCGGGACATTGTAATTTACCCGTTTATGATCGTGCCGCTGTTTGTCTCGCGCGAGAAGTCGATCCGCGCGGTTGATGAAGCATTAGGCGAGCACCGAATGATCCTGCTCACTTGTCAGAAGGACCTTGATAAGGAAGAGCCTCAGCAGGACGATCTTTACAACGTCGGCACGGTAGCCGTCATTATGAGAATGCTGAAGTTGCCGGACGGGCGCATTCGCATTCTCGTTCAAGGAGTCTCGCGAGCAAAGGTCGAAGCCGTCAACGCCGTGGCCGAATGCCTGCATGCGCGAGTGCAGGTGATGACCGAAGTCATGGCGCCAGAGCGTTCGCTGGAAGTTGAAGCGCTGATGCGCAACGTGCGCGCGTCGATGGAAAAGGCCGCGAGCCTCGGCAAGAATATCTCGCCGGAAGTCATGGCGATCATTGCGAATTTGGACGATGCGGGCCGGTTGGCTGACCTTTCTGCTTCAAACCTCGAGCTGAAAGTCGAGGACGCCCAGTCTGTGCTCGAGATTGCCGACACCACCGCGCGGCTGCGGCGCGTGAACGAATTGCTAAACAAAGAAATCGAAGTGCTCACCGTGCAGCAGGAGATCAATACGCAGGCGCGCGCCGACATCGATCGTTCGCAACGCGAGTTCTATCTGCGGCAGCAGATGAAGGCGATCCAAACCGAGCTGGGCGAAGGGAACGAGCTGACGGAAGAGATTCAGCAATTCCGCGAAAAGATTGAAGCTGCGAAGATGCCCAAACCTGCCGAAGAAGAAGCACTGCGACAACTGAAGAAGCTCGAACGCATGCATCCCGACGCGGCTGAAACGGCAACTCTGCGCAATTGGATGGAGATCATAACCGATCTGCCATGGTCAAAGTCGTCCAAAGATAATCTGGACTTGCACAAGGCAGAGCGAATCTTGAATGAGGATCATTACGGCCTTGAGAAAGTCAAAGAGCGCATTTTGGAAGCGTTGGCCGTTCGCAAACTAAAAGAAAAACCGAAAGGGCCGATCCTCTGTCTAGTTGGTCCGCCGGGCGTGGGGAAGACAAGTCTGGGCCGATCGATCGCGCGGGCGCTGGGCCGTAAATTCATGAGGCTAAGTCTGGGCGGAGTGCACGATGAAGCCGAGATTCGTGGGCACCGACGCACCTACGTCGGCGCAATGCCTGGCCGCATCGTTCAGGCCGTTCAGCAAGCAGGCACAAACAACCCGCTCATCATGCTTGATGAGATAGACAAAGTCGGCGCGGATTTTCGGGGAGATCCCTCGTCCGCGTTGCTGGAAGTCCTGGATCCGGAGCAGAACAACAGCTTTCGCGACAACTATCTGGGTGTAACTTTCGACTTGTCGAACGTGATCTTCATGACGACCGCGAACATTCTGGATACAGTTCAATCCGCTCTGCGAGATCGCATGGAAGTAATTCGGCTCGCCGGCTACACCGAAGAGGAGAAAATGGAGATTGCTCGTCGCCATCTACTGGCCAAACAGATGGACGAGAATGGGATTGTCGCGCGTGATTTGAATATCTCGCGCACGGCATTGACGGCGATGATTCAGCGCTACACGCACGAGGCCGGGTTGCGGCAACTTGAGCGTGAGATTGGCTCGATCTGCCGCAAGGTTGCGAGACGACTCGGAGAAGGTCACAAGGGAGCGGTGCGCGTCTCAGTAAACAACCTACACGAGTTTCTGGGCCCGCCGAAAATCATTCCCGAGGAAGTCTTGAAGAAAGATCAGATCGGGGTGGCGACTGGGCTGGCATGGACTGCTGTCGGCGGTGACGTGCTCTTCGTGGAAGCTCTCCGGATGAAAGGCAAGGGCAATCTGGTTTTGACGGGACAACTCGGCGAAGTAATGCGCGAGTCAGCTCAGGCCGCTTACTCTTACGCTAAATCGCGCGCCCGCGAGCTTCAGATCGATCCAGATGACTTCAGCAACTTTGATATGCACATTCATATTCCTGAAGGAGCGATCCCCAAGGACGGTCCATCCGCTGGCATCACGCTGGCAACGGCGTTGGTATCGGCATTATCGGAGAGGCCTGTGCGCAAAGATGTAGCAATGACCGGCGAGATCACTTTGCGCGGTAACGTTCTCCCGGTTGGCGGCGTCAAAGAGAAGGTTTTGGCGGCACGCCGTGCACGAGTGACGAAAATCATTTTGCCCGCGCAGAACCGTCGGGATCTGGACGAAGTGCCCAAAGAGCTGTTTAAGGACATTCGGTTCGTATTTGTTGATAACATGAGACAGGTCTTTCGCGAGGCCTTGAAAGAAAAGGCAGCGCCGGCCCTGACGTCAAACGCGCGCCCGGCGCGTTTGCCACAGGCCGCCAGTGGACGCAGAGGTTTTTAGTTGCCGGACGCGTGGCCTCGAAGGAGGGTGCCACCTTATGAAGCCGGAAGAGAAATTCCTGAAGCACTTGCTGATGAGGATCGTCTTGTTGCTTATAGTTCTCTTGCCGCCGTTGATCGCGGTGATAGCTATCGGGTTTTTTGGGAGTATCTAGAAAAAAATAAGCTGTCCGATGTTGCTCAGACTGGAAGGCTTTGGTGGCAAAACCACGGACTTCAGGCCGATTTTTACGGAATAGCTGGTTTGACACCCCCTGGCTCGTGTGATAACCTCCCGACTCGAGTGGCTGGTTTTAAGCCACAAAATCCGGAACTTTTCCGCGTTCCGTATTGTTTTAGTAGTGAATGCCGCAGCGCGACTCAAAGGTGGAAGTCGCAGTCGTGGATTCGCCCAAAGCATTACCAGAGGAGAACAACGATTGATGACCCGTAGCCCTCTTCGTTTAGTTGTAAGCGCTTTTTTTGCCGCCGCAGCCCTTTTTATCCCCGCAATCATTCAAGCCCAACCCGGCGGCTCGTCAGCTCGGGATATCCCGACTGAAGTGCAAAAGACCGATCCGCGTGTGGACCAGGTTCTGGAGCGTGCCAACGATCATTTTCGCAAGGCCAAACTTAATCTCGAGGACAACAAGCGCGAGCAGGCTCGCGATGAGTTCGACAAGGCCGTCGATGAAATCCTTATGTCCGGTCTTGACGTGCGCGCCAGTCAGCGACTGCAAACTTTCTATTTGGAGTTAGTCGAGAAGATTTATCGTGAAGAAGTGCCGTTGATTCAAGCAGCACCTTCACAGAACGTTACTCCGGTTGTCGCACAGGGCGCGCCAAATCCGCAGACTGAGACTGCCGAGGTCGCCAGGGTCCAGCAGCCGAAGCAGGTTCAGATTGGTTTTCGGCAGCAGGGTTTCGATTCTTCACCGCTCGATCCACTCAGTAAGCTGATTTTGAACGAGAACGAGAAGACCGTTTCCAAAGATCAGTTGGCCACGCTGGAAGACGCGAAGAATACTCTCGACTTCAACTTCACAACCAATCCGCTGATTCAGCAATACATTAACTACTATCAGGGACGTGGTCGCTCTACGATGGAAGCAGGCCTGCGCCGCTCCGGCCGTTTCATGAAGATCGCGCGCGAGACATTCCGCAGAGAAGGCGTCCCGGAAGACATTACGTGGCTGGGCCAGGTCGAAAGCGCCTGGAGCCCCAGAGCGCGTTCGTGGGCGGCGGCCTCCGGTCTATGGCAGTTCGTTGGCGGCACGGGAGCACAGTATGGTTTGCGACAGACTGCCTGGGTTGATGAGCGCAATGGCATCGAAAAGCCGACCCAGGCGTCAGCGAGATATCTGAAGGATCTGGCAAAGCGTTACAACGGCGACTGGCTGCTCGCGATGGCCGCTTACAATACCGGCGCGCTAAACGTCGACCGCGCTATCTCGCGCGCCGGCGTTGCCAATTACTGGCAGATTTATCCGTACATCGTGCAAGAGACGCGCAACTATGTACCGAATATTTTGGCTGTGATCCTGATCGCAAAGAATCCCGAGAAGTATGGGTTCCATGGTATTCGTCCCGAAGCCCCGGTCAGTTTCGAACCGGTGGTCGTTCCTTCGGCAACCAGTCTGCGATTGATTGCGGACGCTACTGATACCAGCGTCGATTACATTGAAGGGTTGAATCCAGAGCTGAAACGTGACACCACACCACGCGGCGAGTCCTACCAGATTCGCGTGCCGGCAGGGAAAGGGAAGCAACTAGCTTCGGTGTTGAAACGAATTCCAGCCGATCGCCGTGATTCGGCACGCGTAATTTCGGTCGCTCCGGGCGAAGAGTTGCAATCAGTCGCCAACCGCACGGGCGTCAGCGTGGCAACGCTGCAGTCGATGAATAGTGGGGTCGATCTGAAATCCACGAACAAGCTCGTGGTTCCGAACAGTAGTATTAAGCTGACTAACTGGCGCCGGGCGCCGGGCACTGCCGATACGGCCAGCGCTTCCAACCTAACCAAGGTTCGCGCGCGCAAGGGCGATACCATTGCCAAGATTGCCGCAGCGCGAAAACTGTCTGCTGGTGAACTGGCGCGACTTAACGGCATCGGGCCAAATGTCGAGCTGCAGGCAGGGCAAGAGATAAAGTTGCCGGGCAGCCCGAGCACTTCAAGGCAAAGATAGACTTCGTTCTCGGTTGGCTGATCAAGTAAGTGATAAGCGTTCGCTTGTGAGCGACCGCTAAAAAAATGGCGAGCGCGCTTCGTGAGAGGCGCGCTCGGTCTGTTTACGTGGCACAGGCTTTAGTCTGTGTAACCTTTACCGACGATGATTACGATTCAAATCACAGACTGAAGTCTGTGCCACCACAACTCCCATGCTCTTCCGCACCCAGTCTGCCGCCGTCTATGGAATTGACGCCAATCTGGTCGATGTCGAAGTTGATCTGACGCCAATTCGAAATGAGACTGATACCCCCTCGTCCGTGATAATTGTCGGCTTGCCTGATCTCGCCGTGCGCGAGTCGCGGGAGCGTATTCGGGCCGCCATCAACAACAGCGCATTCTTCTTTCCCTTTCACAAGACCACGATTAATCTGGCGCCCGCGGACATTCGTAAAGAGGGCGCAAGTTTCGATCTGCCGATAGCGCTTGGCATTTTGGGGGCTAACGGCGACTTGGGCGACGCCCAGCACTTAACTGACATTCTTTCCGTAGGCGAGTTGTCCCTGGATGGCCGCGTGCGGCCAATTCGTGGCGCGCTGCCGATAGCACTGCGCGCGCGGCAGTCGCAAACCAAGCATCTGCTGTTGCCTGATGAGAACGCCAAAGAGGCCGCGGTCGTTTCCGATGTGAACGTCTATGCAGTTACCGATCTGCGTAACGCCGTGGAAATAATTGCGGCTATTAGATCCGAGCATCCTCCAGAGCCAATCCGCGTGGATCCATCTCACATTCTTATCCACGACGATCACTACAGCGTTGACTTTCGCGAAGTGCGCGGCCAACAGGCCGCGAAGCGCGCCCTGGAAGTCGCGACGGCCGGCGGCCATAACATCCTGCTGATTGGTCCGCCGGGCTCAGGCAAGACCATGCTCGCAAAGCGTCTGCCCACGATTCTCCCACCGCTGGAGTTCGAAGCTGCGCTCGAACTCACCAAGATTCATTCAGTCGCCGGATTAACGGGCCGTGCCGGACTTGTTACCGATAGGCCCTTCCGTTCGCCGCATCACACGATCAGCGATGCCGGCTTGATTGGCGGCGGCGCGCTGCCACGGCCGGGCGAAGTTTCGCTGGCACATCAGGGCGTGTTGTTTCTGGACGAGCTGCCGGAATTCGATCGCAGCGTGCTGGAGGTTCTGCGCCAACCGCTCGAAGATCAGAAGGTGACGATCAGCCGCGCGGCAATGTCCCTGACTTTCCCGGCTTCCTTCATGCTGGCGGCAGCGATGAATCCGTGTCCATAGGGCTTCCGCCAGTAGCGCAAAACATTCCTTCCACCTGATAGTTTGCGACCACGATCCGCGGTGTTATCGTGTTCAATAATCTACGTTTCTGGTCGCGACTCAATAGATCGAATTGCCGAAATACCTTGAACTGTTGGGCCAATGTCTCAACGTCAATTTGCCGTGCGGGTTCTTCGCGGGCAAGTAGATCCGAGAAGACTTGTTTCTCCCTTTCGATTTCCGCGATCTTCTTGTCGCGCTCGGTCCCGGTTATCACACCCTCGAAGTATGTATCTAAAACTCTCTCCCTCTTACCAGCCAAAGCATCGATCTGTTTCCTGATCTGCTCGATGTTTGCCTGAGGCTTTTTCTTTGCCTGCGCGATGCGCCTGAGAAATGTTTCGCTGCTCAATTGCTTTGCGAAGAGTCCATCAAGATAGGGATCAAGTCTGTCACGCCTCATGTACTTCGCTCCGCACCTGTTTTTGCAGACGTAATAATCATCTCTGCGATACTTCGTATAGACCCGGCTTTGACAGATGCAATCCAGGTAGCCGCTGTAAGTGAACCTCTGCTTATAGTTCGCGGACGTGCGCCAGTGAAACGACCGTTTCATCCCCAGAATTCTCTGAACAAGATCGAAATCTTCTTGTGAAATTAGGGGTTGATCGATCACCTGAACCCGGATCACTTCATCCGGCGCCCTCAGAATCTTTCTTCGATCTCCCTGTCTGCCGTTTTTGGTCAGATACTTTCCGGCTGCGGTCATGTCCCTCTTCTTATCGATTACCCTCCATCCGGTATAGATTGGATTCTTAAGCATGTAGGCGAGAGAGTGTGCCTCGATGTTCACCTGTTTGCCTATCGAGAAATAGCTTGTGTCGCCCGCTAGAACTAACCTAAAAGCCTCACGGACTCGTTCAGCGTCCGGTGTGAACCACCAGCGATCCTTGCCATCGTTATCGACTCCAAACGGTAAACAGATTCTTGCTTGGGCCAGCTCACCCCGGCGTCGCTTTTCTTCTCGCGCGTTCCACGCCTTGCGAAGCATCTCCATTCGCTCGACACCGCCCATCGCAGCTTTTAGCGTCCCCATTAGCCGCCCGTCGGTACTAGCAAAATCTATCGGGCCTTCCGGGAGATATAGAATCGTTTGCGTGTCAACAAAGACCTGGAGCAACGCGTAGTCAGCATAGTTTTCCGGCCGCATCAATCTCGAAAACTCGCGCGCGACGACACCGTGGATCTCGGGATCGGCCATCAGGCGGATCATCTGCTGCATCTCGGGAGCTAACAGAACCGCGGTGCCTGAGACGCCGGTCATTTCAATTGAGCGAACGATTGCAAGAGTAAGATCGATCCAGAAGAATGTAGCTTTCGCTTTCACGTTTATGGTCCTCTCTTTGATGGTAAACCCATCGAGAAGTATGTCGAACTGTGTGACATCGCTTCGGGCTTAGAGAAGGCGCTTGCCGATGCAATGGCTGAAGCCGGTTACGCCGTTATCAACGAGGTCAATTGTCATATGCCTCTGGATGAAATACGATTCACAGATCTTAGCGAAGGTGCGCCGGCAACAAGGATCACAACTACGCCAGCATGCGTTTGGTGCCTTGCTTCTATTCCTATCTGAAATAGATGTCAACAGAAACAGAAAAGGCGTAGTAGGTAATGTTGTGTTGTTGGAAAATCAAATAGATTATGAAAAGCTAGATTCTTGAATAAGAGATGCCGTGCGCATTCTAACAGAAGCCGGAATTGAGACCTTTTGAATCTTGCCAAGGCGGGCAAGGTCACGCATACCCGGAGC
>JBGPWS010000161.1:0-9906 GCA_041492345.1 Pyrinomonadaceae bacterium | reverse complement strand
TCGCCTCGATCGTCGGTATCATGATTGTCCGCACCGAGGAAGACGGCGATGCCATGGCCGCCCTCAACCGTGGCTACTATGTGACGAGTTTGCTCGCGGTGGCCGGCTTTTTCGTGACTTCCAAGTGGCTGCTCGCGGTCGATGTGTCGAAGTATCCGGAAGCCGAGTCGGCGTGGTTCTATTTCTTCCTATGCGGCGTTGTCGGCATCTTGATGGCTCAGGCCTTCGTTTACATCACTCAATATTATACCGAGTACAAATACCGGCCGGTCAGAGAAATCGCCGAGGCATCCAAGACTGGGGCGGCGACCAACATCATTGCCGGTATCGCGGTCGGCCTCGAGTGTACGGCGATTCCGGTACTGGTGATTTCCGTGGCGATTATCACCTCATACTATCTTGGACTGAACAGCGGCGTAAAGCATGCCGGCTTGTTCGGCACCGCGGTGGCGACCATGGGTATGTTGGGCACCGCGGCTTACATCTTAGCCATGGATACTTTCGGTCCGATCACCGACAACGCCGGCGGCATCGTTGAAATGAGCGGCCAGCCCGAAGAAGTGCGCCGCAAGACCGACCGTCTCGATGCCGTTGGCAACACCACCAAGGCGCTTACCAAGGGCTATGCCATCGGCTCGGCGGCGCTCGCGGCGTTTTTGCTGTTTTCCGCTTATCTCGATGAAGTTGCCCATTACGGTCATCCTTTAGAAGTCGTCAACATCGCCAAGCCGGAAGTGTTTGTCGGTGGACTCCTCGGCGCGATGCTGGTTTTTCTGTTTTCCTCTTTCGCGATTCGCGCCGTCGGCAAAGCCGCCTTTACTGTCATCAACGAGGTGCGCCGGCAGTTCAAAGAGAATCCCGGCATTCTCCTGGGCACGGTGAAGCCGGATTACCGTCTCTGTGTCGATATCGTTACCGTCGGCGCGCTAAAGCAGATGATCGTTCCCGGTCTACTCGCGGTGACCATGCCGGTGGCCGTCGGTCTGGTTTTCCGTATGTTCGGCATCGGCGCCGAGGCCGTGGCGGCGTTCTTGATGGTCGGTACGATCACTGGAATTTTGCTGGCGACTTTTTTCAATAACAGCGGCGGTGCTTGGGATAACGCCAAGAAGTTTATCGAGAGCGGCCAGTTCGAGGGCGGCGGCAAAGGTTCCGATCCGCACAAGGCCGCGGTGGTCGGCGATACCTTGGGCGATCCGTTCAAAGACACCGCCGGCCCCAGTCTCCACGTATTGATCAAGCTCCTGGCCACGATCACGCTGGTCCTGGCGCCGTTGTTTGTTTAAAAAGTCAGCTCATTCAAAGAAGGCCTCTCCCGCGAGAGGCCTTCGCATTTTCCGGTCAAGCATTTTGTGCTAGAAATTGCTTGTCGGATCCCGTCCCAGCCCGGATGGTGGAATAGGTAGACACAAGGGACTTAAAATCCCTCGGACCGAAAGGTCTGTGCCGGTTCGAGTCCGGCTCCGGGCACCAGCGAATAATCCGACCTTTTTTGCGTCCTAGCTCACTTTTGCCGACGCCTTGCCCACGCGCCGATGTTTCGCGTATGATTCGTAGAACTTTACGATTCTCCGAAGTCATGAACCCATGCCCGAGCCCGAGGAACTTGCCCGAATAAAAATTGACGCACTGCTCAATCGTTGCGGTTGGCAGGTGCAGGACAAATCGTCCGTCAACCTGCAAAGCCAGCGCGGTGTCGCGGTGCGCGAGCTGTCCTTTAAGACCGGCGAGCCGGACTACACTTTGTTTGTCGACGCTAAAGCGATCGGCACGGTGGAGGCGAAACCGTCGGGCCATTCGCTCATCGGCGTCGAAGAGCAGTCGGAGAAATACGTCAAAGGCGTGCCCTTCGGTATTCCCGCCTGGCGTTCGCCGCTGCCTTTCTCCTACGAATCCACCGGCACTGAGACGCGCTTCACCAACCGTCTCGATCCCGAGCCGCGCAGCCGGAATGTTTTTGCTTTTCATCAACCGGACACTTTGCTGAAGTGGGCTCAGGCGGAGAAGCAGCTCAATCAGTGTCTCCGGGAGTTACCGCCGCTTGTAACCGACAAGCTCTGGAAAGCGCAGATCGAAGCGATCACCAACTTGGAAAAATCTTTCGCCGCGAACAAACCGCGCGCGTTGATCCAGATGGCGACCGGTTCGGGTAAGACTTTCACGGCGGTGAATTTTACTTATCGGTTAATCAAAAACGCCGGCGCGCGCCGCGTTCTGTTCCTCGTCGACCGCGGCAATCTCGGCGAGCAGACCTTTAAGGAATTTGACCAGTTCGAGTCGCCCGTCAATAACTTTAAGTTCACTCAAGAGTTCATCGTTCAGCCTCTGACCAGCAATGTGCTCGATACTTCCGCCCGCGTGGTTATCAGCACGGTGCAGCGTCTTTATTCCATGCTCAAAGGCGAAGCCGAGCCGCCGCCCGACCTGGACGACCTGCGCATCGATGCCGCCGAGTCGCTCTACAAAGAGCCGCTTCCCGTGGAGTACAACCCAAACTTTCCGATCGAGAGCTTCGACTTCATCATCACCGACGAGTGCCACCGCTCGATTTACAACCTGTGGCGCCAGGTGCTGGAATACTTCGACGCTTATCTCATCGGCCTCACCGCGACGCCATCGAAACAAACCTTCGGCTTTTTCAATCAGAATCTCGTCATGGAATACAACCACGAAAAGGCGGTCGCCGACGGTGTCAACGTCAACTACGACGTGTACCGCATCGACACCGAGATCACTTCGCAAGGCTCCAAGATCGACGCCGGTTTCTACGTCGACAAGCGCGACCGCCAGACGCGCAAGAAACGCTGGGAGCAGCTCGACGATGAATTCCAATACGAGGCCGGCCAGCTCGACCGCGATGTCGTGGCGAAAGACCAGATCCGCACGGTGCTCCAGACTTTTCGCGACAAGCTGTTCACGGAAATCTTTCCCGGACGCACTGACGTGCCCAAGACGCTGATCTTCGCTAAAGACGACTCCCACGCCGAGGATATTGTCGACATCTGCCGCGAGGTCTTCGACAAGGGCAACGACTTCTGTAAAAAGATCACCTACCTGACGACGGGAGAGAATCCCAAGACGCTGATCCAAAGGTTTCGAAATAGCTACTTCCCGCGCATCGCCGTCACCGTCGACATGATCGCGACAGGCACTGATGTTAAGCCATTGGAGGTGGTCTTCTTCATGCGCTCGGTGAAGTCGCGCGGCTTCTTCGAGCAGATGAAGGGCCGCGGCGTGCGCGTGATCTCGGAAACCGAGATGGAGCAGGTCAATCCCGGCATCAAGCGCAAGAACCGCTTCGTTATCGTCGATGCCGTCGGTGTCTGCGAGCGCGATATGACCGACTCCCGCCCGCTGGAGAAAAAGCGCGCGGTCTCGTTCGACAAACTGCTCGACGCCGTCGCCCTCGGTAATCGCGAGCCCGAAGCGCTCGAAAGCCTCGCCGGTCGCCTCGTGCGTTTGGAGAACCGATTCGACGAAGCGCTCGCCGCTGAAGTCCGCGCGACTGCCAAAGGTCAGACGCTTTGCGAGATTGCCCAAGTGATCCTCGCTTCGACCAATCCCGACACGATCGAAGCCAAAGCCAAGGAAGGTAAAGACCCGTACTTTCAGCCGACGGAAAAAGATTTACAGGCGGCGCAAGCTAAGCTGATGCAAGAAGCCGTCGCGCCGTTAGCGGGCAATCCCGCGCTGCGCCAGCTCTTGATAAAAATTCACCAAACCAGCGAGCAGGTGATCGACGTGATCTCCCGCGACCGCGTGCTCTTCGCCGGCGCGTCGCAGCAGACGACGCAAAACGCTGAGCAAGTGACGAAATCATTTCGCGATTACATCGAAAAGCACAAAGCCGAGATCACCGCGCTCCAGCTTCTGTACAGCCGGCCGTACCGCCACCGGCTCACCGAGCCGATGCTCAAAGAACTGGAGAAAAAGCTCAGAGAAGAACACGCCGCCTGGACCGAGGACAATCTGTGGAACGCTTTCGCCGCCGTCGCACCGAAGAAAGTTAAAGGACGTTCCCAAGCCGGCCGCTTCGCCGACCTCGTGGCGCTCGTCCGCTTCGCGCTCGAACGCGAGCAGGTTCTTGAGCCGTTTGCGCAGACGGTCCATCAGCGTTTCATCGAGTGGATCGAAAGAAACATTGCTAAGGATATTATGTTCTCTCCCGAGCAGCGCGCATGGCTCGAACTAATCCGCGATCATATCGCGACGGCAATTAGCATCGAAACAAATGATTTCAACTATGCGCCATTCAGCCAGCGCGGTGGACTGGGTAAAGCGCACCATCTGTTTGGTTCCGAGCTTCCGAAGTTGTTGGATGAACTCAACGAGGTTTTGGCGGCATGAGCGAGCTAGGAGATTACGAACTACCCAAAGACTGGAGATGGCGCACAATCCCAGATCTCGTTGGTGACAAGGGAATCTTCTGCGACGGGGATTGGATCGAGACCGAAGACCAAGATCCTAACAGTGATGTTCGCCTCGTTCAGCTCGCTGATATCGGTGACGGAAATTATCGCGACAGGTCGGCTCGCTTTCTTACCAGTGCGAAGGCCGCGGAATTAAGATGTACCTTCCTCGAACCGGGGGATGTGATTATTGCACGTATGCCAGACCCGCTGGGTCGAGCATGCATCTTCCCCGGTGATCGAAAGCGCTCAGTCACAGCAGTTGATGTCTGCATCATTCGATCCAATAACGGCGATTTCGACCACCGCTGGCTCACATGGTTCGTGAATGCACTACCGTTTCGTGCCGTGATAAATGGGCTTCAGTCCGGCTCCACACGAAAACGAATTTCCCGAAAGAATCTCGGAACCATTCCGCTACCCGTTCCACCCCTCGATGAGCAGCGCGAGATCGTGGCGGAGATCGAGAAGCAACTCACTCGGCTAGACGCGGGAGTCGCAGGCTTGCGGCGCGTGCAGGCCAATCTCAAACGCTACCGTGCCGCAGTTCTCAAATCCGCCTGCGAAGGAAAACTCGTCCCCACCGAAGCCGAATGGCCGCAGAAACAAATTGCCACCGCGATTCAAACGATGGACCAGGGCTGGAGTCCGAAGTGCGAAAACGAACCGTCGAACAGCAACACGACTTGGGCAGTCATCAAGACAACCGCCATTCAGAACCTTCGTTTCCTTGAAGAGGAGAACAAGACGTTACCTGCGGCGCTGAAGCCGCGTGAACACCTTGAGCTTGCGCCGGGGGACTTGCTTGTGACGCGGGCTGGCCCTCGTTCTCGCGTCGGAGTGGCGTGTCTCGTCAAAAGCTCACGACCACGATTGATGCTCTGCGACAAAGCGTATCGCCTCCGGTGCAAACCGACCGTCGCACATCCAGCGTTTCTCGAATTAGTGCTGAACGCTCCCCACATCGTTGACGAGGTGAACAAGCTCAAGACCGGGATCAGCGACAGCGGTGTGAATCTCACTCAGAAGCGATTCGGAGAATTGCTTGTCCCGCTCCCACCCCTCGCCGAGCAGACGCGGATCGTGGCGGAAGTCGAGCGCCGCTTGAGTGTGGTGGAGGAACTGGAAGCAGTCGTGAACGCCAACGTCCAGCGCGCCACCCGCCTCCGCCAGTCGATTTTGCAGCAAGCTTTCAGTGGCACACTGATCTGAAAACCCATTGTAATCATTGCGTGATAGTTCGTGTGATAGATGAATTACTGCATAAATAGTGTGTGCGTTTGTCTCTCGGTGGTACATTCGATATGCTGTAATTCATCTATTCAGAGAATTATCGCTCAATAGATATACTATGGAATCTTTATCAGGACTCGGAAGAATCGATAGGGAGAGACTCTCGTCGCTGCTACGCAATACGAGGGGGACTATCTCTGTCAAGGACGCTTCCAAAATCCTCTCCGTTTCTGCCGTTGATGCTGCGAAAATGTTGGCCAGATGGCGAAAGAGCGGATGGCTTTCACGTGTGCGTCGAGGTTTGTATATTCCTGTGCCTCTGGAATCACGAACCGCCGATGTTTCTCTAGAAGATGCTTGGATAATTGCTGATAGGCTATTTGCTCCTTGCTACATCGGTGGATGGAGCGCGGCAGAGCACTGGGGTCTTACGGAACAAGTATTCCGGACTGTTGTTGTTATCACCACACAGAAACCCAGGGATCGCGCACCAAACATAAAAGGAACAAAGTTTCTGCTGCGAACTGTTATGCCCAGAGCGATGTTTGGGTTGAAAGCTGTTTGGCGAGGGAAAGTGAAGGTTTCGGTCTCAGATCCGACACGTACGGTGCTCGATCTGTTGGACACTCCACGACTCGGAGGAGGACTACGTTCGACATCTGATATTCTGGTCAGTTACCTCAGGTCCGATAACAAGAACACAAAACAGCTGCTTGAGTATGCTGATCAACTCGATAACGGCGCCGTTTTTAAACGATTAGGTTTCCTATTGGAGCGATTTGCTTCGGACGAGACAGAACTCATCGATCAGTGTCAATCACGAATGACAAAAGGCAACTCGAAAGTTGATCCATCGGTGACTGCTGATCGGCTTATTACGAGATGGCGTTTATGGGTTCCGGAAAATTGGGCAAAGGGAACACCTAAGTGATTGATAAACGAGAAGTGCTCGACTTTTCCAGAGAGCTCGGATTAGCACCAAATGTTGTCGAGAAAGATTATGTACTGGGCTGGCTCCTGGCCGGGATTGGTCATCATGAAGAATTGAGCGCAAGCTGGATCTTCAAGGGTGGCACGTGCCTGAAAAAGTGCTTTTTCGAAACTTATCGTTTCTCCGAAGACTTAGATTTTACCATCACGGATTCGAACCAATTAAACAAAGATTTTCTTACTAAAGCGTTCGCAGAGATTTCTGGTTGGATTTACGAGGCAACGGGTATCGAGATTCCAAGGGAGTTGATCCGTTTTGACGTTAATCGGAATCCGCGTGGCGGGATTTCCGTTGAGGGTCGAATAGCCTTCCGGGGGCCGATGGGAATGGGTGGGGATTTACCGCGGGTTAGGCTAGATATAACCGCTGATGAAGTCTTAGTTCTCCAGCCGGTGATGCGTAAAGTACATCATCCATATTCGGACAATCCACCGGGAGGGATAGAGATTTTGTGTTATGCGTTTGAAGAGGTTTTTGCTGAAAAAACGCGGGCTCTGAAGGAAAGACTCCGACCGCGTGATTTATATGACGTCGTGCACTTGTATCGACACGAAACATTTCGGCCTGAACGGAACATCGTGATCGCTACGTTGAATAAGAAATGTGAGTTCAAGGGGATTTCTACCCCTACGATACAAGAGTTCATGGAGCACGTTGGTCGCACCGAGTTAGAATCTGAATGGGCGAATATGCTGACGCACCAGCTGCCGGCACTACCGCCTTTTGATCAATTTTGGAGTGAACTCCCGGCGGTATTCGAGTGGCTGTACGGAGCGATTGAAAGGATTGAACGCTCAGCAATCCCCACAATGGATACTGGTATTGATGAAAGTTGGCGGCCGCCAGACATGGTCCAAACTTGGAGTTCGTCGGTTCCACTGGAAATTGTTCGATTTGCAGCGTCAAACCGTTTGTGCGTGAATCTATCTTACCAAGGGACCAAAAGGCTGATCGAACCGTACTCTTTGCGGCGCACTCGTGATGGTCACTTGCTATTATATTCTGTTAGGCACAATACCGGTGAAGCCAGGTCCTACCGAGTAGATCGGATACAAGGTGCGGAAGCGTCTTCTGTTTCATTTACTCCGAGATATCTAGTTGAACTTTCGACCTCCGGCCCAGTTTCCGCTCCCCCGATCGAGCGTAGTACCAGTAGAATTCCAAGGGTTAGCCGACCGCGCACGAGTTATGCAAGATGGAATACATTTGGTCCAACGTACGTTTACGAATGCTTCTACTGCGGAAAGAAATTTTATCATAAAAAACATGATTCCGTTCTGCGTCTTCATAAAGATAAGCATGGCTACAAATGCTCTGGACTTAAAGGGTATTTCATAGACACGAGGTATTAGCAGGCCCGATGGACCAATCATCCCAACTCGTCCAGAAACTCTGGAACTACTGCAACATCCTGCGCGATGACGGGCTGTCGTACGGCGACTACGTCGAGCAGTTGACGTTTCTGCTCTTTCTCAAAATGGCGGACGAGCAGAGCAAGCCGCCTTTCAACAAACGCTCTCCTATTCCCAAAGGCTTCGACTGGGCCAGCTTGCTCGCCAAGGACGGCGACGAGCTAGAAATTCATTATCGCCATCTGCTGGAGACGCTCGGCAAAGAGAAGGGCATGCTCGGTGTTATCTTCCGCAAGGCGCAGAACAAAATTCAGGACCCGGCGAAACTGCGGCGGCTGATTGTCGACCTGATCGATAAAGAACAGTGGACTTCACTGTCCGCCGACGTTAAGGGCGACGCTTATGAAGGTCTTCTAGAAAAGAACGCGGCGGACGTGAAAGGTGGCGCGGGACAATATTTTACGCCTCGTCCGTTGATCGCGGCGATTGTCGACGTGATGCGGCCCGAACCGAAGATGACGATCTGCGATCCAGCTTGTGGCACGGGCGGGTTTCTTTTGGCTTCATACAACTACTTGTCCGATCCCAAGCAGTACCAACTGGACCGTGAGCAGAAAAAGCGACTGGCGACGGAAACTCTTTGGGGCGTCGAACTGGTGGACGGTGTGGCGCGGCTGTGTTGCATGAACATGCTGCTGCACGGCATCAGCGCAGACGGTGCCGACGAGGTGCCCATCGAAGTGCGTGACGCGCTCGGCAGCCATGGCGGCAAATATTACGAGATGGTGATGACCAATCCGCCCTTCGGCAAGAAGAGTAGCGTGACCATTGTCAACGAAGAAGGAAAAGCTGAGAAGGAAAGCCTGACGATACATCGTGACGACTTCTGGGCGTCGACCAGCAACAAGCAGCTCAACTTCTTGCAGCATGTGTTTACGATTCTGAAACAACATGGCAAGGCCGCGATCGTCGTGCCGGATAATGTTCTTTTCGAAGGCGGTGCGGGAGAGACGGTTCGCCGCGAACTGCTCAAGCAAGCGGACGTGCATACGCTTCTTCGCCTGCCCACGGGCATCTTTTACGCCCAAGGCGTGAAGGCGAACGTGCTTTTCTTCGAGCGTAAACCAGCGCTGGAAAGAGCGTGGACTGAAAAACTTTGGATTTACGATCTTAGGACGAACAAGCATTTCACGTTGAAAGAAAACCAACTGAAGCGAGCGGACCTCGACGACTTCGTCGCTTGTTATCACACTGAAAACCGCCACCAGCGGACCGAGAGCGAACGCTTCAAGTGCTTCGCGTACGACGAACTCGTCAAACGCGACAAGGTCAACCTGGACATCTTCTGGCTTAAGGACGAATCCCTCGAGGATTCGGCTAATCTCCCCGCTCCAGAGATCATCGCCGCTGATATTTTGGAAGACCTCCAGGCGGCGCTAGAACAATTCGGTGAAATCGCTGGGGACTTGGCTGGCGCTCCGAGAAATGTTGGAGATGACTAAGCCAGGTTCCGGAAAATGTCTCACACGATCCCATACGCCAGCATCGCACCGGCGCATGAAAAATCCGTCAACCTAAACCACGGCTGCGTACGCATCGAGTTCGCGGCGTCCGCCGCGTTGTGAAAATCAGCGAAGTCTCAACTTGAGGGCGGCTGCGACGATCGGCTTCGCCCATTGCGGGGTTTGTCTAAGATCTCGCGGTTGAAGGATTGTTCCGCGTTCCATGCGCAACAATAGCTTTGGCGTGGGTGTTTTGCCGGCGGCTGGATCGCGGTTTTCGCTATTGTCGTAAACGCGCAAGGCGGTGATTTGCGGCAGCAGCTCGATGAGGTTCAAACGGCTGTGTTCAAAGCGCCGATGGATGTGCTCGGCGGCGATGTCGTGGCCGCCGCGTCGGACTCGATGTTGCACTCGTTCGA